>NZ_JBHWJZ010000002.1:0-375414 GCF_042731085.1 Streptomyces sp. NPDC059875
GTGCGGGCACTCCCCGGCGGGGGGCCAAACGACCGGGCGGCCCGCTCCCCGGGAAGGGAGCGGGCCGCCCTGTCGTGGTGCGGGGCGCGTCAGCTCTCGGGCTGCGCGGCCGCGGCCTTCTTCGTCGTGCGGCGACGCGGGGCCTTGGGAGCCTCGGCCGGCTCGGTCGTCGCGGTGGCCTCCGCCGGAGCGGCGGCCGCCTTCTTCACCGTGCGGCGGCGCGGGGCCGCCTTCGGCTCCGAGGCGTCGGGGGCCTCGGCGGCGACGGCCTTCTTCGTCGTACGGCGACGGGGAGCCTTGGGGGCCTCCTCGGCGACCTCGGCGGCCACGGGGGCCGTCTCGAGGACCGTGGTGGCGGCCTTCTTCACCGTGCGGCGACGGGGAGCCTTGGGGGCCTCCTCGGCGACCTCGGCGGCCGGTGCCTCGGCGACCTCGACGGCCGGTGCCTCGGCGGCGACGGCCTTCTTCGTCGTGCGGCGACGAGGGGCCTTGGGGGCTTCCTCGACGATCTCGGCGGCCACGGGGGCCGTCTCGACGACCGTGGTGGCGGCCTTCTTCACCGTGCGGCGGCGGGGAGCCTTCTTCGGCTCCTCGACCGTCTCCACCGGGGCGACCGTCTCGACCGGCGCGACCGACGCGAGCGCGGCGGCAGCCGTCTCCACGGTCTGGAAGGACACGGTCTCGGCCTCGGGCTTCAGGACGCGCGCACGGCGACGGCGCGGGGCCTTGGGGGCCTCGTCGACCGGCGTGGCCTGCGCGACGACGGGAGCGACCCGGGGGGCCGGGGCGACCCGAGCGGCGGGAGCCACAGGGGCCTCCGTCACCGGGGCGACAGCGGCCTCCACGACCGGCGCGCTCGACGCGCCGCCCGTACGGGTGCGGCGACGGCGGCGCGGGGTGCGCGGCTCCGCGGGGGCGTCCTCCGCCACCGGAGCGGCGGCCGGAGTGGCGACCGCGGCCGCCTCGTCCAGAGCGGATCCACCACGCGTACGGCGACGCTGGCGCGGGGTGCGCGTACGCTCCGGACGCTCCTCGACCGCCGGGGCGGCCTGCTTGCGGCCACGGCCACCACGACCGCCCGGCTCGCCCAGGTCCTCGAGCTCCTCCGCGCCCAGACCCGCACGGGTCCGCTCGGCGCGGGGCAGGACACCCTTGGTGCCCGCAGGGATGTCCAGCTCCTCGAAGAGGTGCGGGGACGTGGAGTACGTCTCGACCGGGTCGTGGAAGTCCAGCTCCAGCGCCTTGTTGATGAGCTGCCAGCGCGGGATGTCGTCCCAGTCGACCAGGGTCACGGCCGTGCCCTTGTTGCCCGCGCGGCCGGTGCGGCCCACGCGGTGGAGGAACGTCTTCTCGTCCTCCGGCGACTGGTAGTTGATGACGTGCGTGACGCCCTCGACGTCGATACCGCGCGCGGCGACGTCGGTGCAGACGAGCACGTCGACCTTGCCGTTGCGGAACGCGCGCAGAGCCTGCTCGCGGGCGCCCTGGCCGAGGTCGCCGTGGACCGCGCCGGACGCGAAGCCGCGCCGCTCCAGCTGCTCGGCGATGTCGGCCGCCGTGCGCTTCGTACGGCAGAAGATCATCGCGAGCCCGCGGCCGTTGGCCTGCAGGATGCGGGAGACCAGCTCCGGCTTGTCCATGGAGTGCGCGCGGTAGACGCGCTGCGTGATGTTGGCGACGGTCGCGCCCTCGTCGTCCGGCGCGGTGGCGCGGATGTGCGTGGGCTGCGACATGTAGCGGCGGGCCAGACCGATGACGGCGCCCGGCATGGTCGCCGAGAACAGCATGGTCTGACGCTTCGCCGGAAGCATGTTGATGATCTTCTCGACGTCGGGCAGGAAGCCCAGGTCGAGCATCTCGTCGGCCTCGTCGAGCACGAGGGCCTTGACGTGGGACAGGTCGAGCTTGCGCTGACCGGCCAGGTCGAGCAGGCGGCCCGGGGTGCCGACGATGACGTCGACGCCCTTCTTGAGCGCCTCGACCTGCGGCTCGTACGCCCGGCCGCCGTAGATGGCGAGCACGCGGACGTTACGGACCTTGCCGGCGGTCAGCAGGTCGTTGGTGACCTGGGTGCACAGCTCACGCGTGGGGACGACGACCAGTGCCTGCGGGGCGTCGGTCAGCTGCTCGGGCTTCGCCCGGCCGGCCTCGACGTCCGCGGGGACGGTGACGCGCTCCAGGATCGGCAGACCGAAACCGAGGGTCTTGCCGGTGCCGGTCTTGGCCTGGCCGATGACGTCGGTGCCGGAGAGGGCGACCGGAAGGGTCATCTCCTGGATGGGAAAGGGGGACACGATGCCGACGGCTTCGAGCGCCTCGGCCGTCTCGGGAAGGATCCCGAGCTCTCGGAAAGTCGTAGTCAGGGTGCTGCCTCTTCTGTGAGACGCGGCGCGAGGCGAACGCTGGGGGTCGTACCGTGCCGATTCGCTTCCGGCCGGATCGACGAATGGATCACAGCCGGGTGGCGCGGGACCACTGCCGTCGCTCGAGCGTCGTGCCGCTGAGGTTCCCTCCTGCGGGTGCGCGGGGAGGGTTGTCGGGTCGGAGCCAGTCGGGCCACCGACCGGGCATCCTCATTCATGAGTCGGCCCACCGGGTACGTCCGAACGTGCGAAAGCATGTCCGCATACTCAGCAGGCGCTTTACCACTGTACCCCGGATTCGCGCATGTGTGTTGGGAGAATTCGTGATGAGGGCGCGGTCACAGTGACTGACCAGGGCCTTACGCGGGTCGGAGAGCGGGCTATTGTGCGCTTCATGGAGACGCCTGACAACGCCACGCCCGCCGGAGCGACCGCCGGGGAGTCCGCCTCGGAGAACGCCGAAGAGCTCACCGGGATCGCCGCCCAGGACTGGGCCACGGCATCCGCCGAGCCGCAGTACCGTGCCGCGGTCGTCGACCTGCTCGGCGCACTGGCCTACGGCGAGCTGGCGGCCTTCGAGCGGCTCGCCGAGGACGCCAAGCTCGCGCCGACGCTCGCGGACAAGGCGGAGCTGGCGAAGATGGCCTCCGCGGAGTTCCACCACTTCGAGCAGCTGCGGAACCGGCTGACCGCCGTGGACGCCGAGCCGACGGCCGCGATGGAGCCCTTCGCCAAGGCGCTGGACGACTTCCACCGGCAGACCGCTCCCTCGGACTGGCTGGAGGGCCTGGTCAAGGCGTACGTCGGTGACTCGATCGCCAGTGACTTCTACCGTGAGGTCGCGGCCCGCCTCGACTCCGACACGCGTGGGCTCGTGCTCTCGGTGCTCGACGACACCGGCCACGGCAACTTCGCCGTGGAGAAGGTCCGGGCCGCGATCGAGGCCGACCCGCGCGTCGGCGGGCGGCTCGCGCTGTGGGCGCGCCGTCTGATGGGCGAGGCGCTCTCCCAGGCCCAGCGGGTCGTCGCCGAGCGCGACGCGCTCTCCACGATGCTCGTCGGCGGTGTCGCGGACGGCTTCGACCTGGCGGAGGTCGGCCGCATGTTCTCCCGCATCACCGAGGCCCACACCAAGCGCATGGCCGCGCTGGGTCTGGCCGCGTAACGCCTCAGGCGCGGCGCGTCTCCCGGGTGCGTCCCGGGACACGCGCCGACGGCGTCGAGGGTGCGCCTCCGACCGCGTGAAGGGGCGCGGGGTGGGCTGAGAGCCCATCGTCCGTGGTTGTCGTCGAGGCGCTGTTCACGCCGCCGCTGATCGGCGCAGCCGGGACGCCGGGCGGATCAGCAGCGAGAGCAGGACCGTCGAGACGGCGAGCGCTCCGAGCAGTGTGGCCAGGCCGTGCCCGGGGCCCAGGGCCCCATGCGTCACCAGGGCGCCGAACACGGCACCCAGAGAGCCCGTGGTGAGGACGACCCCACGTGCGGGGAGGCGGTCGGGCAGCCGGTGCACGGCGGCCCAGGCCAGGGCGAGTCCGAGCAGGGCGGAGCCGAGGGCTTCCAGGAACACGGGATCACCTCGCGTGCGGTGCGGGGCGGGCAATTCGGTCGTAGGCCGTACTACCCGGGCCGCCACCCGCGCAATCCTCCTCGGCGCCCCTCACCAGGACTTTCGCCCAGGGCACAGGAGCAGTGGGCGTCAGGACGCGCGGAAGGCCCGGCGGATCGGATCCGCCGGGCCTTCCCCTGTTCGGTCGTACGTGTCGGAGCGCGTTCTCAGAGCGCGCCGAAGCCCACCCGGCGAACCGCGGGCTCGCCGATCTCCACGTACGCGATCTTCTCGGCCGGGACCAGGACCTTGCGGCCCTTCTCGTCCGTGAGGCTGAGCAGCTGCGCCTTGCCGGCCAGCGCGTCGGCCACGGCGCGCTCGACCTCCTCGGCGGACTGCCCGCTCTCCAGAACGATCTCCCGGGGTGCGTGCTGCACGCCGATCTTGACCTCCACGGCTATGTCCCTCCGAACGGTCAGCGTTGCGCGTCTCCCGCGCCGTACGCTGCACACATTAGCCCGGTGAGGGGACCCGCACGGCGCACCTGCGGAACGCCAGGAGCGAACAGCCGGGAGTGCGGACGGACGGCTCAGTGGCCCTCGGCGATCGGCTGACCGTCCGTGGGGTGCAGCGGGAACCCGGCGATACCGCGCCAGGCCAGCGAGGTCAGGAGCGCCACCGCCTTGTCGCGGGGGATGGCGGACTCGCTGGAGAGCCAGTAGCGCGCCACGACCTGGGAGACCCCGCCCAGGCCCACGGCCAGCAGCATCGACTCGTCCTTGGACAGACCGGTGTCCTCGGCGATCACGTCCGAGATCGCCTCGGCGCACTGCAGGCTGACCCGGTCCACGCGCTCGCGCACGGCCGGCTCGTTGGTCAGATCGGACTCGAAGACGAGACGGAACGCGCCGCCCTCGTCCTCCACGTACGCGAAGTACGCGTCCATCGTCGCCGCGACCCGGAGCTTGTTGTCCGTCGTGGACGCCAGCGCCGTGCGCACGGCCTGGAGGAGCGCCTCGCAGTGCTGGTCGAGCAGGGCCAGGTAGAGCTCGAGCTTGCCCGGGAAGTGCTGGTAGAGCACCGGCTTGCTGACGCCCGCCCGTTCGGCGATGTCGTCCATCGCGGCGGAGTGGTACCCCTGAGCGACGAACACCTCCTGGGCCGCACCCAGAAGCTGGTTCCGTCGGGCTCGGCGCGGCAGGCGCGTGCCCCGAGGGCGTGCTGCCTCTGTCTGCTCGATGGCTGTCACGCCGCCTCCCAAAAATCGATCCATGCGCGCTGTGGCGTCGCGCCCGCCATCGTACTTTTGGGTAACCCGGCTGTGCGCGGTGCGGACGCAGAATTTCACGGACCGGACGCCCGCGGCGATAGGCGATTCAACATTAAACCGAACAAATCAGCGGTAGTCGTCTTCGTCCAGAGACACGACCCGTGCCTGTTCGGACGCGTCCGCCGGGTTGGCGGACTCCTGCTCGAGATGGGTGGGATGCTCGTCCTCCTGCTGCTGGACTTCCGTGTGCTGCTCGGCGGCGTCGGCCTCCGGGATTTCCTCGTCGAGCACTGCGACCTCTTCCTCGGCGAATGTGTCCGGCTCGGTCGGATCGACAGTCATGCGATTCCTTCCGGCATGCGGGTCCTCTCCGATGGCCCTCTCTTCGAGCGTAGGAGCACACTCCGCGCGGCGCACCCGTACCTGTGACGCCACACACACGCGCTGCCGCGTGATCGTCTCGTAATATTGCGGCCATGTCGTCGACCGAGCTGCCGGAAACCCGGACCGCCGCCGCACCGCCCGCGTCGCGAACCCGCGCCGTACGGGTGGCGGACGGCGAGCAGTTGCGCTCCGTCGCGCTGCCCGGGCTCACGCTGACCGTTCGCGCCCGGCCCGGCAACAGGCCCGGCCTCGCCCCCGCGCTCTACGTCCACGGGCTCGGCGGCTCCTCGCAGAACTGGTCGGCGCTGATGCCGCTGCTCGCGGACCAGGTCGACGGCGAGGCCGTCGACCTGCCCGGCTTCGGCGACTCCCCACCACCCGACGACGGCAACTACTCGGTCACCGGACACGCCCGGGCGGTCATCCGCCTGCTCGACGCCGCCGGACGCGGACCGGTCCACCTGATCGGCAACTCCCTCGGCGGAGCCGTCTCCACCCGTGTGGCCGCCGTCCGCCCCGACCTCGTCCGCACCCTCACGCTGATCTCCCCGGCCCTGCCCGAGCTCCGCGCCCAGCGCACCGCCTGGCCGACGGTGATGCTCGCCCTGCCGGGCGTCGCGCCCCTCTTCGCGAAGCTGACCAAGGACTGGACGCCGGAGCAGCGGGTCCGCGGGATGCTCTCCCTCTGTTACGGAGACCCCCGCAAGGTCACCGACGAGGGGCTGCGACACGCGGTGGAGGAGATGGAGCGGCGCCTGGAACTCCCGTACTTCTGGGACGTCATGGCCCGCTCCTCGCGCGGCATCGTCGACGCGTACACGCTCGGCGGTCAACACGGTCTGTGGCGGCAGGCGGAACGGGTCCTCGCGCCGACGCTGCTCGTCTACGGTGGCCGTGACCAGCTCGTTTCGTACCGGATGGCACGCAGGGCGGCCGCCGCGTTCCGCGGCTCGCGCCTCCTGACGCTTCCCGACGCCGGACATGTGGCGATGATGGAGTACCCCGAGACGGTCGCCACGGCCGTCCGGGAACTGATCGAAGCCGGCGACGAAGACGGCACAGACAACAGCGGCGGGAGCTGATCCGGGGCGTGGGACGACATAGTCGCAAGGGCCCGGCGCCCGCTCCCCCCGCCGATACGGGGCAGCGCGAGGCGGCCGAGCCGGGGACGGGACGCCGCAGGCGCGCGCCGGGCCAGGACGGGTACGCCGAGGACGGGTACACCGACGACGGGTACGCGCAGGCGGCGTACGGGCGGGACGCGTACGGACAGGGTTCGTACGGGCAGGACGCCTACGGACGAGGCGGGTACGGACAGCCGAGGCACGGGGCCGGGCAGACCGGATACGCCCAGGGCACGTACGGGCAGGGCCCGCGCACGGAGAGCTCGTACGGGCAGAGCGGTCCCACGCAGAGCGGCCCCACGCAGGGCGGGTACGGACAAGGCGGATACGGGCAGAGCGGCGGCCGGCCGGTCTGGGACACGCCGATGCACGGCACGCCGATGTACACCGCCCCCGCCGACACGGCCGTACGGGGCGGGCATCCCGAACACGCCGAGACGCAGCCTCAGCCGCCGCGGCGGCCCGAGCATCCCGGAGGCCGGCCGGAGACGCGCCGGCCGGATCCGGACGAGGCGGCACCTCAGGCCCCGTTCATCCCGGGCCAGCGGCGCGAGACCGTTCCCGAGGAGCTCCCCGAGGAGCCTCCGGCCCGCACCGGCGGCAAGGGCCGGGCCTTCACCGGCATCGCGGCCGCCGCCGTCACCACCGTCCTCGCCGTCGTCGTGGCCGGCCAGGTGGCCGAGCGGGACACCCGAAACCCTCTGGCCCACTCGGCCGACGGCTCGGCCGACCGGGCCCTCGAAGACGGGGCCTCGCGCTCCGACAGCCGGCCGACACCCTCGCGCCCCGCGACCGCGGCGCCCGCAGCACCCGCCGCGCCGCCCACCTACGAGCAGCTGATGAGCCGCCAGTTCCCCATCGACCCCAAGCTCAAGGGCTCGGGCGAGTTCGAGGCCGTGGCCGGCTTCGAGAAGGCGCCCGGCAAGGGGCGCAAGGTCCGCTACCGGGTCGACGTCGAGAAGGGGCTCGGACTCGACGCGGCCCTCTTCGCGCAGGCCGTGCAGAAGACGCTCAACGACGAGCGGAGCTGGGCCGGTCGGGGCGAGATGACCTTCGAGCGGATTTCCAGTGGCGACCCGGAGTTCGTGATCACGCTCGCCAGCCCCGGCACCACCGGCACCTGGTGCGCGAAGTCCGGTCTGGACACCACCATCGACAACGTCTCCTGCGACTCCGCCTCCACCTCGCGCGTGATGATCAACGCGTTCCGCTGGGCGCAGGGCTCGGAGACCTTCGGCGACAAGGCGATGTTCGCCTACCGTCAGATGCTCATCAACCACGAGGTCGGACACCGTCTCGGGCACAGCCACGTGAGCTGCCGCACGCCCGGCGCCCTCGCCCCCGTGATGCAGCAGCAGACCAAGTCCCTGGACATCGACGGCATCAAGTGCCGTCCCAATCCCTGGGTGCATCCCGGGAATTGAGGCGGCTTTCCCCCTGGCCGCAGCCTGACTCAACGTAGTCGGATCGCCCCGTAGCGCGACGGAACGCGACCGGGGTGGGAAAGTTACGTGCATTCACCCCTTCTGGTGGCGCGACGGACAACCGTCCATCGCGCCACCGGCATATCCGCTTACGTTCTTCCCGCTGCGAGTCGCCGAGCCACGGCGCCCGCCAGGCAAGGGAGATCGGGGGTGTGCTCATGCGGATCGGACTGCTTACCGAGGGTGGCTACCCGTACGCCACGGGTGAGTCCAGGCTCTGGTGCGACCGGCTCGTGCGCGGGCTCGCGCCGCACGAGTTCGACCTGTACGCCCTCAGCCGCAGCGCCCGCCAGGAGGACGCCGGCTGGGTCGACCTGCCCCCGCAGGTCCAGCGCGTCCGTACGGCCCCGCTCTGGGCGCCGGAGGACGACGGCCGCAGCCATGGGCGGCGCGAACGGCGACGCTTCGCGGGCCACTTCGGTGCGCTGGTGACCGGCGTGTGCGCCGAGGACGACGCGGCCGCCGCCCGCTCCTTCGCCGACGGGCTGTACGGGCTGGCCGAACTGGCCCGCGAGCACGGCGGTCTCTACGCCGCCCTCCGCTCCGAACTCGCCGTCCGCACCCTGGAGTCCGCCTGCCACGCCCCCGGCGCACGCCGGGGCGTGGCCGACGCCACCGTGCCCGACTACCTCGCCTTCGTCGACCAGCTGGAGCGCGCCCTGCGCCCGCTGTCGCTCGACTGGTACGGCGAGGACGGGCTCGGCGCGGTCGACCTCTGCCACGCCGCGTCCGGTGGATCGGCGGCGCTCCCCGGCCTGTTGGCCAAACGCTTCTTCGGCACTCCGCTGCTGGTCACCGAGTACGGCGTACAGCTGCGCGCGCACTACCTCGCGGCCACCGAGGCGCCGCTGTCCGCGCCCGTGCGCGCCCTGCTCGCCGGCTTCCACGGCCGGCTCGCCGCCGAGGCCTACCGACAGGCCGCGCTGCTCACCCCCGGCAACACGCACGCGCGCCGCTGGCAGGAGAAGTGCGGGGCCGACCGGGCCAAGCTGCGCACGGTCTACCCCGGCATGGAGTCCGAGCGGTTCACCGAGGTCGGCGAGGACGAGGAGAGCGGTGACCCGGCCACCCTCGTCTGGGTCGGCCGCGTCGAACCCGCCAAGGACCTGATCGCGCTGCTGCACGCCTTCGCGGAGGTGCGCAAGGCGCAGCCCGACGTCCGACTGCGGATCGTCGCGGCCCCGGTGCGGGAACCCGGCGCCGACGCGTACCTCGCGCACTGCAGGGCGCTCGCGGCGCAGCTCTTCCCGGACGAGGCCGTCGGCGCGCACGCGGTCGGCGAGAACCCGGTCACCTTCGAGGAGATCGGCGGACCCGAGGCGCCGACGCTCGCCGAGGCGTACGCGGCGGGCGCGGTCGTGGTCCTCTCGAGTGTCGTCGAGGGCTTCCCGATCAGCCTCGTCGAGGCGATGTTCTGCGCCCGGGCGACGGTCTCGACGGACGTGGGCGCGGTCGTCGAGGTCATCGGCGGCACGGGGCTCGTCGTGCCCCCGCGCAATCCGCGGGCGCTCGCGGACGCGTGCCTCGCGCTGTTGCGCGACCCGGAGCGCCGCTACCGCCTGGGCGCCGCGGCCCGCGCCCGTGCGCTCGAACTCTTCACCGTCGAGCAGAACCTCGCGGCATTTCGCGGCATTTACCTGGAACTTCTCTCCCACTCGCCGGTGCGCCGACGGGCCGCCGAGGGCGTCCCCTTCGCCCACCCGGCCGAGGCGTACGTACCCGGCACCTGGGCGGACCAGCCCGTGAGCGCCGCTGCCGGAGCGGGAGACCCCGATGCCTGAAGGAGGCACCCCCATGCGCGGCTCCGCCGCCCCCACGAGCCCCGGCCTCTGGGACTCCCACTCCGAGGCGCTCCTCGAGACGACGGCGCTGACGGTGGCCGTGACGGTCTCCGTGACGACGGACGGTGCGCCCGTGGACTGCGCCGATGGGGCGGGTCGTGCGAGGCCCGGCACGGCGGCCGGCACAGGTGCCGGCGCTCGGCCGGAGCGCGCGGAACCACGACAGACGTCCCCCGCGCAGAGCGGCGCGGACCTCGACCTGCGGTCGGCGGGCGGCCCCCGGGCCAGGGACATCGTTCAGGGACAGGCCGCGCCGACTGGCGAGGACCCGTTCCCGTGGTCGCGGCCGGAGCCCGGCGACGCACCGCCTGCTGCGCGGGAAGGCCGCGCGGACGCCGGACCCGAGTCCGAGGTGCTGCCGCAGGCCCCCACCGCGCCGGAGCGCGCCGGGGCGGCCTCGGTGCCGTCAGGGCCGGAGGCCGCCGACGCCCCACCGGTGCGGCCCGCGCCGGGACCCGGCGCGGAGGCCGCCGGGGACTTCGGGCCGCGGGCCGAGGCGGCCGGGATGGGCAGCCCTGTGCCTCCGGAGGGGGACGGCGTGCCCAAGCCGCCGTCCCGGCGAGGGCCCGCCGATCCCGTCAAGGCGCTCATTCACCGGCACCGGGATCTGTGCGAGCGGGCCGTCGATCCCCTGGAGATCGCCGCCGGGCTCGAGGCCCACGGGGTCACCGACCGTACCGCGGCGCGGTTCCGGCATCGGGACGTGTTCTCGCTCGCCGAGGAGCTCTACGCGCGCGTGCCGCGGCAGAACCGGGCGCCCGTGCGTCCCGCCGGCGAGGACGGCGCACGCGCCGGGTGGGCCGGGTGGACGCTCGCCGCCCTGGCGCCCGGCGCCGTCGCCGCCCTCACCGTCACCGGACTCGCGCTCACCGAAGGGCCCGTGCGCCTCGCCGTCGGCGCGGCCGGGGCCCTCGGCCTGGCCGCCGCACTCGCCGTCGCCGTCCGGCGCGGCCCCCTGCGCGCCGCCGGCCGCACCGTCCCCGCCGCCCGCGTCTGGACCCTCTGGCTCCTCGCGTACGCGGTCGGCGGGGACGGTCTCCTGACACAGGTGCTCGCCGGCGGACCCGACGGGGCCTGGGGCATCACGCCCCAGCCGCTCCTGGGTCTCGCGCTCGCCGTCGCCCCCGCCGCCTGGTGCGCCCGGCTCTTCGCCACCAGGGCCCGCCGCAAGCTCGCCGCCAGCCGCGGCCTGGAGGACTTCGCCGCCGGCACCCGCCCCCTGCTCCTCGCCACCGTGACCCTCCATCTGGTCGCCCTCGCGGGCCTGTTGGGCCTGACGGGCTTCGCGCCCGGCGCCCTCGCCCTCGGCGCCCTCCTCCTGCTCGCCCGGCTCCTCACCGTCCACGGGTTCCCCGAGACCGCCGCGAGCGGCCTCGCCGCCGCCTGCGCCGCCGAGGCCCTCGCCCTCGCGAGCGTCCTCGCGGGCCGGGTCCCCGGCTGCGATCTCCTCGCCGCCCCGGTCCGCGCCCTCGTCGACACCTGGGGCCCCGGCGCCGTACCCACCCTCGTCTGCGGCACCGCGGCGCTCGGCCTGCTGGCCCACGCCACCGCCGCCCTCTCCCGGGCCTCGGCCCACGCCAACCCCTAGGGGGGTCCCATGCCGATCAGGCCGGGCTCGCGTCACCCCGGCGCCTCCGCACGCGCCGGAGCCCGCTCGCCCCACGGCGGCCCGATCGGCGCGCCACCCCTCGAACCCCATGAACCCCGGCGCACCCGCGGAGCCGACGCCGCGGGCGTGCCCACCGCGCAGGACCCATCTCAAGGAGACGAAAGAGACATGACCTCCCAACCCCCAGCAACGGCCGGTCGGCACGAAGGGGCCGCACGATGAGGGTGCTGCTGCTCGGAGCCAACGGATTCCTCGGTCGCTTCGTCGCCGACCGGCTGCTCGCCGACCCGGCCGTGCACCTCACCGCCCTCGGGCGGGGCGACGACGCCGACGTACGGTTCGACCTCGCCGGCGGCAGCCCCGGCGCGCTGACCCGGTTCCTGGACGCCGTCCACCCCGGTGTCGTCGTCAACTGCGCCGGCGCCACTCGCGGCGGTGCCCGCGAACTGACCCGCCACAACACCGTCGCCGTCGCCACCGTCTGCGAGGCCCTGCGCCGCAGCGGCTGCGGCGCCCGGCTCGTGCAGGTCGGCTGCGCCTCCGAGTACGGGCCCTCCCAGCCCGGCTCCTCCACCGCCGAGGACGCCGTGCCCCGCCCCGGGGGCCCGTACGGGGTCTCCAAGCTCGCCGCGACCGAACTCGTCCTCGGCTCCGGACTCGACGCCGTGGTCCTCCGGGTCTTCTCCCCGGTGGGCCCCGGCACCCCGGCCGGCTCCCCGCTCGGCCGCCTCGCCGAGGCCATGCGCCGGGCCATGCAGGCCGGCGACGGCGAGCTCAAGCTCAGCGGCCTCGGCGTGCAGCGCGACTTCGTCGACGTACGGGACGTGGCCCGCGCCGTCCACGCGGCCTCGCTCTCCGCCGCCCAGGGCGTCGTCAACATCGGCACCGGCCGCGCGGTCAGGCTGCGCGACGCCGCCGCCGTCCTGGCCCGCGTCGCCGGCTACGCCGGGACCCTGCACGAACTCGACGGTCCGCACGGTCAGCACGGCCCGCACGGGGCTCACGGCCCGCACGGCGCGTCCCCGCGACCCGTCATCGGCGCCCCCCGCACCGAGACGATCGCCGAACAGCTGGCCGCCGCGCCCTACCCGTACCCCGACGGCTGCGGCAGCTGGCAGCAGGCCGACGTCCGCACCGCCCGCGACCGGCTCGGCTGGCGCCCCCGGATCAACCTGGAGGAGTCGCTCGCCGACATCTGGATGGAGGCGGCATGTCGCATCTGACCGCGAGCACGGCCGGGGCCGTCCAGGAGAAGGAGATGGGCTTCGGGGTCCCCGGCTACGCCCACCCGCTGCTCGCCCCCGTCGAATGGGCCGAACTGACCCGCCCCGGCACCCCCCTGCACTGGGCCGTGCTCAACGTTGCCGAGGGGCCGGGGGACCGCCCCGACCCGCACTGTCTGGAGGCGTCCGGAAGGCTGCGGAACGCCGGGGTCCGGGTGCTCGGGCACCTGGACCTGTGTCACGGCTCGCGCGAGTTCGGCGAGATCGTCTCGGACGCCCACCGCTTCCTCGACTGGTACAGGGTCGACGGCTTCTATCTGGACCGGTGCCCCACCGACCGGGCCGACCTGCCCGAAGTGAGGCGCGTCACGGCCACCCTGGAGGCGGTCCTCGGCGGCGAGGCCCATCTCGTCCTCGGGCATGGCACCCACCCGTATCCCGGGTACGCCGAGACCGCCGACCAGCTGGTCACCTTCTCCGGGCCGTGGACGGACTACCGCTGGTCACAGGTGGCCGAGTGGACCGCCGAGTACCCGCCGGAGAAGTTCGTCCATCTCGTCCACGGGGTGCCGCGCAGTCATCTCGACGAGGCGATGCGGATCGCCCGCTGGCAGGGCGCGGGAACGATCTTCTTCACGGACCACGCGGACCGCACCGGACATATCGACCCATTCCAAACTCTGCCCGGCTACTGGGACGAAATCGTCTCGCGCATTGGACCGGGTGTCTCGGAATGAGAAGGGCCGTGGCAGTGTTACGGGGAGAACAACCGTACTGACATACCGACCAACGGAGCCCCCGTGTCGCTGCCACCCCTGGTCGAGCCGGCTGCCGAGCTCACCGTAGACGAGGTCCGCAGGTACTCCCGCCACCTGATCATCCCGGATGTCGGGATGGACGGGCAGAAGCGGCTGAAGAACGCCAAGGTGCTGTGTGTGGGCGCCGGTGGCCTCGGTTCGCCGGCCCTCATGTACCTGGCCGCGGCCGGTGTGGGCACGCTCGGCATCGTGGAGTTCGACGAGGTCGACGAGTCGAACCTGCAGCGCCAGATCATCCACAGCCAGGCGGACATCGGCCGCTCCAAGGCGGAGTCCGCCAAGGACTCGGTCCTCGGCATCAACCCGTACGTGAACGTGATCCTCCACGAAGAGCGGCTCGAGGCCGAGAACGTGATGGACATCTTCAGCCAGTACGACCTGATCGTCGACGGCACGGACAACTTCGCCACGCGTTACCTCGTCAACGACGCGTGCGTGCTGCTGAACAAGCCGTACGTCTGGGGCTCGATCTACCGCTTCGACGGTCAGGCCTCCGTCTTCTGGTCCGAGTACGGCCCCTGCTACCGCTGCCTCTACCCGGAGCCCCCGCCGCCGGGCATGGTCCCGTCCTGCGCCGAGGGCGGCGTCCTGGGCGTGCTCTGCGCGTCCATCGGCTCCATCCAGGTCACCGAGGCGATCAAGGTCCTGGCCGGCGTGGGCGACCCGCTGGTCGGCCGGCTGATGATCTACGACGCCCTGGAGATGCAGTACCGCCAGGTGAAGGTTCGCAAGGACCCGAACTGCGCGGTCTGCGGCGAGAACCCGACCGTCACCGAGCTCATCGACTACGAGGCCTTCTGCGGCGTCGTGTCCGAGGAGGCCCAGGAGGCGGCGCTCGGCTCGACGATCACTCCCAAGCAGCTCAAGGAGTGGATCGACGAGGGCGAGAACATCGACATCATCGACGTCCGGGAGATCAACGAGTACGAGATCGTCTCGATCCCCGGCGCGCGGCTGATCCCGAAGAACGAGTTCCTGATGGGCACCGCCCTCCAGGACCTCCCGCAGGACAAGCGGATCGTCCTGCACTGCAAGACGGGTGTCCGCAGTGCGGAAGTCCTCGCCGTGCTCAAGTCCGCGGGCTTCGCGGACGCGGTGCACGTCGGCGGCGGCGTCATCGGCTGGGTGCACCAGATCGAGCCCGAGAAGCCGGTCTACTAGGCGTACGACGAAGGGCCGGACCTGGCATCAGGTCCGGCCCTTTCTCATGCCCCGCTTCGCGCGGTCCCACTGGAGCAGGTCGTGCCGTACGCCGGGACCTTGCCGTCCAGGAGATAGGCGTCGACCGTCTTCGTCACGCAGGACGACGTGCCGTACGCGCCGTGGCCCTCGCCCTCGTTGCTGACCAGGACGCCGACGCCCTTGCCGAGCTCCTTCGCCATCCGCTCGGCGCCCTCGTACGGGGTCGCCGGGTCGCCCGTCGTACCGACCACCAGGATCGGGCCCGAGCCCGGCGCGCTCACGTCCGGGTCGGCCCGCTCGCCCTTCACCGGCCACTGCGCGCACCAGCCGGCCGTGTCCCAGGCCAGGAAGGCGCCGAAGACCGGCGAGAGCTTACGGAACTCCGGCAGCAGAGCCTTCGCCTGCGCGAGCGTGGGCCGTTCGGTGGAGTCGGCGCAGGAGATCGCCCGCTGCGAGTGGGACTGGGTGGAGTAGTGCCCGGACTCGTCCCGGTCGTTGTACCAGTCGGCGAGCCGCAGCAGCTCCGCGCCGTTGCCCCGCTCCGCCTGCTCCAGGGCCGAGGTCAGCAGGGGCCAGTTGCTCTGCGAGTAGAGCGTGATCGCGATGCCGGTGAGAGCCAGTCCGTCGGTCAGCTTCCGCTCGCCGACACGCAGCGGCTCCCGGTCCAGCTTCTCGAGGAGGCGGACGATCCTGGCCGTCCCCTTCTTCGCGTCACCACCGGTGCTCTTCGAGTAGTTGTCCAGGGCCCGCTGGAAACCGATCGTCTGGTTGCGGGCATGACCGGTGCCGTCGGCGGTCGGGTCGACGACCGCGTCGAGGACGGTCCGGCCGACGTGCGTCGGGAACAGATGGGCGTAGGCGGCACCGAGTTGGGTCCCGTAGGAGATGCCGAAGTAGTTCAGCTTGTCGTCGCCGAGGACGTGCCGGACCAGATCCAGGTCGCGGGCGGTGTTGCTGGTCGTGGTGTGCGGGATGACCTTGCCCGAGCGGCGGGCGCACCCGGCGCCGAAGTCGGCGCCGTCCTCGAAGAACGCGGCCTCCTCGGCCGCGGTGTCCGGTGTCTGATCCGTACGGGCCTCGGCGTCGGCCAGCTCCTTGTCGTCCCGGCACACGACGCCGGCGCTCCGCCGCACACCGCGCGGGTCGAAGCCGACCAGGTCGTAGCGGCGGTTCAGCCCCCCGTACTCCTGGGCCGCGCGGGGGAGGATGTCGACCCCGGAGGCGCCCGGGCCGCCGAAGTTGAAGAGCAGGGAGCCGAGCCGCCCGTTCTTGTCGCGGGCCTCCTTGCGGATCAGCGCGATCGGGATCGTCTCGCCGTCGGGCTTCGCGTGGTCGAGCGGGACCCGGACGCTCGCGCACCGCCAGTCGGCGCCGGGCTTCTCGCCGCCCTCGGGCGCCTCGCAGGGCTTCCACTCCGGCCGCTGCCCGGTGAGCGAGGCGGGGAGGGCGGGCGGCGCCTTGGCGTCCGAGGTCGGCGGGGTCGTACGGTCGGCGCGGGGGGTGTCGGCGGGCGTCCCGGTGCTCGTGCAGCCGGTGACCAGCAGCCCGGTGACGGCAAGGACCGCCACCCGTATCCGTATGGACAAGACAACCCCCGTGATCCGGACCGGAAAGCCGCCATCCTAGAGCGCGCGGTGCGCACTACTTGCAGACGGTCCCCGAGGCCGGCACCTTCCCCTCCAGGAAGTACGTGTTGACCAAGTTCTGCACGCACGCGTTGCCGCTGTTGTACGCGCCGTGGCCCTCGCCCTCGTACGTCAGCTCCACGCCGACGCCCTCGCCCAGCGCGTCCACCATCGCCCGGGCCCCCTCGTACGGGGTCGCCGGGTCGCCCGTCGTGCCGAGGACGAGGATCGGGGCGGAGCCGGGCGCGGAGACGTCGGGGTGCTCCCAGGTGCCCGGGACCGGCCACTGGGAGCAGCCCGACAGCGCCCAGCCCATGTAATCCCCGAAGACGGCGGAGGTCTTCCGGAACTCCGGGAGCCGCTCCTTGGCCTGGCCGAGGGTGTACCGCTCCTTGTAGTCCACGCAGTTGATGGCCGCGTTCGCCGCCTGGATGTTGCTGTAACTTCCGCTCTGGTCCCGCCCGTTCATGGAGTCGGACAGGGCGAGCAGCAGAGCGCCGTCGCCGCCGGCGGCCGAGTCGAGGCCCTGCTCCAGGTACTGCCAGAAGTTCCTGGAGTACAGAGCCTGCGCGATGCCGTTCGTGGCCTGGGTCTGGGTGAGCTTGCGGTCCCCGATGCCGGCGATCGGTTTCTCGTCGAGCTCGGCCTGGAGGTCGACGATGAACGACTCGATCTCGGCGACCGTCGAGCCGGGCAGTGTGCACGCGTCGCCGCGGGCCAGGCAGTCCTCGGCGAAGTTGTCGAGGGCGAGCTGGAAGCCCCTGGCCTGGCCGAGGGCGCCGGCCTCCGTGCCGGAGTTCGGGTCGACGACCGCGTCGAAGAGGGCGCGGCCGACGTTCTTCGGGAACATGTGGGCGTACACGCCGCCGAGCTCCGTGCCGTAGGAGACGCCGAAGTAGTGCAGCTTGTCGTCGCCGAGGACCTGGCGCATCAGGTCCATGTCGCGGGCGGCGTTCTCGGTGCCGACGTGGGGGAGCGCGGTGCCGGAGTCCTTCTCGCAGCCGTTGGCGTACTTCTTCTGCGCGTCGGAGAGGGTCCGCTCCTCGGCCGTGTCGTCCGGGCTGAAGTCCAGGGCGTAGTACGCGTCCAGTTCCTTGTCGGTCAGGCACTGGACGTCCTCGCTGCGGCCGACGCCCCGGGGGTCGAAGGAGACGAGGTCGTAGCGGGTCCTGAGCTTCTCGTAGGAGGGGGCGAAGGAAGGCAGAGCGGTGACGCCGGAGGCGCCGGGACCGCCGAAGTTGTAGATCATGGAGCCGATCCGCCGGTTCTGGTCGGTGGCACGGGCGCGGATCAGGGCCAGCTCGATGGTCTGGCCGTCCGGCTTGGCGTAGTCGAGCGGCGCGTCCATGAAGGAGCACTCCCAGGTGGCCCCGCCGGGCAGTGGGGAGGGCGCGGGACCGCCGCCCTCGGCGGCGGACGGGGGCGGGCAGGGGGCCCACTCCAGCTCCTGCGCGGCGAGCCCGGCGAGATCGGTTGGCGCGTCGGAAGCCCCGTCGTTGCCGCCGTTGTCCGAACATCCGACGGCGAGCAACACGGTGGTCGCGGTGAGCAGGGCGGCGCGCTGCGCGGCGGAGATCGGCATAGAGCCATGGTCTGCCGCACGGGTGGCCCCCGCGCGGGCGAGTGGGCCAGCCGGGGGAGCGACCGGTACGGGCCGCGCGCCCCGTAGGGGCGCGGGGAACTGCGCGACCAGCCCCGCCGGGCCGCAGGTTTCGTACGGCCCTCCCGCCCCCGCCCGCCGGAGGCTAGAGCGCGCCGCGCTTCGTCAGCCAGTTGAAGCAGAGCCAGCCCGGCAGCACCGGTAGCCACAGCGTCAGGAGCCGGTACAGCAGCACCGCCGGGGTCGCGACCTCCAGCGGGAGGCCGACCGCCACCAGACCGAAGGTCAGCGCGCCCTCGACCGCGCCGACGCCGCCCGGAGTCGGCGCCGCCGAGCCGAGCGCGTTGCCCGCGAGGAAGACGACGGCCACGCTCGCGTAACTGAGCCCCTGGGCGTCGTGTCCGAACGCGCGGATCGACGCGTCCAGGCAGAGCACGAACAACCCGGTCAGGAGCAGCATGCCGCCGATCCCGGTGAGCAGCTTCATCGGCCGCTGGAGCACGTCCAGCATGCGCGGCACGACCCCCGCGAAGAGCGAGCGCAGCCGCGTCGAGACGAACTTCCGCATGAACGGGATCGCCGTCACCACGAGGACCAGCACCGCCACCGTCAACAGACCGGCGATGACCGTCCTCGACGGGGTGAACGACTGCGACTTCTCCGTACCCGTCAGATAGCCGAAGGCGAGCAGCAGCAGGATGTGCGCCCCCAGACCGAAGAGCTGCGACGCGCCGACGCTCGCCACCGCGAGCCCCGGCCGCACCCCCGAGCGCTGGAGGAAGCGGGTGTTCAGCGCGACACCACCGACCGCCGCCGGGGCGACGATCTTCACGAACGAGCCGGCCACCTGCGCGACCACCGTCCGCCAGAACCCGACCCGCTCCGGTACGAAGCCGAGCAGGCTCATCGCGGCGGCGATGTAGCTCAGCGCCGAGAACAGCACGGCGGCCGCCACCCACCGCCAGTCCGCCGAGCTGATGGTGGACAGGGGCGTCCGCGCGATCTGCGAGAGCAGGAAGTACGCGGCGACGGCGCCGGCGATCAGGCTGATGAGCGTGCGCGGTTTGATCCGCTCCAGACGGACCGGCTCGACCGGTGCCTGGGGCCGGATGAGCAGCACCTGTTGGCGGATCTGGGCCAGCAGATCCTCCTCGCGGGCGTCGTCCAGCGCTTCGTCGATGGCCCGCTTCTCGGCCTGCTTCTCCGCCTTCTCGATCTTCCGGTCGGACTTCCGGTCGGGCTTGAGGTCCGTGGTGCCGGCATGGGCATGGGCCTCGGCCCTCGCCCGCTTCGCCGCCTCCGACGCCTCGAGGACCGCCTCGCGCTCCCGCTTCGAACGCTCCCGCGCCAGTTTCCGCAGCGTCGCGCGCGTGGACCGGCTCAGCGCGATCGGCTGGAGGAGGGGGAGACAGTCGGCGATCGCGTCCGGGCCGAGTACCTCCACGGCACCGGCCACCGCCCGCTCGGCGCCCACGCGCAGACCGAGGGTGGTGAGCAGCTGGGCGATGTCCATCCGAAGGATCAGGTCGCCCGCGGCGATCTCACCGCCCCGCAGGTCGGTCAGGATCACCTTGCCGGAACGATCCACCAGAATCGCGTCTCCCGCGAGCCTGCGGTGCGCGATCCGGCGCGACTGGAGCGCCTTCACCTGTCGCCAGGCGCTGCGCACCAGCTCGTCGGTGATCTCCTTGTCGTCCAGCGAGTCCAGGGTCCGGCCGCCCAGGTGCTCGTACACGAGCATCACGGCGTCCGGGCCGAGCTCGGAGGTGGCGATCAGCTTCGGCGCGTTGGCCCCGGCGGCGATCGCCGCGTACGCGAGGAGCGCCTCCTGCTCCAGCGCCTGGCGCAGCGAGACGATCGAGCGGCGGGTGGTGATCGCGCGCAGGGTGATCCTGCGCCACACGCGGTAGAAGAAGCCGTGCGCCTGCTGCTCGCGGTCCACGACGGTGACGTCGAGCGGCGGCCCGTCCTCCAGCGTGACGATGTAGCGGCGGCCGCGGTCCCCGCTGTCGGCGGAGTCGGGCACGCCCGCGCCCTCGGCGCGCAGCGCCGTGACCGGTTTGAAGCCGACCCGGCGCAGACCGGCGAGGAGCGTCTGCCCGGTGGGGCGGACGTTGGGGGAGCCGACCGCGTACAGCGTTCCGTACGCCACGGTCCAGCCGATCAGCACGGTCAGGATGATCGAGAACGCGGTGGTGTACCCGGCGACCAGCATCGTGAAGGCGTCGAGCAGCAGCACCGTCCACAGGCCCAGCCGCCAGCGCGGCCGACGGGCCATGCCGACGGCGGTCATGTACGCGATGACGGGTGCGAGGTAGTTGTGCACCGGGTCGGTGAGACCACCACCGGACGCCGGCTGGGTCAGCGCGTCCTGGATGGTGCCGGGCGCGGCCTTGGCGACCCAGAGGTCGGTGGCGAGGGTGACGCCGTGGGCGAGCACGGCGGCGAGGACGCCGTCGGCGATCCGCAGTCCGTCGCGTTTGATCAGCCGCTCGATGGCGAAGGCGACGGGTACGAGCAGGACGGCGATGCTGGAGACCAGGCCGGCGATCTTGACGAAGACGTCGGGCGCTCCGCCGGCGCCCTTGTTGATGTCCTGCTCGAGGCCGGAGGTGGTGCCGTGGGCGAAGGCGGCGATGGCGATGACGAGGGCGATCGCGAGGACGCCGACCAGCAGCCGCATCAGGTCGGAAGGGCGGTGCACGCGGGCCGCGAGCAGCGGCTCGTCCTGCGAGACGCGCTCGCTTGGTTCCCCGTCGGGCGCGGGCAGGTCGGGGTGAGCCCCCTCCTCAGGAGGCCGAGCGTCGTACCCCATCACCGTGTCCGTCTCTGTTCGTGCCGCGTGCTCGTCGTGCGACGCGTCCTGCATGTCGAATTGTTGTTCTTCTTGGTCGTCTTGTCGCTCTTGATCTCGTATCACCAGTCACCGCCCGGACGATGGTGGCACGAAGCGGCGCCCGAGGGAGGCATCAGGGCGTTGTCGGTGGGGTGAGGCAGGATGGGGCGGATGAGCGTGGAGGAGCTTCCGGAGTACGCGGAGCGGGTCCTTGAGGTCGCGGAGCTGATCCCGCCGGGCCGGGTGATGACCTACGGAGACGTGGCGGAGTGGCTGGGCGAGGGCGGTCCGCGTCAGGTCGGCCGGGTGATGGCCCTGTACGGCGGGGCCGTGCCGTGGTGGCGCGTGGTGCGCGCCGACGGCGCGCTGCTGCCCGGCCACGAGCTGCGCGCCCTCGGCCACTACCGGGACGAGGGCACCCCACTGCGCCAGGCCGGGCGCAGCGCAGAGGGGCACATACCGAAGCTCGACATGCGGCGGGCGCGGTGGGACGGCGTGGAAGGTGCGGGCGGCGCTGACGGTGCAGGCGGCGCGGACGGTGCGCCCGGCGCCGGCGGCGCGGACCAGGGTCCGCGTGCCGGAACTCACACGTGACAGCTCTGCCCGAGGCAGGACGGGCCGGGCGGCCCGATGACGGTACGGAGGCCCGTGCGGAGTTCGGCACGGGTGCCCTCCGTTTCCCGTAACGTCGTCGTTCGCCCCGTACACATCTCCGCCTCTCCACCACTTCGCTCAGGACCGGTCGATCCACGTGAGTTCCTCCTCCACCACCCGGCGTACGCCGTACCAGGGGCGGACCACGGGCGCGTACCGCCTGGTGCGCACCCCCCCGACCCAGGTGGATCCCCCTCTGCTGGACGCAGCGCAGAGGGAAGTGGTTGACCACGAGGGCGGACCGCTGCTCGTCCTCGCCGGACCGGGCACCGGAAAGACGACGACGCTGGTGGAGGCCGTCGCGGCCCGCGTCGAGAAGGGGACGGACCCGGAGCGGATCCTCGTCCTCACCTTCAGCCGCAAGGCGGCCGTGGAACTGCGCGACCGGATGGCGGCGCGCATCGGAGGGGGCGAGCGCGGAGCGCTCCCCGGCACGGGCGGTGGTGGGCGCCGGCTGGGAGGATCGCGGCCGCCGCAGGCGACGACCTTCCACTCGTACTGCTACGCCCTGATCCGCGCGCACCAGGACGCCGACCTGTTCGCCGAGCCGCTGCGGCTGCTGTCCGGACCGGAGCAGGACCTCGCGGTACGGGAGCTGCTCGCGGGCCAGCTCGACCTGGAGCGGGCGGGGCTCGCGCGGGTGCGGTGGCCCGACGAGCTGCGGGCCTGTCTGACGACCCGCGGCTTCGCCGACGAGGTACGGGCCGTCCTCGCGCGCTCCCGGGAGCTGGGGCTCGGGCCGCGGGCGCTCGCGGAGTTCGCCCAACGGGTGGGGCGGCCGGACTGGAAGGCGGCGGCGGGGTTCCTCGCGGAGTACCTGGACGTCCTGGACCTGCAAGGGGTCCTCGACTACACGGAGCTGGTGCACCGGGCGGTGCTGCTGTCGGAGAGCGTGACGCTGCCCGACTACGACGTGGTCTTCGTGGACGAGTACCAGGACACGGACCCGGCGCAGGTGCGGTTGCTGCGGGCGCTGGCGGGGGGCGGGCGGACGGTGGTCGCCTTCGGCGACCCGGACCAGTCGATCTACGCCTTCCGCGGCGCGGACGTGAACGGCATCCTCGACTTCCCCGACACCTTCCGGCGGCCCGACGGGCGGCCGGCGGGCGTCCGGGTCCTGACGGGCTCCCGCCGCTCGGGCGCGGGGCTGCTCGCCGCGACGCGGGAGCTCACGCGGCGCATGCCGCTGCCGCGGCTGCCCGGCGACACGGTGCGCGCCCACCGCGAGCCGGTGGCGACGCGCGCCGGTGGCCGGGTCGAGGTGTACACGTACCCCACGGCCTCCACCGAGTCCGACAACATCGCCGACCTCCTGCGCCGCGCGCACCTGGAGGACGGTGTCCCGTGGCACGAGATGGCGGTCCTGGTCCGCGCGGCCACGACCGTCCCGGCCCTCCGCCGCGCCCTCACCTCCGCCGGCGTCCCCCTCGAGACGGACACCGCCGACACCCCCCTCCGCCACGAACCGGCGGTCTCCCCGCTCCTCCTCGCCCTACGCGCGGCGGCGACCCCGGGAGCCGGTTCGCCCGAGCCCCGGGCCACCGATGAGCCCCCGGGCGCCGCCGACGCGGCGGCGCCCGCGCGGGTCCCCGCTTCGGAGAAGGCAGCGGGCGGTCCCGAGGCCGACGGCCCGGCGCAGTCGGACGCCGCGGCACAGGCGGCGTCGGAGGAGCCGGCGCCCGCCGACACGGCGGCACGTGCGGCGGAGGCCCACGGGTCGGAGGACCGGGATGTCGACCCCGGTGCCGCCCGGGGCGGCGCGGACACCGCCCCCGGAGGGGACGGGCAGGCGGAGAACGGTTCCTGGCTCGACACCGAGACCGCGCTCACCCTGCTCGCCTCGCCCCTCGCCGGTATGGACCCCGCCGATCTGCGTCGCCTCGGCCGCGCGCTGCGCGACGAGGAACGGGCCGGGGGGAATCACGTGCCGCCGCCCTCCGACGTGCTCCTCGCCCGCGCGCTCGCCGAGCCCGAGCGGCTCGTCGCGCACGACCAGTCGTACGCCCGCGGCGCCAAGCGACTCGGCGAGCTGCTCCTGCAGGCCCGCAACCGCCTCGCCGCCGGCGGCACCGCCGAAGAGGCCCTCTGGCTGCTCTGGAACGGCACGCCCTGGCCCGGCCGGCTGGAGCGCGCGGCCCTTCGCGGCGGCCCGGCCGGTCGCAACGCGGACCGGGACCTCGACGCCGTCTGCGCGCTCTTCGAGGCCGCCGCCCGCGCCGAGGACCGCGTCGGCGGTCGCGGCGCCCTGAACTTCCTCGAAGAGCTCGACGCCCAGGACATCGCCGCCGACACCCTCTCCAAGCGCCAGACCCGCCCCGACGCCGTCCGCCTCATGACCGCCCACCGTGCCAAGGGCCTCGAGTGGAGCCTCGTCGTCGTCGCCGGCGTCCAGGAGGGCCTCTGGCCCGACCTGCGCCGCCGCGGCTCCCTCCTCGAAGCCGACCGCATCGGCCGCGACGGCCTCGCCGAACCCCTCACCCCCGGCGCCCTCCTCGCCGAGGAGCGCCGGCTCTTCTACGTCGCCGCCACCCGCGCCCGCGACCGGCTCGTCGTGACCGCCGTGAAGGCCCCCGCCGACGACGGCGACCAGCCCTCCCGCTTCCTCACCGAACTCGGCACCGAGCCCAAGGACGTCTCCGGCCGCCCCCGCCGCCCCCTCGCCGTCGCCGCCCTCGTCGCCGAACTGCGCGCCACCACCGTCGACCCGGCCGCCTCCGACGCGCTGCGCGCCGCCGCCGCCGAACGTCTCGCCCAGCTCGCCGCCCTCACCGACGACGAGGGCCAACCACTGGTCCCGGCCGCCCACCCGGACCGCTGGTGGGGCCTGTTCGAGCCCACCCGCAGCCAGGTCCCGCTCCGGGACCGCGACCACCCCGTCGCCCTCTCCGGCTCCGCCCTCGACCAGCTCGCCAACACCTGCGCCCTCCAGTGGTTCCTCGGCCGCGAGGTCAAGGCCGACGCCCCCGCCACCGCCGCCCAGGGCTTCGGCAACGTCGTCCACGTCCTCGCCGACGAGGTCGCCTCCGGCCGTACCCCCGCCGACCTCGACGTCCTCATGGCCCGCCTGGACTCGGTCTGGGACGCGCTCGCCTTCGACGCCCCCTGGAAGTCCGCCCAGGAGAAGGAGCACGCGCGCGTGGCGCTGGAACGCTTCCTGCGCTGGCACGTCATGGACCGCGGCGGCCGCGCCCCCGCCGCCACCGAGCACGACTTCGACGTGACCCTCGAGGCGGGTGCGTACGAGGTCCGGATCCGCGGCTCCATGGACCGCGTCGAGACCGACGAACACGGCCGCGCCTACGTCGTCGACTTCAAGACCGGCAAGTCCGCCCCCACCAAGGACGAGGTCGCCCACCACCCCCAGCTCGCCGTCTATCAGCTCGCGGTACGCGAAGGGGCCCTGGACGAGGTCTTCGACGGCCGCCGCCCCGACCCCGGCGGCGCCGAACTCGTACAACTGCGCCAGCCCGCGCCCAAGAAGGAGGGCGGCGAGGCCCTGCCGAAGGTCCAGGCCCAGGAACCCCTGGCGGGGGAGTGGGTCGGCGACCTGCTCGCGACCGCGGCCGGCCGGGTCCTCGACGAGCGCTTCACCCCCACCACCGGCCAGCACTGCACCCACTGCACCTTCCGGGCCTCGTGCAGCGCGCAGCCGGAGGGTCGCCACATCGTGGAGTGACGCGTCGGCCGTGTCGTCGTGTGCCGTGACCGAGGTCACGTTTGGGCCGTGCATCCATAGGGACCGCACAGGAGTCGGACAGTCCCGGGGGTAAACAGAGCCAATTCTGAGGAGTGCGAAAACATGGCGGCCAACCGGAAGATCTGGGTCGCGGCGATGGTCTGCGCGGCCACCGTCGTCGGTGTGACGGGCTGTTCCAAGGGCGACGACACCAAGGCCAAGGGCGACAAGAAGAAGCCCGCGGCCTCCGCCACCACCACGCAGGCCCCGGTCGACCCCTTCAAGGGCCTCGACGCCGACGCGATCGCCGACCGGGCCGTGCAGGCCACGAAGGGTGCGACGTCGCTGCGCATCGTCGGCGACGTCGAGGCCGACGGCCAGAAGATGACGATCGACCTCGCTCTGGACAGCAAGGGCGCTTGCATCGGCAAGATCGGTGTCGACGGTGCCACCGCGGACCTCCTTCAGGCCGAGAAGGTCATGTACATGAAGGGCGACGAGAAGTTCTGGAAGGCCACCGCCAAGGAGGAGGGCTCCCCCGCCGAGGAGGGGAACGCCATGGCGGAGATGCTCAAGGGTCGCTGGGTGAAGATGTCCGGCGGGAACGCGGGCGAACTGGCCGAGCTGTGCGACCTCAGCGCCCTCATGAAGGACATGGACAAGGACCGCGCGGACCGGAAGGGCATGACCAAGGGCGCCGACGCCGACGTCGACGGCAAGCCCGCCGTCACCCTCACCAAGAAGAGGACCACCGGCGAGACCCTCACCATGTACGTCGCGAAGGAGGGCGAGCCCTACATCCTCAAGACGGTCGAGGCGGGCGGCGACGAGCCGGGCACCACCGTCTACTCCGACTACAACAAGCCGGTCACGGCCACCACGCCCCCGGCCGACCAGGTGATGGACCTGGCGAAGCTCGGCGGCTGACGACACCGCCTCCGGCGTGCGCCCGCCGCAGCGAAGTAGCGGGCGCACGTCCCAGGGGAGACGCTGGTGGACAGGGGAATCCGCGAGGAGGCTCGCATGGCGTCCCAGCGACGAATGCTCCGCACCGCGACGGCCACCGCGACGGCCACGGCGACAGCGATCTGCACGGCCGCGATCGTCGGGTCCGCTCCGGCGGCCTGGTCCCAGGCCCCTCCTCCACCGGCGTACGTACAGGCCGCCGCCCCCAGCCCCTCGCCCGACCCCTTCGAGGACCTGACCGCCGACCAGATCGGCGACCGCGCCGTCACCGCCACCCAGTCCGCGACATCCCTCCGGATGACCGGCCGGGTCACGTCGGACGGACAGCCGCTGGGCATCGACTTCGCCGTCAACGACAAGGGCGAGTGCACCGGGCGGATGACCATCCGCGGCGGCACGGCGGAGCTGCGACGGATCGACGAGATCACGTACATGAAGGGCGACGAGCGTTTCTGGCGGGTCTCCATGACCTCCCAGGGGGTGCCGGAGCCCCAGATCGACGCCACCATCGAGCTCATCAAGGGCCGCTGGTTGAAGATCACGCCCGGTCAGGCGGGCAGCAGCGACCTGAGCGGGGTCTGCAACCTGAAGGAACTCCTCGCCGACCTGGACGAGGACGAGGACGAACGCAAGGGCCTGACCAGGGGACCGGACGCCGAGGTCGAGGGAACGCCCGTCGCCACCCTGGTGAAGAAGAAGCCCGGCGGCGAGACGACCACGGTGTCGGTCTCCCGGGAGGGCAAGCCGTACATCCTCAAGATGGTCAAGACGGGCGGCGACGAGCCCGGGACGATCGTCTTCTCCGACTACGACAAGCCGGTCAAGGTCGTCGTACCGCCCGCGGACGAGACGGTGGACCTCACGAAACTGGACCCGGGCACCCCGGCCTGAGGGCCACGGCCCCTGTGGTCGGCGTGGTCGGCTCTGTCAGTGGGCGCGGTTAGCCTCTTTCGGGTGACCGCACGCATCACCGACCCCGAGCAGCTCAAGGAGCTCCTCGGCATCCCGTTCACCCCGGAGCAGACGGCCTGCATCATCGCGCCGCCCGCCCCGCAGGTCATCGTGGCCGGAGCCGGTTCCGGCAAGACGACGGTGATGGCCGCCCGGGTGGTCTGGCTGGTCGGCACGGGCCAGGTCGCGCCCGAACAGGTCCTCGGTCTCACCTTCACCAACAAGGCCGCCGGCGAGCTCGCCGAACGCGTCCGCACCGCCCTCGTCCGCGCCGGGGTCACCGACCCCGACGTCATCGACCCGGACAACCCTCCGGGCGAGCCCCGCATCTCGACGTACCACGCCTTCGCCGGACAGCTGCTGACCGACCACGGTCTGCGCATCGGCCTGGAGCCCACCTCCCGCCTCCTCGCCGACGCCACCCGCTACCAGCTCGCCGCACGCGTCCTGCGGGAGGCGCCCGGACCGTACCCCGCCCTGACCAAGTCGTTCCCGACCCTGGTCAGCGACCTCCTCGCGCTCGACGCGGAGCTCGCCGAACATCTCGTACGGCCCGAGGACCTGAAGGCGTACGACTCCGACCTCCTCGACACGCTCTCCCGCGCCAAGCTCTCCAACGCCGATCTGCGCAAGGTCCCCGAGACGGCCGCGGCCCGCCGCGAACTGCTCGACCTCGTCGTCCGCTACCGCGCGGCCAAGCGCTCCCGCGATCTGCTCGACTTCGGCGACCAGATCGCCCTCTCCGCCGAACTCGCCACCACGCGCGCGGAGGTCGGCGCCATCCTCCGCGACGAGTTCCGGGTGGTCCTGCTCGACGAGTACCAGGACACCTCCGTCGCCCAGCGCCTGCTCCTCTCCGGCCTGTTCGGCGGGGGTACGGGACACGCCGTCACCGCGGTCGGCGACCCCTGCCAGGCGATCTACGGCTGGCGCGGCGCGTCCGTCGCCAACCTGGACGACTTCCCCACCCACTTCCCGTACGAGGACGGCAGCCCCGCCACCCGTTACGCGCTCTCCGAGAACCGCCGCAGCGGCGGCCGCCTCCTCGACCTGGCCAACGGGCTCGCCACGCCCCTGCGGGCCATGCACGCGGGCGTGGAGGCGCTGCGCCCGGCGCCGGGCGCGGAGCGGGACGGCTCGGTGCGGATCGCGCTCCTCCCCACCCACGCCGAGGAGATCGACTGGCTCGCCGACTCCCTCGCCCACCTGGTCCGCACGGGCAAGGAGCCCGGCGAGATCGCGGTCCTGTGCCGGACGGCGACCGACTTCCCCGCCATCCAGGCCGCCCTTGTCGCCCGTGACGTGCCCGTCGAGGTCGTCGGCCTCTCGGGGCTCCTGCACCTGCCCGAGATCGCCGACCTGGTCGCGGTCTGCGAGGTCCTCCAGGACCCGGGCGCCAACGCCGCTCTGGTCCGCCTCCTGACCGGACCCCGCTGGCGCATCGGCCCACGCGACCTGGCCCTCCTGGGCCGCCGCGCCCGGCTGCTCGTCCACCGGGAGCGGGGCGGCGACGCCGACGCCGACCAGCGGCTCGCGGCGGCGGTCGAGGGCGTCGACCCGGCCGAGGTCATCTCGCTGGCCGACGCGCTCGACACGTTCCTCGACTCCGGCGGCGAGGACGACGGCCTGCCGTTCTCCGCCGAGGCCCGGGTCCGCTTCGCCCGGCTCGCCGCCGAGCTGCGCAGCCTGCGCTCCTCGCTCGCCGACCCGCTGATGGACGTCCTGCACCGCGTCCTCTCCACGACCGGCCTCGAGGTCGAACTCTCCGCCTCCCCGCACGCGCTCGCCGCCCGGCGCCGCGAGACGCTGTCGAACTTCCTCGACATCGCGGCCGGCTTCGCCTCCCTGGACGGCGAGGCGACCCTGCTGGCCTTCCTCGGCTTCCTGCGCACGGCCGCTCAGTACGAGAAGGGCCTCGACAACGCGCTCCCGGGCGGCGAGAACACGGTCAAGGTCCTGACCGCCCACAAGTCCAAGGGCCTTGAGTGGGACGTCGTGGCGGTGCCCGGGCTCGTCGCCGCGCAGTTCCCGAGCACCAGGTCCCGCGAGTCGTGGACCTCCCAGCCCCAGGTACTGCCGCACGCGCTGCGCGGCGACGCGGCGACGCTGCCGGGGATCGACACCTGGGACGCCGCGTCCTTGAAGAACTTCAAGGAGGCGATGCGCGACCACCAGCACACGGAGGAGCTCCGCCTCGGCTACGTGACCTTCACCCGCCCCCGCTCCCTCCTCCTGGGCTCCGCCCACTGGTGGGGCCCGGCCCAGAAGAAGCCCCGCGGCCCCTCGGCGTTCCTCCACGCGCTGTACGACCACTGCGCGACGGGCTACGGCGAGATCGAGGCATGGGCCGACGAACCGGAGAAGGACGCGGAGAACCCGTCCCTCCAGGACCCCACCCAGGACCGAGCCTGGCCGCTCCCCCTGGACGAGACGTCCCTTCAGCGCCGCAGGAAGGCGGCGGAGCAAGTCCGGTCCCAGTTGTGGGCAATCGTCCCGCAGGGCGATGGGGGTCCCCCCGGACGAAGTCTGGGGGAGGGTGGGCACAACGCCACGGACGCGCTGCCCGCGCAAGGGATCGCACCCCAGGACCCCGAGGACCTCTGGCCCGACGAGGAACCTCCGTGGGAAGAGGACCCCTTCTGGGACGACGAGCCCCTGGCTGACGAGATCCCCGCCCCCCGGGCCCCCGAGCGGGTGCTCACCTTGGAAGATCAAAAAACCCTCGCCTCCTGGGACCGCGACCTCACCACCCTCACCACCGAACTCCGTCGCGCCCGCGCCACCACCCGCGACGTCCTCCTGCCCGCCTACCTCTCCGCCTCCCAGGTCCTCCGCCTCGCCGCCGACCCCGACGGCTTCGCCAAGGACCTGGCCCGTCCCATGCCCCGCCCCCCGCAGCCCGCCGCCCGGCGCGGCACCCGGTTCCACGCGTGGGTGGAGTCACGGTTCGAGGAGCTGCCGCTCCCCATGCTCGGACCCGACGAGCTCCCCGGTGGCGAGGACTTCGTCGGCGAACCGGAGATCGTCGACGAGCGTGACCTCGACGCGCTCAAGGACGCCTTCGCCCTCACCCCGTACGCCCACCGCACCCCGTACCGGGTCGAGGTCCCCGTCCACCTCTCGCTCGCGGGGCGGGTCGTCCGCGGCAGGATCGACGCCGTCTACCGGGACCCGGACACCGGCGCGTACGAGATCGTCGACTGGAAGACCAGCCACCTGCGCACCGCCGACCCCCTCCAGCTCGCGATCTACCGCCTCGCCTGGGCCGAGCAGCACGGCCTCGACCCCGACGAGGTCGCGGCCGCCTTCGTCTACGTCCGCACGGGTGACGTCGTACGTCCCCGGGCCCTCCCCGGCCGTGCCGAGCTGGAGGGGATCCTGCTGGGCGGAGGCACTCCGGACGCCGGATAGGCTCAGGAGCATGAGCGAGACCCCGGACAACGCCGTCCAGACCGTACGTACCCAGGCCGTGCGCACGTACATCGAGCAGCACCGCGCCGCCTTCCTCGGCGACCTCGCCCAGTGGCTGCGCATCCCCTCCGTGTCGGCGCAGCCCGCCCACGCGGAGGACGTACGGCGCAGTGCCCGGTGGCTCGCCGACAAGCTGTCCGACACGGGGTTCACGACGGTCGAGATCTGGGAGACGGACGGCGCGCCCGCGGTGTTCGCCGAGTGGCCGTCCGGCGACCCGGACGCCCCGACCGTGCTCGTCTACGGCCACCACGACGTCCAGCCCGCCGCCCGCGAGGACGGCTGGCACACGGACCCGTTCGAGCCGCAGGTCACCGACGGCCGGATGTACGCGCGCGGTGCCGCCGACGACAAGGGCCAGGTGTTCTTCCACACCCTCGGTGTCCGCGCCCACCTCGCCGCGACGGGACGCTCCGCGCCCGCGGTCAACCTCAAGCTGATCGTCGAGGGCGAGGAGGAGTCCGGATCCGCGCACTTCCGGGCCCTCGTCGAGGCCCACGCGGACCGGCTCGCCGCCGACGCCGTGATCGTCTCCGACACCGGCATGTGGTCCGAGCACACTCCGACGGTCTGCACGGGCATGCGCGGCGTGGCGGACTGCGAGATCGAGCTGTACGGCCCCGACCAGGACATCCACTCCGGTTCCTTCGGCGGCGCCGTGCCCAATCCGGCCACCGTCGCCGGTCGTCTGGTCGCCGCCCTGCACGACGAGAACGAGCACGTCGCCATCCCCGGTTTCTACGAGGGCGTCACCGAGCTCTCCGACGCCGAGCGCGCCCTCATCGCCGAGCTGCCCTTCGACGAGGCGGCCTGGCTGAGCACCGCGAAGTCCCACGGCACTCTCGGCGAGGCCGGCTTCTCCACCCTCGAGCGCGTCTGGGCCCGCCCGACCGCCGAGGTCAACGGGATCGGCGGCGGCTACCAGGGCCCCGGGGGCAAGACGATCGTCCCCGCCTCCGCCCAGCTGAAGCTCTCCTTCCGGCTGGTGGCGGGACAGGACCCGGGCAAGATCGAACTCGCTGTACGGGACTGGCTCGCGGCCAGGGTCCCGGCGGGCATCCGGTACGAGATCGTCTTCGGCGCCCCGACCCGGCCCTGCCTCACCCCGCTCGACCACCCGGCCCTCAAGGCGGTCGCGGGGGCGATGAGCCGCGCCTTCGACGGCGCCACGGTCCGCTACACCCGTGAGGGCGGCTCGGGCCCCGCCGCCGACCTCCAGGACGTCCTGGGCGCACCGGTGCTGTTCCTCGGCATCTCGGTGCCTTCCGACGGCTGGCACGCCCCCAACGAGAAGATCGAGCTCGATCTCCTCCTCAAGGGCGTCGAGACCACCGCCCATCTGTGGAGCGACCTGCCCGCCGCCCTCCACGCAGCAGCGCGATGAACCCACACAACGATCCGGGGGAGTTGGAAGTACCTGTGTCCACCTTGAACAGCCAGTTCGCGGACCGGCCGATCTCGCTCACCGCCCCGAGCGGTATCGACCGGGCCGCCCACCACCGTCTCGACGAGGCCTGGCTCGCGGCGGCCTGGAGCCACCCCACGACCCGCGTGTTCGTGGTCTCCGGAGGTCAGGTGCTGATCGACGACACCGCTGACGGCCGGACCGAACTCGTGATGACCCCGGCCTTCGAGGCCCCGGTCACCGAGACCCACCGCTACTTCCTGGGCACGGACGCCGACGGTGTCTCCTACTTCGCCCTCCAGAAGGATGCGCTGCCCGGCCGCATGGACCAGTCGGCCCGGCCGGCGGGGCTGCGCGAGGCGGGCCTGTTGCTCTCGCCCCGGGACGCGGGCCTCATGGTGCACGCGGTCGCCCTGGAGAACTGGCAGCGGCTGCACCGCTTCTGTTCCCGCTGCGGCGAGCGCACGGTGATCGCGGCGGCCGGCCACATCCGCCGCTGCCAGGCGTGTGGCGCCGAGCACTACCCGCGGACCGACCCGGCGGTCATCATGGCCGTCACGGACGAGGAGGACCGCATCCTGCTCGGCCGGCAGGTCCACTGGCCCGAGGGCCGCTTCTCGACCCTGGCCGGCTTCGTCGAGCCCGGTGAGTCGATCGAGCAGGCGGTGGTCCGCGAGGTCTTCGAGGAGGCCGGTGTCACGGTCGGCGAGGTCGAGTACGTCGCCAGCCAGCCCTGGCCCTTCCCCTCCAGCCTGATGCTGGGCTTCGTCGCGCACGCCACCTCCTCGGAGATAAACGTGGACGGTGAGGAGATCCACGAGGCGCGCTGGTTCTCCCGCGAGGAGCTGGCCGCCGCGTTCGAGTCGGGCGAGGTGCTGCCCCCGTACGGCATCTCGATCGCCTCCCGGCTGATCGAGCTCTGGTACGGCAAGCCGCTGCCGAAGCCGGGCGACGTCGTCTGACACGGACCAGCCACGCAGCAGCACGGAACAGCCCCCGCCCGGCATCGCCGGACGGGGGCTGTTTTCGGCCAGGCGTCCTCAGACGCCGACCTTCTGCTTGACCTGGGCGAGCGACGGGTTCGTCAGCGTCGTGCCGTCGGCGAAGAGCACGGTCGGCACGGTCTGGTTGCCCCCGTTGGCCTTCTCCACGAACGCGGCCGACTCCGGGTCCTGCTCGATGTTGATCTCCGTGTACGCGATGCCCTCGCGGTCCATCTGGCTCTTCAGCCGACGGCAGTAGCCGCACCACGTGGTGCTGTACATCGTCACAGTGCCCTGCATGACCTGGCGCTCCTCTGTTCGCGGATGGGTGCCGAGGGAGAGAACGTACGCGCCGCCGCCACCATTCCCGTATTCGTATGACCGGGGGCCCCGCCCTGTGGACAAGCCGCCGCACCGACCCCCGTGAACCTGGCAGCATGGCGGGGTGACAGCAGCAACGCACTCCACTCTCTTCCCGCAGGTCCCCGAGTCGGCCGACGCGGTGCTCGACGGGCTCGACCCCGAGCAGCGCGAGGTCGCCCTCGCCCTGCACGGGCCGGTGTGCGTGCTGGCGGGAGCCGGCACGGGCAAGACGCGGGCCATCACGCACCGCATCGCGTACGGAGTGCGGGCGGGCATACTCCAGCCCGGCAGCGTCCTCGCCGTCACGTTCACCAACCGGGCCGCCGGAGAGATGCGCGGCCGTCTGCGGGAGCTCGGCGCGGGCGGTGTCCAGGCCCGTACCTTCCACTCCGCGGCCCTCCGTCAGCTCCAGTACTTCTGGCCGAAAGTCGTCGGTGGCGATCTTCCCCGGCTCCTGGAGCGCAAGATCCAGCTCGTCGCCGAGGCCGCCGCGCGCTGCCGCGTCCGGCTCGACCGCAACGAGCTGCGGGACGTCACCGGCGAGATCGAGTGGGCCAAGGTCACCCAGACCGTCCCCGCCGACTATCCGGCGGTCGTCGCCAAGTCCGTCAGGGACGCCCCCCGCGATCCGGCCGAGATCGGCCAGATCTACGCGATGTACGAGCAGCTCAAGCGCGACCGCTCGGTGATCGACTTCGAGGACGTGCTGCTGCTCACGGTGGGCATCCTCCAGGACCGGCACGACATCGCCGACCAGATCCGCCGCCAGTACCAGCACTTCGTGGTGGACGAGTACCAGGACGTCTCCCCGCTCCAGCAGCGGCTCCTCGATCTCTGGCTCGGCGACCGCGACAGCCTCTGCGTCGTCGGCGACGCCAGCCAGACGATCTACTCCTTCACCGGCGCCACCCCCGACCACCTGCTGAACTTCCGCACGCGGCACCCGAACGCCACGGTGGTCAAGCTCGTCCGCGACTACCGCTCCACCCCCCAGGTCGTCCACCTCGCCAACGGACTGCTCAGCCAGGCCCGCGGCCGGGCCGCCGAGCACCGCCTGGAGCTGATCTCCCAGCGCGACCCGGGCCCCGAGCCCGCCTACAGCGAGTACGCCGACGAGCCCGCCGAGGCCGAGGGCACCGCCCGCCGCATCCGCGACCTGATCGCCGCCGGCGTCCCGGCCGGCGAGATCGCCGTGCTCTACCGGATCAACGCCCAGTCCGAGGTCTACGAGCAGGCCCTCGCCGATGCCGGTGTGCCCTACCAGCTGCGAGGCGCCGAGCGCTTCTTCGAGCGCCAGGAGGTACGGGAGGCCGGCATCGCCCTGCGCGGCGCCGCCCGCGCCGGGGGGAACGACTCCCTGCTCGACGATGTCGACGACCTGCCCGCCCAGGTCCGCGCCGTGCTCTCCACCAAGGGCTGGACCACCGAGCCGCCCGCCGGCTCGGGCGCCGTCCGCGACCGCTGGGAGTCCCTCGCCGCGCTGGTCCGCCTCGCCGAGGACTTCGCCCGGGCCAAGCCCGGTGCCGGCCTCTCCGACCTGGTCGCCGAGCTCGACGAGCGGGCCGCCGCCCAGCACGCCCCGACCGTCCAGGGCGTCACCCTCGCCTCCCTGCACGCGGCCAAGGGCCTGGAGTGGGACGCCGTCTTCCTGGTCGGCCTCACCGAGGGCATGATGCCGATCACCTACGCCAAGACCGACGAGCAGGTCGAGGAGGAGCGGCGCCTGCTGTACGTCGGGGTCACCCGCGCCCGGCTCCACCTCTCGCTCTCCTGGGCGCTCTCCCGCTCCCCGGGCGGCCGCGCCTCCCGGCGTCCCACCCGCTTCCTCAAGGGGCTGCGCCCCGGATCCGGCGCCCTCGGCGCGAGCGGGGCGGGCGGCGGTGGCTCCGTCGAGCGCGGCGTCGGCGGTGGCGGCCGGCGCAAGCACCGCGGTCCGGTGCGCTGCCGGGTCTGCGGGGCCACGCTCACCGAAGCCGGTGAGATGAAGCTGATGCGCTGCGAGGACTGCCCGTCCGACATGGACGAGGCGCTCTACGAGAGGCTGCGCGAGTGGCGCTCCGAGCAGGCCAAGCAGCTCGGGCAGCCCGCGTACTGCGTGTTCACCGACAAGACGCTGATGGCGATCGCCGAGCGCGTGCCGTCCGGCGACGGGGAACTCGTCGGCATCTCCGGGGTCGGAGCCCGTAAGCTCGGCCGCTTCGGCGCCGACGTCCTCGCCATCTGCGCGGGCGAAGAGCCGGGCGTAGAGCCGGGTGGGGAGCCTGGAGGAGACGACGAGGAGGACTGACGAAAACTCGTCGAAAAAATAGTTTGCGCACCCCCCGTCAAGCCCCATAGGTTCTTAACCACGGAAACAGCGGCTTCTAAGAAGCCCTGTCTTCGTGCTGTACTTGTCCAAATGAACATGAGGGTCCGGCTCACCCCGAGCCCTCCGAGACGCCGAGAGGAGGCGATTCCAGTGATCAGCAACATCAGCAGCATCAACGTCAGCTTCGTCAGCACCGACAAAATGACCGATCGCTCGGTCGTCTCCGCCTGCTCGCTCGGCCTCTCCGGCTCGGCGTTCATTGGCAGCGGTCTTCCTGGCACCGGTCTGTCCGGCGCCGGTATGGCCGGCGTCGCCCTGCGGCCGGCTGCCGACCTGGCGGGTCTTCCCGTCATGGAGCGCAATGAGCGACCGACCAAGGCACTGGAAGCAGGAGTAGCAGCAGTCAAGGCCACGGCCTATGGCTTCGCGGCGACCGGTGCCGAAACCAAGCAGCAGACGACGCAGCACCACACGATGTGGGCCTTCCGTGGGCTCGAACCCTGGAGTGATCCAGCCTGATCTGATCAGGCCGGCGCCTTCAGGGCCGCGGAACCCCACCCGGGATCCGCGGCCCTTCTGTTTGTCCCCGAACGGGGATGACGGAGCGAAGGGGCCTCGGGACCAGCAACACCCGGTACCAGCCGAAACCCCGGCCAACAGCCGGAACGACCAGACGAGGAATAACCACCGTGCAACTCGAAGCGCACGCCCCGTCCGTACCGCCTTCCGAAACGATCCCGCCGCCCGGCCTCACGGAGGACTCCACCTTGACCCCCCTCACCACGCTCACCGCGCTCGACGACGCCATCGAGAACCTCGGCGTACCCGTCCCCTGCCGCTCGTACGACCCGGAGGTCTTCTTCGCCGAGTCCCCGGCCGATGTCGAGTACGCCAAGTCCCTCTGCCGTACCTGCCCGCTGATGGCTGCCTGCCTCGCCGGTGCACAGGAGCGGCGTGAGCCGTGGGGCGTCTGGGGCGGCGAGCTGTTCGTCCAGGGCGTGGTCGTCGCCCGCAAGCGGCCGCGTGGTCGCCCGCGCAAGAACCCGGTCGCGGCATGAACGTCACCGGAACCATCGACCGACCCCTCACGCACGATCCCCAGAAGCAGGCCCCGATGACCTCTTCCACGAGCGAGCCCTCAGGCTCCGCGACCCCAGACGTTTCCATCACCGGCGCGAACGCCTCGCGTCAGAACAGGACCCGTGAGATGCAACTCATCCCAGAAGCCCTGGCACGTGCTCATATGCACGACCGCCGACGGGAAGCCGACGCGGAACGCCAGGCCGTGCGCCTGGTCGCCGCCCGGCGGATGCAGCGGCGCGCCGAGCGCGTGTCCCTGCGCGCCCGCCGCGCGCTGGCCATGGCCGTCATGCACTGACCTGAACGACCCCGCGGGGGCCGGTCCGAACGGACCGGCCCCCGCGGTGCGTTGCGGCGCGGCCCGGGCGCGGCGGGACTATCGTCAGGGGGGTGAACGACGCCCGGCCCCCCGAGGAGCCCATCGTCTGCGCCCGCTGCGGCAGGACCGCCGAGGAGCTCCCGGTGACGTGGACCTGCTCGATCGAGAACGGCGCCCGCCGCTACCTCTGCGAGTCCTGCGCCCGCGAGAACATCCGGTCCATCGAGGGCCGCCTCGACTCCTCCTGGTGGTGACGGCGCCCTCGTCCCCTCACTCCGCGCCGTCCGCGGCGACGAAGCCCGGCAGCCACTCCTCCAGTTCGTCCCGGAGCCGGACGGTCGCGTTCAGCTGACAGAGCACACCGATCGTGCTCAGGGTCACCCGGTGTATCAGCAGATACGAGGGCGGCAGATTGAGCTGCTTGCCCAGCTGGTGCGCGGGGGAGCGGGGGTCGGCGATCCGGGCGGCCTGGGTCCGCATCCACCCCCGGGCGAAGCCGAAGGCCTCGGCCTCGGCGGGCTCGATGATCGGCAGCAGGTACTCGAGCACCGCGTCCGGGTCGAGATCGATGGAGTCCTTGACGAACCCCTCCTCGCGCAGCAGCTCGTAGACCGTCTCGGCGTCGCCCTCCAGGGTCAGCCGCAGACAGGTGCCGATCGTCTCCGGCAGCCCGCCCGGCAGCCGGTCCACGGTGCCGAAGTCCAGGACTCCGAGCCGCCAGCTCTCCGGACCCTCCTCGTCGTCATCGCCCGGCAGCAGCCGGAAGTTGCCCGGGTGCGGATCGGCGTGGAGCAGTCCCGTGCGCGCCGGGCCGGAGAAGAGGAAGCGCGCAAGGAGCTGGCCCGCCCGGTTCCGCTGCTCCTCGGTGCCGTCCGCGATCACCTCGGACAGCGGGATCCCGTCGATCCACTCCGTCACCAGCACCTGCTCGCACTGGTGCACGACCTGCGGCACCAGCACATCGGGATCGTCCGCGAACTCCTCGGCGTGCTCGCGCTGGGCCTGGGCCTCCAGGCCGTAGTCCAGCTCCTCCGAGACGCGGTCGCGCAACTCGGTGATCAGCGGCTTGATGTCCATGCCGGGAATCAGCGGGCCGAGCAGCCGGGCGAACCGGCTGAGCTGCGTCAGATCCGACAGGAGCGCCTCGCCCGCCCCCGGGTACTGCACCTTCACCGCGACCTCGCGGCCGTCGTGCCACACCGCCCGGTGCACCTGGCCGATGGAGGCCGCCGCCGCGGGCTTGTCCTCGAACTCCAGGAACAGCTCGCGCCACTCCTCGCCGAGCCGCTCCTGAAGCACCCCGTGCACCGTGCGCGTCGGCATCGGGGGCGCCGCCTCCTGGAGCTTGGTGAGCGCCGCCCGGTAGGGGCCTGCCACCTCCTCGGGCAGCGCCGACTCGAAGACGGACATGGCCTGCCCGAACTTCATCGCCCCGCCCTTGAGTTCCCCGAGCACCTTGAACAGCTGCTCGGCCGTGCGCTGTTGCAGCTCGCGGGCGACGATCTCGGCGGACTTGCCGCCGATGCGCTTGCCCAGGCCCCAGGTGGCCCGTCCGGCGAAGCCCAGGGGCAACGCGGCCAACCTGGCGGTCCGGGTGACCGCCTTCCGGGGAAGATCAGACATATGCCCCTCCAAATCCCAGACTGCCGTGCCGCACAGGGCCGTTACCCCGCCATTGTGTCGTGCGGGGTCGGGGCCTCTGAGTCATGCTCCCCTTCTGCGTGAGGTCGCGCGCCGCACGGACACGCCGGGTGTGGCCTCATCCGCTCCGCCCGCCACTCCAGCAGCGGCAGCGAGGCCTCGAAGCGGGCCCCCGCACTGGCGGGCAACTCGCCGTCCAGGAAGGCCAGCGCATGGGCCGCGGCCAACCCGGCCACCGCCGTCGCGAGACCAAGATCACAGGCCGGGACGGCGGGGGGCGCGCCCGAGCGCCACTGCGCCAGCTTCCGGGGCCACATCGGCTCCCGGTCCGTCCGCGTCTCCTGTATGCACCCCGCGCAGGCCGTCCCGCCCGGCAGCACCAGCGGTCCGACGACCCCGGTGGCCTCCAGCACCCCCGCGTAGAGATGGGGAGTGCCCGTGGTGATCCAGTTCCCGGCGGGGATCGGATCGGGGACGTAGGCGGCGAGGCCGTCCCTCGGTGTCACCACGACGAGTGAGAGTCCGGGCTCGTGCCCGCTCTCACCCGGGCCGCGCCGTGCCGCCCGTGGAGCGCGCCCGCCCGGGGCCGACCGGCCGACGAGTCCGCGTGCCGCCACGGCTCGCCGTTCGCCCACCGCCTCGGCCGGCAGCCCGCCGGGCGACACCTCCCACGGCTCCACCGCACCGGAGTCCAGCACCTCCACCCGACCCACTCCGGACGCCGAGAGCAGGGCGGCGACCGCCGAGCCGACCCGCCCCGCGCCCCGGACCTGGACGCGCAGAGCGCGCCGGGCGGCCAGCCGACGCAACGCCCCGTCAGGTTCCCGGTGGATCACGGAGAGTGAGGCGAGATCGGCGCGGAGCGGATCGAGCGCGCTCTCCCCGGGCGTGTCGGCACCGGCCTTCCCGGGGCGTCCGGCCGAGCCGTCCGCGATCAGCCCCGCCTCCGCCAGCCGGCCCAGCAGTCGCTCGAGCAGACCGTCCGGAAGCCCCAGCGCACGGGCCTCGCCCCGCAGCCGTTCGAGGCCATGGGTGCCGTCGAGCAGACCCAGCAGGCTGCCGGTGGCCGTGTCGACCGGGCCCACCACCACCGCATGCGCAGGAGTGGCCCCGAACTGCACGCTCTGCAGATTCAGCCAGGCGCGCCGCAGCGCCGGTTTCAGCATCGGATGCATTTCCGCCCCCGTGATCTTGATCGGTCGTCTTCTTCCGTCTTCTTCGCGCACGGCCGTTCCCCTCCGGCCGTTGTCAGATTGCCCGGGAGCCGACGCGGGCGCGGAAAGTTGTCCACAGGGGTGGGGTATTAATCATTCAAATGGTGCACGGTGTGACGGGATCACGGCCGAACCGTCCCGGAGGCGGGACTTCCCGTGCTGACAGCGGGTAACGTCGGGCCCGTGCCCGCCGACCCACAGCGCAGCGTGACAAGCAAACCGCCCCGCGGTTCGGGGACGAGTGCGGTCGAGGTCCGCAGAAGCTCCCGGCGGAGCAGAACCGTCTCCGCCTACCGCGAGGGCGACCGGACCATCGTGCTCATCCCGGCCCGGATGTCCGAGGCGGAGGAGCAGCGCTGGGTGACGGTCATGCTGGACAAACTGGCCGCCCAGGAGAGCAAGCGGCTCCTCGGCGACAGCGAACTCACCGAGCGCGCCGAGCGGTTGTCGGAGCAGTACTTCGGCGGCCGGGCGCGGCCGACTTCCGTGCGCTGGGTGACCAACCAGAACACCCGCTGGGGCTCGTGCACTCCGTCGGAGGGCAGCATCCGCCTCTCGCACCGGCTCCAGGGAATGCCCGAGTACGTCGTCGACTACGTCCTCGTCCACGAGCTCGCCCATCTCCTGGTGCCGGGGCACGGCCCCAGGTTCTGGCGGCTCCTGGAGGCGTACCCGCGCACCGAACGGGCCCGCGGGTACCTCGAGGGTGTGGTCGCCGCGGACCGTCTGCCGCATCTCCCCGCCGCACGCGGCGAGTAGCACCCCACTCGTCAATCCTGTACCGAATGCGTACCAGCTTGGCTCAATGTCACCCGCAGCCGTTAGCCTGGCGCGACGCATTCACATTTCGGGATGGGGGACGGTCGTTACGCATGGCCAGGGAATTCCAACGCGGCCACAAGGCCAAGATCAGTGATCTGACACCGGGGACCGATCTGTACGTGGGCGTGCAGATCGCCGCGCCCGGATTGACCTTCGACATCAGCTGCTTCGGCCTCGACGCCAACGAGCAGCTCTCGGACGACCGGTACTTCATCTTCTTCAACCAGCCGAAGTCGCCGGAGGAGTCCATCCAGCTTCTCGGCGCGCAGTCGGGCGACACCGAGTCCTTCCGCGTCACGCTGGACCGCATCCCGGCGAACATCCACAAGCTGTCGTTCACCGCGACCATCGACGGCGCAGGCCAGATGTCGCAGATCGGCCCCGGCTACATCCGCATCGTGGCGGGCGGGGAAGAGGTCGTCCGCTACCCGTTCACGGGCGCCGAGTTCTCCACCGAGCGCGCCGTGATGCTCGGTGACTTCTACCTCAAGGACGTCTGGCGGTTCGCGGCCATCGGACAGGGCTTCGACGGCGGCCTCGACGCGCTGCTGAAGAACTTCGGCGGCGAGGTCGCCGAGGAACAGCCCGCGACCCAGGCCCCGCAGGCACAGCAGGGAGCGCCAGGCTTCGCCCCGCCCCCGCAGGCCGCGGCACCGCCCGCGTTCGGTGCGCCCGCCGCGCCCGCTCCGGCGCCCGCACCGCAGGCCCCGGTCCAGCCGGTGCACGCGGCGCCCACCATGGCCGCGCCCATGGCGCCTCCGGCTCCCGCTCCGGCCCCGGCGCCCTACGGCCAGCCGCAGCAGCCCCCGCAGCAGCCGCAGTTCGGGCAGGTCCCGGGCCAGGCCCAGCCGCCGTACGGCCAGCCCGCGTACGGTCAGCCGGCCCCGGCCCCGTACGGGCAGCCCCAGTTCGGCCAGCAGCCCCCCGGCGCGCCCCAGGGCATGCCTCCGGGCATGCCCCCGGGCCAGATGGGCGCCCCCCAGGGCGCTCCGGCCACCGGCGCCGGGCTCGCCGCCGCGCTCCAGCCGTACAAGGAGACCGCGACCGGCGCCCGCTGGACCCCGCAGAACCAGCAGCTCATGCGGGTCGACCTGCAGATGGGCGGCGTGCCCGTCCTCGCCCGCCAGGGCAGCATGGTCATGTACCAGGGCAAGGTCGACTTCAGCCACAAGGGCGCCGGCTTCACCGGCCGTATCGTCGGCAACGCCACCGGCCAGGAGATGCAGCTGATGCGCTGCACCGGCCGCGGCCAGGTCTTCCTCGCCGAGGAAGGCGCCCACCTCCACTCGATCGAGCTCCAGGGCGACGGCATCTGCGTCTCCGCCGAGAACGTGCTCGCCTTCGACGAGTCCCTTCAGTACGAAGTACGGAGGATCGAGGGCCACGGCATCCCCGGCGGCGCCCTGTTCACCATGCAGTTCCAGGGCACCGGCACGGTCGTCGTCAAGACGCACGGCATCCCGGTCGTCCTGCCCGTCACGCCGACCACCTTCGCCGACTGCAACGCCGTCGTCGCCTGGTCGTCCGCCTCGCAGGTGATCCTCTCAAGCCAGGTCCGACTGCGCCGCAACGCGTACCCCGGACACAGCGGTGAGACGGTCAACCTCCAGTTCCGGGGCGCCCCCGGCAACTTCATCGTCGTCCAGCCGTACGAGGTCTGAGGGAGCCCGAAGAATGAACCAGCAACTCGCGGGCTTCGCCCCGACCCCGATGGCGGCCCGGATGGAGAACCACGGCCGCACGATGCTCAAGGTCGCCATGGCCTCCGGCCAGGACCTCTACGCGCGCACCGGCTCGATGGTCGCCTACGAGGGCTTCGTCACCTACGAGCCCAACCCGCCGGCCGCCCGTCAGGTCGCCCAGCAGTGGGTCACCGGCGAGGGCGCGCCCATCATGAAGTGCTCCGGCGACGGCCTGCTCTACCTCGCCGACTACGGCGCGGACGTCGTCGTGATCAACCTCAACAACGACTCGCTGTCGGTCAACGGCACCAACCTGCTGGCCTTCGACGCCCACCTCCAGTGGGGCGTCGAGAAGGTCAAGGGCCTCGCCAAGTTCGCCGGTCAGGGCCTGTTCAACGTCGAGATCGCCGGCACCGGCTGGGTCGCCCTGACCTCGCGCGGCACGCCGATCGTCGTCGACTGCGGCCGCGGCGAGGACGAGACGTACGTCGACCCCGACGCGCTCGTCGCCTGGTCGCCGGCGCTCAAGGTCAAGGGCAAGCGCAGCTTCAAGGCCTCCTCCCTGATCGGGCGGGGCAGCGGCGAGGCGTACCAGATGGCCTTCTCCGGCCAGGGCATCGTCGTCGTACAGCCGAGCGAGGACAGCACCGACCGCCTGCGGATCCGGGGCTGAGGGGGAGCGAGAACACACCATGCAGAGCCCGCTTTTCAACTACGCCGAGCAGCAGAGCCAGGAACGGTACGTCATCCAGAACCCGCAGATGCTGCGGGTCGCCCTGAACGGCTCGGACGACATCCTCGCCCGCAAGGGCGCCATGGTCGCGTACCAGGGCCTCGTCGACTTCGACGGCGAGTACCAGACGCCCAGCCAGCGCCGCGCCCAGGCCCGGACCGGTGAGGGTCTCGACCTCATGCGCTGCTCCGGCCAGGGCACGGTCTACTTCGCCAACCTCGCCCAGTACATCCACGTCGTGGAGGTCGAGCAGGAGGGCATGACCGTCGACAGCGCCTACGTCCTGGCGCTGGACTCGACCCTGCACACCGAGGTCATCGCCGTGGACAGCCAGTACGGCATCTCCGGCTCCGGCAAGTACCAGCTCAACATCTCCGGTCGCGGCAAGGTCGCCCTGATGACCTCCGGTCAGCCGCTGATGATGCACGTCACCCCGGACAAGTACGTCAACGTCGACGCGGACGCGATCGTCGCCTGGTCCACCGGGCTGCGGGTGCAGATGCAGGCGCAGACGACGAACTCCAGCATCCGCCGCCGCCGCGGCGACACGGGCGAGGGCTGGGAGCTCAGCTTCCTCGGACAGGGCTTCGCCCTCGTCCAGCCCAGCGAGGTCATGCCGCCGCAGAACGCGGCCATCGGGCAGGGCATCGCCGCCCAGTTCGGTGCCGGGCAGCACGGCTCGCACGCCCAGAACCAGAACAACGCCTGGAACTGACGTACGGGGAAAGACCAGAAGTAAGGGGCGGTCGCCCATGGCGACCGCCCCTTACAAGTTCGGTGCTCAGCCCAGCCGGGCCCGCGTGCCCTCCATCAGCCGCACCACCGAGGTGTCGGCCACGCCCGCCACCTCGTCGTACGCGAACCAGCGCAGGTCCAGCGACTCCTCGCTGATCGCCTCCACCGCGCCGGCCGGTGCCAGCGCCGCGTACTGCACGTCCAGATGCCAGTGGCACGGCGCCGGGATCGGATGCCGGTCGAGCCGCACGGGGCCACCCGGCAGCAGCGTCAGGCCCGGGATGCCGGACTCCTCCGTCGCCTCCCGGAGCGCCGCCTCCGCCAGCGTCCCGTCACCCGGCTCGCAGTGGCCGCCCATCTGCAGCCACATGCCGAGCTTCTTGTGCAGCGTGAGAAGAACGCGCCCGCGCTGCGGATCCACCACCAGCGCACTGGCCGTCAGATGCCCGGCCTCGCAGGCCTTCCACATCCCGTCCTCGTGCGCCGCGAGGTGGTCCAGATACGTCTGGCGCAACTCTCCCTGCGCCCCGTTCGACTCGTACGCCTTCAGTACGAGAACGGCGTCGTCGTGCAGGCTCACTTGGCGGTGTCGTCCTTGCCCTCGTCGTCGCCGTCCTGCTTCGTTCCCCCGGCCGCCTCGCCGAGCATCTTGTCGATCTCGGAGAAGTCGAGGTGCTCGCGGTGGACGAAGCCGTCCGGGTCGTCCAGGTCGGACGCCGTCGGCAGCATGTCGGGGTGCTCCCACAGGTCGTCGCGGCCGTCGACACCGCGCGCGTCCGTGAGCGAGGCCCACAGCCGCGAGGCGTCCCGCAGCCGGCGCGGACGCAGTTCGAGACCGATCAGCGTCGCGAAGGTCTGCTCGGCGGGACCGCCGCTCGCCCGGCGCCTGCGCAGCGTCTCGCGCAGCGCGTCCGCCGAGGTCAGCCGGGACTTCGCGGCCTCGTGGACCACTGCGTCCACCCAGCCCTCGACCAGCGCGAGCGCCGTCTCGAGCCGGGCCAGAGCGGCCTTCTGCTCCGGCGTGTCCTCGGGCTGGAACATGCCCTGCTGGAGCGCCTCCTGCAGCTGCTCCGGGTGCGTCGGGTCGAGCTGACCCACCGCTTCCTCCAGCTTCGAGGTGTCGACCTTGATCCCTCGGGCGTAGCCCTCGACCGCGCCGAACAGATGCGAGCGCAGCCACGGCACATGGGCGAAGAGCCGCTGGTGGGCGGCCTCGCGCAGGGCCAGGTACAGCCGCACCTCGTCCTTCGGGACACCCAGGTCCTTGCCGAAGGTCTCGATGTTCAGCGGAAGCAGCGCCGCCTTGCCGGCCGGGCCGAGCGGCAGACCGACATCGGTCGAACCGACGACCTCGCCCGCGAGCGCGCCGACGGCCTGCCCGATCTGCTGACCGAACATGGCACCACCCATGGAGCGCATCATGCCGATCAGCGGGCCCGCCATGGCCTGCATCTCCTCGGGCAGCACGTCGCCCATCGCCGCGCCCACCCGCTCGGCGACCGGGTCGACCAGCTGCTGCCAGGCCGGCAGCGTCGCCTCGACCCACTCCGCGCGACTCCACGCCACGGCGGTGCTCGCCCCGGAGGGCAGCGAGGTCACGCCGTCCAGCCACAGGTCGGCCAGGCGCACGGCCTCCTCGACCGCGGCCTTCTCCGCCGGACCCACACTGGCGTCCTTGGTGCCGTCGGACGTGCCCTGCGCGACCACCTGGCGGGCGATCTGCTTGGCCATGTCCCAGTTCACGGGACCGCCCTCGTAGGAGAGCATCTGGCCGAGCTGCTGGAAGGCCGCGCCCAGATCGTTGGGGTTCAGCGAGCCGAACATCGCGGCGAAGGGATTGTCCGCACCGCCGGGGCCGCCCATGCCCGGCAGACCGCCGAAGCCGAACGGATTGGCGCCGAACGGGTTGCCGCCCTGGCCACCGGACCCCTGGCCACCTCCGGCGGGGTCCTTCTTCTTGCCCTCGTCGCCGTTCTCCGGCTCCTCCGGCGGAAGGCCGAATCCGAATGGGGTGTCACTCACAGGTTTCCTCGGCTCGTAGGGCCGCCGGCTTCCTGCCGACGGCGACTGCCCGCTACACACCACCAGCGTAGACATCCGGGCCGGATATGGGCTCGGTGCTCCGCCGGGCCGTGGCCTGCGGCAGGATGGACGCCACCTGGTACGTACGCGTCATTCGGGTACGTACTGAAGACAACCGCTGGAGACGCCCGGTGAGTTCCCCAGATCCTCAGGTTCGCGCAGCGCGAAACATCTCAACCCGGTCAGCCGGGCGCGGCCCCGTGGTCGCGGTCACCGGCGCCGCCTCCGGCGTCGGTGACCTGCTGACCAGGCGCCTCGCGGCGTCCGAGGAGATCAAGCAGGTCATCGCGATCGACGAGCGCCGCGGCGAGGTCTCGGAGGCGCAGTGGCACATCCTCGACGTCCGCGACCCGGCGATCGCCGAGAAGCTGCGGGGCGCCGACGTGGTCGTGCACCTCGCCGTCGACCTCGACCTGGAGTCGGACGCCGCCGCCCGAACGGCCTACAACGTGCGCGGCGCGCAGACCGTCCTCACCGCCGCCGCGGCGGCCGGGGTGCACCGGGTGGTGCTCTGCACCTCCGCGATGGTCTACGGCGCGCTGCCCGACAACGACATCCCGCTCTCCGAGGACGCCGAACTGCGGGCGACCGCGGAGGCCACCGGCGTCGGCGACCTGCTGGAGATCGAGCGGCTCGGCCGCCGCGCGCCCCGCGCCCACCCCGGCCTGCACGTCACCGTGGTCAGGCCCGCGGTCCTGGTCGGCGGTACGGACACGGCCCTGACCCGCTACTTCGAGTCGCCGCGGCTGCTCGTCGTCGCCGGCTCCCGCCCCACCTGGCAGTTCTGCCACGTCGACGACCTGGTCAGCGCGCTGGAGTACGCGGCCCTGGAGAAGGTCGACGGGGAGTTCGCGGTCGGCTGCGACGGCTGGCTCGAGCAGGAGGAGGTCGAGGAGCTGTCCGGGATCCGGCGCATGGAGCTGCCCTCCGCGGTCGCCCTCGGCGCGGCGGCCCGGCTGCACCGGATCGGGCTCACACCGTCCCCGGCGGGCGACCTGGCGTACACGATGCACCCCTGGGTGGTCAGCGTCGGACGGCTGCACGACGCGGGCTGGCGGCCGCAGTGGACCAACGAGGAGGTGCTCGCCGCGCTCCTGGAGGAGGTCGAGGGCCGGCACACGGTCGCGGGCCGCCGGCTCGGCCGCAAGGACGCGACGGCGGCGGGCGCGGCGGGCGCGACGGTGGCACTGCTCGGCACGGCGGCGCTGGTGCGCCAGATGCGGAAGCGGCGCGGCATGTAGACCGGGGGTCCTGTAGGACCCTCCTACGGAGGGTCGGGTCCACCGGTCGAAAACGCTATTCCACCTGTCAGTGCGGTGCGGCACCATGGGCGCATGGCACGCACCCATGACCACCCCGGCGAGCAGGTCGCAGCCGACCCGATCAAGCTGCTCGCGATCCGTGACACCCCGCTGTCGATCGACGAGGTCTTCCGGGCCGTCGGCGACGACGCTGCCGGGGGCACGACCCTCTTCGTGGGCACCGTGCGCAACCACGACGGTGGCGCGGACGTCGACGCGCTCGGGTACTCCTGCCACCCGTCCGCCGAGGCCGAGCTGCGCCGGGTCGCCGAGAAGGTCGTCGCCGACTACCCGGTCCGTGCGCTGGCGGCCGTCCACCGGGTGGGCGATCTGCAGGTCGGCGACCTCGCGGTCGTCGTCGCGGTCTCCTGCCCCCACCGCGGCGAGGCCTTCGAGGCCTGCCGCAAGCTCATCGACGACCTCAAGCACGAGGTCCCGATCTGGAAGCACCAGACCTTCTCCGACGGCACAGAGGAGTGGGTGGGCGCCTGCTGAGCCTTAGGACAGACGGGTGGCAAGTGGCCGCGCCGACGTCCTGTAGTCGAACGCCCCGATTTGCGTAACCGGGCCCCCGGCAGCAGCGTTGATGCTGCAGATCGTTAATCTGCTGATCGGCCGGGTTCCGGCCGGTTGCGGTCGCTCATTGGGGATGGGAGGTCGGGATGGCAGCGCTTGCCTGGTTGCTGATTCCGCTTTTCGCAGTCATCGGCGCGGCGATATGGGGAAGCTGGGCCCAGAGGAACAAGACCATCGGGGACGTGGCCGAGCTCGCCGGCTACGCACGGTTCCGGGACGCGATGGAGCGTTCGCATTCCGGTGTCGACGGTATCGACGGTATCGACGGTACTGATCCCCAGATGACCCCCGCGACCTCGCCGTCCACCGTTGGCAGCAGCCAAGTCTCCGGCTGACTTCCCGCCCGCGGGCCGCCTCGTACGGACCCGCCCCACAGGTGCACTCACAGACCGGTCCCGTACTGTCGTTCCATGCCACGCCGCACTGCGACGATGCTCGCCTCCACCCTGGTCCTGATCACTCTGCTCTGTGTGGGCGTCCTGGTTCCGGTGCCGTACGCGGAGATGAGCCCCGGCCCGACGGTCAACACCCTCGGTGAGGCCGATGGAGAGCCCGTCCTCCAGATCTCGGGTCACCAGACGTATCCCACCGACGGGCACCTCAACATGACGACGGTCCGCGTCACCAGCGCGGACTACCGGATGAACCTGGTCGAGGCCGTCTACGGCTGGCTCGCCCACGACAACGTCGTCGTCCCCAAGGAGACCCTCTACCCGGACGGCAAGACGGAGGAGGAGTCGAGCCAGGAGAACGCCGAGGAGTTCAGCCAGTCCCAGGAGAGCGCGAAGGTCGCCGCCCTCAACGAGCTGAAGATCCCGGTGACCACCCGGGTCGTCATCGCCACCGTCGTGAAGGACAGCCCCGCCCAGGGCAAGCTGCACGCCGGGGACGTCATCAAGTCCGTCGACGGCGTCCCCGTGAAGGAGCCGGGGAGCGTCGCCAAGCAGGTGACCAAGCGCAAGCCGGGCGAGACGGTCGAGTTCACGATCGTCCCCGCCAAGGAGGCGGCCGCGGCCGAGAAGGCCGGCAAGGAGCCCACCGCCACCGAGAAGGTCACGATCACCACGGTCAAGTCCCAGGAGGGCGACCGGGCGATCGTCGGCATCCAGGCCGGCACCGACCACGTCTTCCCGTTCACCATCGACATCAAGCTCGCCGACGTCGGCGGACCCAGCGCCGGCCTGATGTTCGCGCTCGGCATCGTGGACAAGCTGACGCCCGAGAGCCTCACCGACGGCAAGTTCATCGCCGGTACCGGAACCATCGACGACAAGGGCAAGGTCGGCCCGATCGGCGGCATCGAGATGAAGCTGGTCGGCGCGCGCGACGCGGGCGCCGAGTACTTCCTCACCCCGGCCGACAACTGTGAGGCCGCCGCCTCCGACATCCCCGACGGCCTCACCCTCATCAAGGTCGACACCATCGACGACGCGACGAAGTCGCTGGAGAAGATCCGCAAGGGCGACACGAAGAGCCTGCCCAGCTGCTCGAAGAGCTAGGACGACGCGCGCACGAAAGGGGGCGCTCCGGTCACCGACCGGGGCGCCCCCTTCCGCGTACTCCTCAGGACGCGGACGTCCTCAGGACTCGAAGGTCGCCGCCAGGGCGTCTGCGAGACCCGGCACCAGGTCCGCCCCGGTCAGCACCTCGTTCGGGGAGTCCTTCTCGCGCAGCCGGATGGCCGCCTCGCGGGCGCCGTTACGGAGCACGGCCACGGTCATCCGGACCTCCTGGCGATCGGGGTGCCGGGCCACCCACTTCGCCAGAGCGGCCTCGTTCAGACCCTCCGGCACGGAGGCCTCGGCCGACGGAGGCAGCATCAGCCGCTCCACCGTCAGCGCGCAGCCGGCCACCGCGTCGGGCCACGCGATCGTGCCGAGGAACTCGTCGAGGGCCTTCCCCTTGGGCAGCTCCTCCTGCTCGATGGGGGTGAAGGCGGCGGCTTCGGCGCCTTCGAGGCCGAGCTGGGAGGCCAGTCCCGGCTCCTGGGCGCGCAGTTTGGCGGTGTCGACGAGGGCGAAGAGCCGGGCCGGACGGTCCCAGCCGAGACCGGAGGCGTACTCGTCGATCTCGAGCACCGCGCGGGTGAGGGGGCTGGCGGCCATGGGGGTGCCGGAGGGGGAAACGTTGGACATGACCCATATCCTGCCTCCTTCGCCCCCGAAGACGGGAACTAGGTAAAGCCTCAGTAAGTTGCACCAGTGGGCTCTACGATCGCGGGGCCTGCTTATCGACGCATCAACCTCGAGGGGCGCACGTTGGCTTTCCAGATGCCGGACCGCGGAGGCGGCGGAGGCCCGTCCGGGCCAAGGATCAGAGTCGGCCGGCCGTCCCGGCGGGCCCGCACGCTGCTCATGACGCTGGGCGTGCTGGCCGTCCTGGCCATGGCGTTCGTCATGTTCGCCGGGTTCTGGACGGACTGGCTCTGGTACCGCTCGGTCAATTACTCGTCCGTGTTCACCACCACCCTGTGGACCAAGATCGGCCTGTTCGCCGTCTTCGGCCTGCTCATGGGGCTCGCCGTCGGGTTCAACATCTGGCTGGCGCACCGGCTGCGGCCGCCGCTGAGCGCGATGTCGCTCGAGCAGCAGAGCCTCGACCGGTACCGGATGGGTCTGGCCCCCTACAAGAAGTGGGTGCTCCTCGCGATCACCGCTCTGGTGGGCCTGATCGCCGGCGCCTCGGCCTCCGGCCAGTGGCGGACCTGGCTGATGTGGGTGAACGGCGTCGCCTTCGGCCAGAAGGACCCGCAGTTCCAGCTGGACGTGTCGTTCTACGCCTTCGACCTGCCCTGGTACCGCTTCCTGCTCGCCTTCGGCTTCGCCGCCACCGTCCTGTCGCTGATCGCCGCCGCGCTGACGCACTACCTGTACGGCGGACTGCGCGTCACCAGCCCCGGTGCGCGCGCCACCGCCGCGGCGACGGGCCACCTGTCGGTGCTGCTCGGCGTCTTCGTCTCGCTGAAGGCCGTGGCGTACTGGCTCGACCGGTACGGCCTCGCCGTGAAGTCCAGCGACTTCAAGGCGGCCGGCAACTGGACGGGTCTGCGGTACGTCGACGCCAACGCCTATCTCCCCGCGAAGACGATCCTCTTCTGCATCGCCGTGATCTGCGCCGTGCTGTTCTTCGCGACGCTGTGGCGCCGCACCTGGCAGCTGCCGGTGATCGGCTTCGGGCTCATGGTCCTGTCGGCGATCCTGATCGGCGGCCTGTACCCGGCCATCGTGCAGAAGTTCCAGGTCCAGCCGAACGAGCAGGCCAAGGAAGCGCCGTACATCCAGAAGAACATCGACGCGACGCGCAAGGCGTACGACATCGATGCGACGGAGCCGGAGAACTACTCGGGCAAGTCCACGGTCAAGGCCAAGGACCAGCTCCGGGCGGACTCCGACACGGCGGCCAGCTACCGGCTGATCGACCCGAACATCGTCTCGCCGACGTTCCAGCAGCTGGAGCAGAAGCGGAAGTACTACCAGTTCCCGACGACCCTCGACGTCGACCGCTACGAGGGCCAGGACACCGTCGTCGGCCTGCGTGAGCTCAACATCAAGGGCATCCCGAAGCGGAACTGGATCAACGACCACTTCACGTACACCCACGGCTATGGCGCGATCATGGCGGCGGGTACGCAGACGGACGCCAACGGCTCTCCGGTCTTCACCGAGGCCGGCCTGCCGACCACGGGGAAGCTCGGCCCGTACCAGCAGCGGATCTACTACGGCGAGAAGACCGATCAGTACTCGATCGTCGGCGGCCCGCAGAAGGAGCTGGACTACGAGGAGAACGGCGAGAAGACCACCAGCTACGAGGGCAAGAGCGGGGTCAACCTCTCCAACACCTTCAACCGCGCCGCCTACGCGGTCGCGTTCAGCGAGCCGCAGATCCTCTACTCGGGGGCCATCGGCGAGGGCTCGCGGATCCTCTACAACCGCACGCCCAAGGAGCGCGTCGAGGCGGTCGCACCCTGGCTGACCATCGACGGCGACGCCTACCCGGCGGTCGTCGGCGGCAAGATCCAGTGGATCGTCGACGCGTACACGACCACCAACGGCTACCCGTACGCCTCGCGCACCACGCTGGGCGAGACCACGGCCGACGCTCTGACGGTCGGCAACCAGCAGCGCGCGGTGGTCGCCCAGCAGAACCAGGTCAACTACATCCGCAACTCGGTGAAGGCCACCGTCGACGCCTACGACGGCACGGTGACCCTCTACGAGTGGGACAAGGAAGACCCGGTCCTCAAGACGTGGATGAAGGCGTTCCCGGACACGGTGCAGCCGCGTGAGGCGATCAAGGGCGACCTCATGGCGCACCTGCGGTACCCGCAGGACATGTTCAAGGTCCAGCGCGAGCTGCTCACCCGGTACCACGTGAAGGACCCGGCGCAGTTCTACAGCGGCTCGGACGCCTGGCAGGTGCCGAACGACCCGACCAACAAGGACGGCAACGCGGTCCCGCCGTACTACCTGAGCATGAAGATGCCCGGGGACAAGCAGCAGCAGTTCTCGCTGACGACGACGTTCACCCCGAACGGGCGGCCCAACCTGGGCGGCTTCATGGCGGTCGACGCCGACGCGGGCAGCAAGGACTACGGCCGCATAAGGCTGTTGCGGGTCACCTCCGAGGTCCCGGGACCGGAGCAGGTGCAGAACAAGCTCAACAGCCTTCCGTCGGTGGCGACCTTCGTCCGCGACATGAAGGGTGCCGACTCCGACATCCAGTACGGCAACCTGCTGACGGTGCCGCTCGACGGCGGCTTCCTGTACGTCGAGCCCGTGTACGCCCAAGGCCGTAACGCGCACTATCCGCTGCTGAAGAAGGTCGCGGTGTCGTACGTGGACGCGGACCAGCCGGACGGTGACACGACCAAGGACACCACGGTGTTCGAGGACAACCTCACCGAGGCGCTGAACGCGGTCTTCGGGGTGGACGGTGCGACGCCGCCCCAGCAGCCGGAGCAGCCGGGCACCAAGCCGCCGACGACGCCGACGACGAACGACGCGGCGCTGAAGCAGGCCATCGCGGACGCGCAGAAGGCGTACGACGACGGCCAGGCCGCCCTCCAGAAGGGCGACTGGACCGCCTACGGCAAGGCCCAGGAGGCGCTGCAGGACGCGCTCGTACGGGCCGCTGACGCCGGCGGGAAGCTGAACTCGGGCGACCAGAAGCCCGGTGAGCAGAAGCCCGGTGAGCAGAAGCCGGGCGAGCAGAAGCCGGGAGCGACACCGTCGACCAGCGCGAGCCCGCCGAGCGGCTGACCGACTGGTCGGGCACCACCCCGCGTCGTGATACCTTTACGGAACAACGACGCGGGGTGGAGCAGCTCGGTAGCTCGCTGGGCTCATAACCCAGAGGTCGCAGGTTCAAATCCTGTCCCCGCTACTGAAGGCAAAGGCCCGGATCCATGAGGATCCGGGCCTTTGTCGTGTGCGGAGGGGAGCGTCGGGCTCGCGAAGCGCGGTGGGGATGGGGCGAGTTGGGGTGAGACGTGTTTGACTTATCTCTCTGTGGGCATGTCGACAAAACGCTGAAGTGACCTCACTGGCTGCGGTATACCAGGTGTACGCGCGTTGCGGGTGGTGCGACGATGGAATTTATGGGGGACAGGGCAACTCTGTTGGAGACAGGGCGGTTTGTGCAGCGGCACGGGAAGCGTGCCGCAGACGACGTCATCGAGGCTGCGGAGGCCGTCGATGCGGCCGATGACACCACCGCCGAGAACGAGACCGAGACCGAGGCGCGCCACCGGCGTGCCGCCGAGAGCGGCGACGCCGCATCGATGAGCGTGCTCGGCGCGCTCCTGCTGCGCCGCGGTGACCTGGACGGCGCCGAGCCGTACCTGCGCGGCGCCACCGCGGAGGGGGACCGCGCGGCCGCCAACAACCTGGGTGTCCTGCTGCACCAGCGCGGCTACGCCGACGAGGCCGCCGGCTGGTGGCGGGTCGCCGCCGTCGCGGGCTCCGCGCCCGCCGCCCACGCGCTCGGCCGCCACCACCGCGAGCGCGGCGACGAGCCCGCCGCCGAGTACTGGCTGCGCCAGTCCGCCGAGCAGGGCCACGCCCTGGGTGCCTACGCGCTCGCCGACCTCCTGGAGCACCGCAGCGATGTCGGCGCCGAGCGCTGGCTGCGGGCCGCCGCGGAGCGGGGTCACCGCGAGGCCGCGTACCGCTTGGCGCTCGCCCTGGAGAACCGTGCCTCGGAGTCGGAGCGCGGACGCGCCTCGCTGTACGAGACCGGCGTGGGCCGGTCCGCGCAGGGCGGCCCCGCAGGGCGTCCCGGCGCCGGTGACGCCTCGGCGTACGGCACGTGCGCAAACGCAGGCACTGGCACAGGCGCAGGCCGCCGCTCCGCGCGCGAGGCGCAGGCTGACGAGACCGACGCCCCAGGGGCAGCCGGGGACCGGCCCAAGGGGCTCGCACCGGCGCGTGCGGCCGCCGCCGCTACCGCGGCGCCCACCGGTGAACTCGCCGAGGCCGAGCAGTGGTTCCGGCAGGCCGCCGCACGGGGGCACCGGCGTGCCGCGCTGCACCTCGGGGCGATCCTGGAGAAGCGGGGCGAGCTCAAGGAGGCCGGCCGCTGGTACCTGAGCTCGGCCAAGGAGGGCGAGGCCAAGGCCGCCTGCGCGCTCGGCTTCCTGCTGCGCGACGCCGGTGACGAGGAGAGCGCCGCCGTGTGGTGGCTGCGCGCCGCCCAGGACGGCGACGGCAACGCCGCCAACGCGCTGGGCGCCCTGCACGCCGCCCGGGGCGAGCAGCAGACCGCCGAGCGCTGGTACCGCGCCGCCATGGACGCGGGCGATGTCAACGGGGCGTACAACCTCGGGCTGCTCTGCGCTGCCCAGGACCGCGTCCAGCACGCCGAGCAGTGGTACCGCCGCGCCGCCTACGCGGGCCACCGCGAGGCCGCCAACGCGCTGGCCGTGCTCCTCCTCCAGGCCGGGGACACGGGCGGCGCCGAGCCCTGGTTCTCCAAGGCCGCGGAGGCCGGCAGTGTCGATGCCGCCTTCAACCTCGGCATCCTCTACGCGGGTCGCGACGACGACCGTACGGCGCTGAGCTGGTACGAGCGCGCGGCCGCCGCGGGCCACACCGAGGCCGCGCTCCAGGTCGGCATCGCCAGCCTGCGCGACGGCGACGAGCAGACCGCCGAGCGTCACCTGCGGTGCGCGGCGGGCGGCGGCAGCCCCGAGGCCGCGTTCCGGCTCGCCACCGTCCTCGACGCGCGCCGGCCGGACCCCGGCCCGCCCGCGCTCGGGGCCCCGCGCGAGGAGAAGACCGAGTGCGAGGAGTGGTACGAGCGGGCCGCCCAGCAGGGCCACCGGCGCGCCCAGGTGCGGGTGGGGATGCTCGCCGCCGCGCGCGGTGACGTGGCGGAGGCGGCCCACTGGTACCGCGAGGCGGCCGAGGCCGGCAGCCGTAACGGCGCCTTCAACCTCGGCCTGCTCCTCGCCCGCGAGGGCAGCGAGCGCGAGGCCGCCCTGTGGTGGACCCGCGCCGCCCGTGCCGGCCACGGGCGGGCCGCGCTTCGGCTCGCGCTGCTGGCGGCCCGGCGGGGCGAGCTGTCGGAGGGGCGGCGCTGGTGCGCGAGGGCCGTGGAGCTGGGTCCGGCGGAGGTGGCCGAGCGGGCGGCGCGGCTGAGCGAGGCGCTGCACCAGGAGCTCACCGCGTAGTCCTGGCGGGCGGTGGGGAACGGATTTGCGCTGGTCGTGGGCGTCCCGTAAGGTTGGGTTCACCGACGCGGGGTGGAGCAGCTCGGTAGCTCGCTGGGCTCATAACCCAGAGGTCGCAGGTTCAAATCCTGTCCCCGCTACTCAGTAGCAACGAAGGCCCGGATCCAGTCACTGGATCCGGGCCTTCGTCGTGTTCCCGTGTTCCCGAGTCCCCGTCTCCGTGAGGACACGGAAAAGCCCCCACCGTCCGGTGGGGGCTCGCGTCGTCCACGCGCCGTCTCAGGCCGTCGCGGCGCAGTTCGGGCAGATGCCGCGGTACGTGACCTCGACGTTCGAGATCGTGAAGCCGAAGCGCTCCGTGTCCGGGAGGTCCGCCAGCGGGTTGCCGGAGGGGTGGACGTCGCGGATGGCACCGCAACGCCCGCAGACCAGGTGCTGGTGCGGGCGGTGGGCGTTCGGGTCGTACCGCTTGGCACGGCCGTCCGTCGCCACTTCCATGACCTCACCGAGCGTGACCATCTCGCCCAGCGTGTTGTAGACGGTCGCCCGGGAGATCTCGGGCAGCCGCTCCACGGCGCGCGCGTGGACCTCGTCGGCGGTCAGGTGGACGTGATCCCCGTCCAGGACCTCGGCCACGACGCGCCGCTGCGCGGTCATTCGCCAGCCGCGGCCGCGCAGTCGTTCCAACAGGTCACTCATAAGGACCAGCCTAACAGTGGGGGGACCAAGGTCCCGAACCGGTGTGAGTTTGGATGGCGGCTTGACTTAGACAATGTCTATCGTAGGATCGAGTTCGGCAAAGGCCAGGACAGGGCTTGCCAGGACAGGGCTTGCAGGAAGCAACGCAGGAGGCGCACGTGACGCAGGGACCGCTCACCACGGAGGCCGGCGCGCCGGTGGCCGACAACCAGAACAGCGAGACGGCGGGCGTCGGCGGTCCCGTCCTCGTCCAGGACCAGCTCCTCCTCGAGAAGCTCGCCCATTTCAACCGCGAGCGCATCCCGGAGCGCGTGGTCCACGCGCGCGGCGCCGGTGCGTACGGCACGTTCACCGTGACCGCGGACGTCACGCGGTACACCCGGGCCGCGTTCCTCTCCGAGATCGGCAAGCAGACCGAGACGTTCCTGCGCTTCTCCACCGTCGCGGGCAACCTCGGTGCGGCCGACGCGGTGCGCGACCCGCGGGGCTGGGCGCTGAAGTTCTACACCGAAGAGGGCAACTACGACCTCGTCGGCAACAACACCCCGGTGTTCTTCATCAAGGACGCCATCAAGTTCCCCGACTTCATCCACACCCAGAAGCGCGACCCGTACACGGGCTCTCAGGAGGCGGACAACGTCTGGGACTTCTGGGGCCTCTCCCCGGAGTCGACCCACCAGGTGACCTGGCTCTTCGGCGACCGCGGCATCCCCGCCTCGTACCGCCACATGAACGGGTACGGCTCGCACACGTTCCAGTGGAACAACGAGGCCGGCGAGGTCTTCTGGGTCAAGTACCACTTCAAGACCGACCAGGGCATCAAGAACCTCACCCAGGACGAGGCCAACAAGCTCGCCGGCGAGGACCCCGACTCCCACCAGCGCGATCTGCGCGAGTCCATCGAGCGCGGCGACTTCCCGACCTGGACCGTGCAGGTCCAGATCATGCCGGCGGCCGACGCGGCGACCTACCGCTTCAACCCGTTCGACCTCACCAAGGTGTGGCCGCACGAGGACTACCCGCCGATCGAGATCGGCAAGCTGGAGCTCAACCGCAACCCGGAGAACATCTTCGCCGAGGTCGAGCAGTCGATCTTCAGTCCCGCGCACTTCGTGCCGGGCATCGGCCCGTCTCCCGACAAGATGCTCCAGGGGCGTCTCTTCGCCTACGGCGACGCCCACCGCTACCGGGTCGGCATCAACGCCGACCACCTGCCGGTGAACCGCCCGCACGCCACCGAGGCGCGCACCAACTCCCGTGACGGCTTCCTCTACGACGGCCGCCACAAGGGCGCGAAGAACTACGAGCCGAACAGCTTCGGCGGCCCGTTCCAGACCGACCGCCCGCTGTGGCAGTCCGCCCCGGTCACCGGCGGTACGGGCAACCACGCCGCCCCGGTGCACTCCGAGGACGACGACTTCGTGCAGGCGGGCAACCTCTACCGCCTGATGTCGGAGGACGAGAAGGGCCGTCTCGTCGACAACCTGGCGGGCTTCATCGCCAAGGTGTCGCGCGACGACATCGCCGAGCGGGCGATCGACAACTTCCGCAAGGCGGACGGTGACTTCGGCAAGCGGCTCGAGGCCGCGGTCCAGGCCCTGCGCGGCTGAGGACGCTTGTCGTAGAAAAGGAGCGGGCCGGACTTCCGTACGGGAGTCCGGCCCGCTCTCGTCTCAGCCGAATCGGCCGTATCGGCCGTGTCAGCTCGCCATGGTCGTCGCGTGGCGGTGGGCCGGGGTCCAGCAGCGGATGATGTCGCGTACGGACACGATGCCGACGGGCCCGTGTCCGTCGAGGACGACGAGATGGCGGAAGCCGCCGTGGGTCATGGCAGAGGCCGCCTCCTCCAGGGTCCAGGTGGGGGCGGCGAAGACGACGTCGGTGGTGGTGTGGGAGCCCGCGGTCTCGTGGTCGGGGTTCTGGTCGGCGCCGATCGAGTTGAGGATGTCGCGTTCGGTGAGGATCCCGAAGCCACCGGCGTCGGTGTCGTGGACGACGGCCGCGCCGACGCGGCGCGCCGACATCAGCCGGGCGGCCTGGCGGAGGGTGTGGGCGGGACCGATGGTGAGGACCACCGTGCTCATGGCGTCACGGACGAGCATGAAAGGAGCCACCTCCTTCGTGAACCGTTCCCGCCTTCAACGAGAACGAATTCACAAGTTCACAAGTGGGGGGACTCTCAGAGTGGCAGCGATGTGAGGGGCCCGACAAGGGGGCGCGCGAGGCGTCCGCCCGAGGGGCGCGCGAGGCACCCCCCGCGGGGTGGCGTCAGCCCTTCTGGTTCAGGTAGCTCAGCAGTTCGCCGTGGAGCAGGCCGTTCGACGCCGCCGCGTTGCCGCTGTGCGGACCGTGCCGGCCGTCGAGGCCGGTGAACGTGCCGCCCGCCTCCTGGACGACGATCGCGGTCGCCGCCATGTCCCAGAGGGACAGCTCCGGCTCCGCGCAGACGTCCACCGCACCCTCGGCGACCATCATGTACGGCCAGAAGTCGCCGTACGCCCGCGTCCGCCAGCACGCGCGCGTGAGGTCGAGGAAGCCGTCGAGGCGGCCCCGCTCCTCCCAGCCGCTGAGCGAGGAGTACGCGAAGGAGGCGTCGGACAGCTCCGAGACCTTCGACACCTGGATCCGCGTCGCCGAGGTCAGGCTGCGGCCCGTGTACGCGCCCGCGCCCTTCGCCGCCCACCAGCGCCGCCCGAGCGCCGGTGCCGAGACCACGCCGACCACCGGCTGGAAGCCCGTGTCGCCGGCCTCCATCAGCGCGATGAGCGTCGCCCAGACCGGCACGCCGCGCACGTAGTTCTTGGTGCCGTCGATCGGGTCGATCACCCAGCGGCGCGGGCCGGTTCCCTCGACGCCGTACTCCTCGCCGAGGATCGCGTCGCGCGGCCGCGCCCGTTGGAGCTGGCCGCGGATCAGCTCCTCGGCGGCCTTGTCCGCCTCGCTCACCGGCGTCATGTCCGGCTTGGTCTCGACCTTCAGGTCGAGCGCCTTGAACCGGTCCATGGTGGCCGCGTCGGCGGCATCCGCGAGGACATGGGCGAGACGCAGATCATCGTGGTAATCGGCCATGGTCGAAACTCTATCCCTCGAAGGGACGTGGGCCCACGAGAGCCCTTGACAGTGCGTGGCGGCCCGTCAACTCTGAGCGCAGAACCGTTCTGGCCGGGAGGCGACGATGCCTACTGCCCGTGAGGCCCTGCTGAATGCCGCGCTGGCGGCCCTCAGGGGGCTGCCCTGGTCCGCGGTCCGGATGGTCGACGTCGCCTCCGCCGCGGGGGTCTCCCGGCAGACCCTCTACAACGAGTTCGGCAGCAAGGAGGGACTGGCCCGCGCGCTCGTACGACGCGAGGCCGACGCCTACCTCCAGGGCGTGGACCAGGTCCTCGCCCGGCCCGTCCCGCCCGTCCGCAACCTCGCCGCCGTCGCCGAGTGGACCGTGGCCGAGGCCGGCGCCCGCCCGGTGCTGCGCGCCCTGCTCACCGGCTGCTGGGGCGAGCGGCTTCCGACGCCACGCCCGGCACGGGCCGGTGCCCGCGCCTCCGCCGTACCCGCCCAGCGTCGCGCCGACGCCGGGGTGCCCTCGCCCGCGGACCTGCTCGGACTCGCGCGGGACCGGGCCGCGACGGCGCTGGGGCACCACGACGGCGACGTGGTGGGGTCGTGCGAGGCCGTCCTGCGTCTCGCGCTCTCGTACGTCGTCGCCCCCGGGCCGTCCGTGGCGGACGGTCAGTGGGCCGAACCGGAGAGCTGGAGGCCGATGACGCCGACGATCACCAGCGTGATCGAGACGATCTTCAGCGTGGACACGATGTCGCCGAGGAAGACCATCCCGTAGATCGCGGTCCCCGCCGCGCCGATGCCGGTCCACACCGCGTACGCGGGACCAACGTCGAGCTTGCGCAGGGCGAGCGTCAGCAGTCCGAAGCTGCCGAGGGCGAAACAGGCGAAGGCGACCGTCGGCCAGAGCCGGGTGAAACCGTGCGAGAGCTTCAGGCAGACCGCGAACCCCGTTTCGAGGAGCCCCGCGACCACCACCAGCAGCCACGCCATCGTCAGTGCCTCCACGCCGTCGGTGACTGCTTCGTCTCACTTGGTGCGATTATGCACTTACCAACAGCAGCCGACCGCAAACGTGCGCGACTCAGTCGCCTTCGCGTCGTTCCCGCGTGGCGAGCAGCCGACGCAGTGAATAGAGCCGTGCCGGGTCGGCGTGACCCTCGGCCACCCACGCGTCCAGCGCGCAGTCCGGCTCGTCGTGGCTGCAGGCCCGCGGACAGTTCTCGGTGCCGGCCACGAGATCGGGGAAGGCGAGGATCACCCGGGACGGGTCGACGTGGTTCAGCCCGAAGGAGCGGACGCCCGGGGTGTCGATCACCCAGCCGCCCTCCTTGTCGTTGAGGGGGAGGGCGAGCGCCGAAGTAGTGGTGTGCCGGCCGCGGCCCGTGACCGCGTTGACAAGTCCGGTGCTCCGCCGACGGTCCGCCGGCACCAGGGCGTTGACCAGGGTCGTCTTGCCGACACCGGAGTGGCCGACGAACGCGGTCGTCCGGCCCTTGAGGTGCTCGTGGACCCGCTCGGCGGCGACCCCGTCCACGAACTCGTCGCGCGTGGTGACCACGTGCGGCACACCGAGCGCGCCGTACATCTCCAGGAGCTCGTCCGGCGGGGCCAGGTCCGACTTCGTCAGGACGAGGAGCGGGGTGAGCCCGCCGTCGTACGCGGCGACCAGACAGCGGTCGATCAGCCGCGGGCGCGGCTCGGGGTCGGCGAGCGCGGTGACGATCGCCAGTTGGTCGGCGTTGGCGACGACGACACGCTCGAACGGATCGTCGTCGTCGGCCGTACGGCGCAGTACGGAGCTGCGTTCACCGATGCGGACGATCCGGGCCAGCGTGTCCTTCTCGCCGGACAGATCGCCCACGAGGGAGACCCGGTCGCCGACCACCGCGGCCTTGCGGCCCAGCTCGCGCGCCTTCATCGCCAGGATGATCCGGTCGTCGACGAGACACGTCAGCCGGCCCCGGTCCACGGTGAGGACCATGCCCTCGACCGCGTCCTCGTGCTTGGGGCGGATGTTGGTACGGGGACGGTTGCCCTTGCGGTTGGGCCGCTGGCGGATGTCGTCCTCGTCGGTGTGCTTCCCGTAACGCCGCATGGCTCAGGCTCCGAGCATTTCGGTCCACATCCTGGGGAAGTCCGGCAAGGTCTTGGCGGTCGTCGCCACGTTCTCGATCTCCACGCCCTCGACCGCGAGGCCGATGATCGCGCCCGCCGTCGCCATGCGGTGGTCGTGGTACGTGTGGAAGACACCGCCGTGCAGCGGGCGGGGACGGATGTGCAGCCCGTCCTCGGTCTCCGTCACGTCGCCGCCGAGCTCGCTGATCTCCTTGGTCAGGGCCGCCAGGCGGTCCGTCTCGTGGAGCCGCAGATGGGCGACGCCGCGCAGGGTGGAGGGGGAGTCGGCCAGCGCCGCGACCGCCGCGATGCCGGGCGTCAGCTCGCCGACCTCGCTCAGGTCGACGTCGATGCCGTGGATCCGGCCGGTGCCGGTGAAGGTGAGGCCCGCCTCGGTCAGCTCGCAGGAGCCACCCATCTCGGTGAAGATCTCGCGCAGCGCGTCACCGGGCTGAGTGGTCCTGGCCGGCCAGTCCGGAACCGTGACCCGGCCACCGGTGACCAGGGCCGCGGCCAGGAACGGCTGGGCGTTGGACAGGTCGGGCTCGACGGTCAGGTCCCGGCCGAGCAGGGCGGAGGGAGAGACCCGCCAGACGTTCGGCTCGCCACCCGTCTCCGGCTCGTCGACCTGGGCGCCGACCACGCGGAGCATGTCGACGGTCATCCGGATGTGGGGGAGGGAGGGCAGGGTCGCGCCGACGTGACGCACCTCCACGCCCTGGTTGAAGCGGGGCGCGGAGAGCAGCAGCGCGCTGACGAACTGCGAGGACGAGGAGGCGTCGATCTCCACCGGGCCGCCGTCGAGCGCCCCGCCGCCGTGCACGGTCATCGGCAGCGCGCCGCGCCCGTCGTCGTCGATCCGGGCGCCGAGCACGCGCAGTGCGTCGATCACGCCGTGCAGCGGACGCTCGTGGGACCGGGCGTCGCCGTCGAAGTGCACCGGGCCGTCGGCGAGGGCCGCGACCGGCGGCAGGAAGCGCATGACCGTTCCGGCGTTGCCGACGTCCACGGTCGCCGGGCCGCGCAGCCCGGCCGGGATGATCCGCCACGCCTCGCCCGTACCGTCCGGGCCCACGCCCTCCTCGATCCGGACGCCCAGCGTGCGCAGCGCCTCGGCCATCAGCAGCGTGTCGCGGGAGCGCAGCGGGCGGCGCAGCCAGCCCGGCTCGGCGGCGAGCGCGGCGAGGACCAGGCCGCGGTTGGTGACCGACTTCGATCCGGGCACGGTGACGGTCGCGTCGACGGGACCGCTCGCATACGGGGCGGGCCAGGGGTCGGTCTGCAGGTCGGTGTGCGCGGAGGTTTCGGTCATGCCCTCACTTTAGTGGGGCCCGCACCGACTACAGCCCCAGCAGCCAGCGGCCTCCGCCGATCAGGGAACAGATCGACACGGCGTGGAAGAGGAAGAGCCAGAGCGCCGGGTGCACATGGGTGAGGCGGGCGAGCTGGTCCGCGTCCGAGTCCGGTGCCCCTCCGTGGCGCCTCTTGCGCTGGAGCTCGAAGACCGGCCGGACCCCGCCGACGAGCAGGAACCAGACGACGGAGTACGCGAAGGCCGACTGCACGTCGGGGCCCGTCAGCCAGGAGACCAGGAGGAACGCGGCGCCCGTGACGAGCACGGTGAAGATCCCGTACGCGTTGCGGACCATCACGAGCATGGCGACGAGGAGGGCGGTCGCCAGCCAGAGCAGGAGGGTGATCCGGTGGTTCGCGAGCAGCCAGGCGCCGCCGAGGCCGAGCAGCGGGGCGGCGGTGTAGCCGGCGGCGGCGGTGAGGATCATGCCGATGCCGCTCGGGCGGCCTCGGGAGACGGTGAGCCCGCTGGTGTCCGAGTGGAGCCGGATGGATTCGAGCCGACGGCCGGTGATGAGGGCGATCAGACCGTGGCCGCCCTCGTGGGCGATGGTGATGGCGTTGCGGGACAGCCGCCATATCGCGCGGGGGACCGTGACGGCGAGTGCGGCTATCGCCGTCGCGATCACGAGCCACTCTTCGGGGGCGGGCTGGGTACCGAGGACTTCGGTCATGTTGTGGACTAACTCCCCGGGGTCGTCGTGGATCGTGGCAGTGTGGCACGTATGTGCGGACGGTATGCAGCGAGTCGTCGGCCCGAGGACCTGGTGGGTGTCTTCGAGGTCGAGAAGTGGGAGCCCGAGGAGACCCTGGCTCCCGACTGGAACGTGGCCCCGACCAAGGAGGTCTACGCGATCCTGGAACGCCCACTGAAAGACGCGGATTCGCCGCGTCCGGTTCGCCAGCTGCGCTCACTGAAGTGGGGTCTGGTGCCGTCCTGGTCGAAGTCGCCGGAGGGCGCGGCCAGGATGATCAACGCGCGGGCGGAGACGGTCGCCGAGAAGCCGTCGTTCAAGCGGGCCTTCTCCACGCGGCGGTGCATCCTGCCGGCCGACGGTTATTACGAGTGGGTGACCGGGTCGGGGGAGCGGGACCTGGAGGTCGAGGGGAAGAAGAAGCGGCCGCGGAAGCAGCCGTACTTCGTGACCCCGGCGGACGGCTCGGTCTTCGCGATGGCCGGACTGTACGAGTTCTGGCGTGACCGCACGCTCCCGGACGACCACCCGTCGTCGTGGTGGGTGACCTGCTCCGTGATCACGACGGAGGCGGAGACCGGGCCGCTGGGCGTGTCCCCGGCGGAGGGCCCCCTGTCGCTCGCGGACATCCACCCCCGGATGCCGCTGATGCTGACCCCGGACCGCTGGGACGCGTGGCTGGACCCGGGACGCACGGACGTGGACGAGCTCCAGGGCCTGCTGGAGGCGCCGCCCGGGGGCCTGATGCGGGCGTATCCGGTGGCGACGGCGGTGAGCAACGTCCGCAACAACGGGCCGGAGCTGCTGACGGAGCTGGCGGGGCCGGAGGTCGGCACGCTGTTCTGACGGCGGGAGTTCCCCCACGCCTGTGGGGCTTCGCCCCGAGCCGAGCGCGGCAGCTTCGCGCCGCGGTGAGCGCCCTGCACCATGGGCGGTATGAGCCGTACCGAAAACGTAGCGACGGACACCGGGGACGCCCGGATCACCTGGTACCCCGGGACGAAGGCGTGGGCGGTCCTGGCCCTCGGGCACGGGGCCGGGGGCGGGATCGAGGCGCGGGACCTCCAGGCCCTGGCCGGGACGCTGCCCGCGCACGGGGTGACCGTGGCGCTCGTCGAGCAGCCGTGGCGGGTCGCCGGGAAGAAGGTGGCGCCCGCGCCGAAGACCCTGGACACCGGGTGGCGCGGGCTCTGGCCCGCCCTCGCGAAGCCCGGCCTCCCCGTGATCGCCGGGGGCCGGAGCGCCGGCGCCCGGGTGGCCTGCCGGACCGGGAAGGAGCTCGGCGCCGCCGCCGTGCTCGCGCTGAGCTTCCCGCTCCACCCGCCGGGCAAGCCCGAGAAGTCCCGGGCCGACGAACTGCTCTCCACGGGCCTGCCCACCCTCGTCGTCCAGGGCGGCAACGACGCCTTCGGAAAGCCCGAGGAGTTCCCCGGAATGAAAAGGGATCGCGCGCAGCGCGTCGGTGCAAGGGTGGTGGCGGGAGACGGGTGGGAGTACGGCCTCGTCGAGGTGCCGTACGGCGATCACAGCTTCGCCGTCGCCAAGCGCGCCCCCGTCACACCGGAACAGACCCTCGCGCTCATCGCCGGGGAAGTCACCACGTGGGCCGCGTCACTCCGGAGCTGAGGCCGGGAATGTCGAGCGTGCGACCACGGTTGTGACCCATGTCGGTGTGAGAGCAAGGAAGAGGGAGTCCGTCGCATGGGTTCGACCATCTGCCCCGAGCGTGCGCAGGCCGCTGACCTCGACTGGACAGTGCTGCCCGCGCCCAAGACCGCCCCTATTCGGGCGGCGGGCGGAGCGGTTCCTCGTCTATCCTCCGAATCGAGCGGGTCCGCATTCGGGTTCGCCGCAGCGCTGGAGGAGGTGGGTCCGGTCACTGGGACCGACACAGGGACCGACGACGGCCCCGAGGAGACGACCGAGGAGCGCAACGCGCGCTTCGAGCGGGACGCCCTCGGATACCTCGACCAGATGTACTCCGCCGCGCTGCGCATGACGCGCAACCCCGCAGACGCCGAGGACCTGGTGCAGGAGACGTATGCCAAGGCGTACGGCTCGTTCCACCAGTTCCGCGAGGGTACGAATCTGAAGGCGTGGCTGTACCGCATCCTCACCAACACCTTCATCAACTCGTACCGCAAGAAGCAGCGCGAACCCCAGCGCAGCGCCGCTGAGGAGATCGAGGACTGGCAGCTCGCGCGCGCCGAGTCGCACATGTCGACCGGGCTGCGTTCCGCCGAGTCGCAGGCCCTGGACCACCTGCCGGACTCCGACGTGAAGGAAGCCCTTCAGGCGATCCCCGAGGAATTCCGTATCGCGGTCTATCTCGCGGATGTCGAGGGCTTTGCGTACAAGGAGATCGCGGACATCATGGGTACACCCATCGGTACGGTGATGTCCCGACTGCACCGGGGCCGCCGCCAGTTGCGCGGCATGCTCGAGGACTACGCTCGCGACCGCGGGCTCGTTCCCGCGGGCGCCGGAGAGTCGTCGAACGATCTGAAAGGCTCGGGCTCATGAGCTGCGGAGAGCCGCACGAGACGGATTGCTCAGAGGTCCTGGATCATCTCTACGAGTTCCTCGACCATGAGATGCCCGACAGTGACTGCACCAAGTTCGAGGTGCACTTCGAGGAGTGCTCCCCGTGCCTGGAGAAGTACGGCCTGGAGCAGGCGGTGAAGAAGCTCGTGAAGCGCTGCTGCGGCAGTGACGACGTGCCCACCGATCTGCGGGCCAAGGTGATGGGCCGGATCGACCTCATCCGCTCGGGCCAGCTGGTGCCCGAGCAGGACATCACGGCGACCGCCCAGGAGTGACCGCCGGACCTGAGTGAAAGGGCCGCCGCGACGTGATCGCGGCGGCCCTCATGCATACATCAGCTTGTATCACCCGATGGTGCGAATCGGTCGACGACCGCCCGCACGCGCCGCCCAACTCGCTAGCGTGACAGGCGTGATGGGCGTGATGGCGATTCCGCGAGCGGCACGTGTGTACATCGGCTGCGCCCTCATCGGCGCCGCCGGGTGCCTCCTGCCCGCGCTGCGCCCCGGCGCACAGACCCCCTGGGGCACTGTCGCGCTGCTCGCCGCCCTGTACGCCGTGTGCGAGCTGCCCGGCCGCTGCAGGCTGCTCGGCCGGGCGTCGGGCAGCTCGGTGCCCATGGGCGCCGGATCGTTCTTTCCTGTCCTGCTCACCTCGGCGCTGCTCCTGCCGCCGTCCGCCGCCGCGCTCACGGCGGTGCCCGGTGCGCTGCTCGCCCGCGTCGAGCAGCGGCCTGCGGGGGTCCGCCGGGCATGGCGCGCCGGTCAGCTCGTGCTCGCCGTCTGGGCCGCCGCACATGTCGCCGCCGCCCTGAGCTGCGACGACGCCCTCGGGCTCGGGGTGCACACGCCCGACTTCCCGTACGTCCTGCTGCCCGCCGGGGCCTCCGCGCTCACCTTCTGCCTGGTCCTGACCGCCCTCGACGGCGGGATCCGGACGACGGCCGAGGGGCTCGCCCCGCGCACCGCGTGGCGCGGCCTGCTCGTCCGCGCCCTCGCCCCGCACGCGGTGCACGGGCTCGCCGGGCTGATGATGGCGGTGCTGTGGCGCAGTACGTACGGTCCCGTCGCCGCGCTCTTCGTCCTCCTGCCGATGTACATCTCCTGCTGGATCTTCGCCCAGTACCACCGCGAACGCGCCGCGCATCAGGCGACGATCCGCGCCCTGGTCCAGGCCGTCGACATCAAGGACAAGTACACCCGGGGGCACAGCGAACGGGTCGGGCAGGCGTCGGTGCTGATCGCCCGTGAGCTCGGGATGGAGGAGGAGCGCCTGGAGATCCTCCGCTTCGCGGGGATCCTCCACGACGTGGGCAAGCTCGGCGTGCCGACGCGGGTGCTGAGGAAGGACGGGCCGCTGACACCGGAGGAGCGCCGGATCATCGAACTGCACCCGGAGTACGGACACGAGATGGTCCGGGGGATCGGCTTCCTGGGCGAGGCACGGGCGGCGATCCTGCACCACCACGAGAAGATGGACGGCAGCGGCTACCCGTACGGGCTCAGCGGCGGCCAGATCCCGGAGTTCGCCCGGGTGGTCGCGGTCGCCGACGCCTTCGACGCGATGACGTCGACCCGGTGCTACAGCAGGGCGCGGCCGGTGGAGACGGCGGTGGCGGAGCTGGAGCGGTGCGCGGGCACGCACTTCGACCAACGGATGGTGCGGGCGCTGGTACGGGCGCTCGACCGCCACGGCTGGCAGACGGCGGTCACCGCGGACGAGGCTCCCCCCGCGGCCGGCGACGTCCCGCCTCCGCGGGCGCCCGCGCGGCGCGACGCGGACGCCGGGCCGCCCGTGCCCGCCGGCACGCCCTCCGCGGCGAGCAGGGCGGATGCGCCCCCGGACGGCGCGGCGGCGCCGACCGCCCGGCTCACCGGCCCGCCGCAGGCCGACGACCGGGCCGCCGGCCCGCCGGGTGCGGAGCCGGCCCCCGCGGGCTCAGCACCCGGCGCCGCGCTGCCCCCCGCCCGCCCGCAGGGCCGTGCATGAGGCCCGGGGCCGTCACCGTCGGCGCGGTCCACGGGGCCGCGCTCGTCTTCACCGCCGCCGGGTTCGCCTCCACGCTCTGGTACGGGGTCGACGACCCCGGCAACGCCCTCGCGTTCGGCGTGCTCATCGCCTTCGGCGAGCTCGCCCGCTGGGGCGCCCTGCCGGGAGAGAGGGAGCCCGCACCGCTCGCCTCCGCGGGAGCCCTCGCGTACGCCCTGCTCGGCGAGAACGCGGGCCGCACCACCACCCACGGCGTCCTCCAGATCGTCGCCGTCGTCGTCGCGGGCGGGCTCGTCGGGATCGTCCCGCACATCGCCCGCGGCAAAGGCCCCGACCTGGACCACCTGGCGCGGCGCATCCTCACCGTCGGCTTCGCCGCCCTCTGCTTCCAGCCGCTGTACAACTCCGGCGAGCTCACCCTCTATCTCGGCCAGGGCCCCTCCTACGCCCTCTACCTGCTGCTTCTGCTCCTCCTCACCGCCCTGTGCGACGCGGTGCTCGCCGCCCTGATGCTCCGGGCCCGCACCCTCTACCCGTACGGCCCCCTTCTCCGCGACGAGCTGCGCGCCCTGCTGGGCATCGGCTCGGCGGTCTGCGCCACCGGGGCCGTGATGGCCCTCGGCGCGGCCGCCGCCGGGCTCTGGGCGCTGCCCGTCTTCTGCGTACCGCTGCTGCTCGCCCAGGTCTCGTTCCGCCGGTACGCGGCCGTGCGCACCACCAACCGGCAGACCATCGCCTCTCTCGCCCGGGCCACCGAGATCGCCGGCTACACCGCGCCCGGGCACGCCCACCGCGTCGCCGCGCTCAGCGGCGCCGTCGGGCGCGAGCTGGGGCTCTCCGGGGCCGAGCTGACCGTCCTCGAGTACGCGGCGCTCATGCACGACATCGGACAGCTCTCCCTCGTCGACCCTGTCCCCGAGGGCGCCACGGCGCTGCTCCCGCCCGAGGAGCAGCGCCGCATAGCGCTCCTCGGCGGCGCCGTCGTCCGCCAGACCGGCGTCCCCGCGGCCGTGGCCGTCGTCGTGGAACGGCAGGCCGATCCGTACCGCGACCAACCCCTGCCCGCGCGGATCGTCCGTACCGTCAACGCCTACGACGACCTCGCGGGCGACAGCGCCGGTGGGGCGCTCACCGCCCTCGAACGGCTCCGGCTCTCCACCGCCCGCGACCACCACCCGGAGGTCGTGGAATCCCTTGCCAGAGTCCTGGCGAGGGGCGGCGTCACCCCTGCTCCTCCTGGGTAACCCATGGGTAATGAGCGCGCGTCCAACCGGGCATGGTTGGATGCGAACAAGAGGGTGAAGCGACCGGCAGGCGGGAATCGTGAGGATCTTCGGGAAGGTACGGCATCGGCCCTCCGCCTCGTGGCGGCAGGCCACCGACCGCGCATTCACGCTGATCGGCGACGGCCGGTACGAGGACGCGGGCGCGCTGCTCACGCGCGCGGCGGATCTGGAGCCCTGGCTCTCGGAGTCCTGGTTCAACCTGGCGCTGCTGCACAAGTTCCGGCACGACTGGGAGCAGGCGCGGGCGGCCGGGCTGCGCGCCGTCGCGCTTCTCGACAAGGAGACCGGCGCCCCGGACTGGTGGAACGTCGGCATCGCCGCCACCGCCCTCCAGGACTGGCCGCTGGCCCGCCGCGCCTGGCAGGCGTACGGGCTGAAGGTGCCCGGGGCCTCCGCCGGCACGGGTGAGCCCGCCGGGATGGAGCTGGGCAGCGCCGCGGTCCGGCTCTCGCCGGAGGGCGAGGCCGAGGTGGTGTGGGGCCGCAGGCTCGACCCGGCCCGTATCGAGGTGCTGTCCATCCCGCTGCCGTCCTCGGGCCGGCGCTGGGGCGAGGTCGTCCTCCACGACGGGGTGCCCAACGGCGAGCGCACGACCTCCGCGGGCCCGTCCTACCCCGTCTTCGACGAGATCGAGTTGTGGGCCCCGTCGCCCGTCCCCACCTGGGTGGTGCTCCTGGAGGCCGCCACCGAGGCCGACCGCGACGCCCTTGAGCAGCTCGCCGCCGACGCCGGATTCGCCGCCGAGGACTGGTCCTCCTCGGTCCGGCTGCTCTGTCGCGCCTGCTCCGAGTCGACCATGCCCAGCGCCGAGGGCGAGGGCGAGCACCTCGACCCGCACGACCACAGCGAACCGGGCCACCCCGGCCCCCTCGGCCACCGCTCGCCCGGCGAGCTCTGGGTCCCCGAACGGGAGTGCGGGATCGCCGCGCCCGTGGGTCTGGTCCGGGGCCTGCTCGACGGCTGGGTGGCGGACAGCCCCGACAGCCGTGAGTGGCGGGATCTCGAAGAGGTCTGCTGAACTGCCCGGATCCTGCCCTTAGGCTGTACGGGACCATCGACTGGGGTTCTGAGGAAGGCGTGCGGCGGAATGGCGCAGCAGGAGACTGACGAGCAGATCAACGACGGGTTCGTCGTCGACACGGAGGACTGCGAGGCGCGTGAGCTCGCGTACCGCGAGCGCGGCACGGTGCGCCCGATCACCGTCGTCGGCAACCCGGTGCTCCACCGGGAGTGCAAGGACGTCACCGAGTTCGACGACAAGCTCGCGTCGCTGATCGACGACATGTTCGCCAGCCAGAAGGCCGCCGAGGGCGTGGGCCTGGCCGCGAACCAGATCGGTGTCGACCTCAAGGTCTTCGTCTACGACTGCCCCGACGACGAGGGCGTGCGCCACACCGGCGTCGTGATCAACCCGGTGCTCCAGGAGCTGCCCGCCGACCGCCGCAGCCTGGACGACTCCAACGAGGGCTGCCTCTCGGTCCCGACCGCGTACGCCTCGCTGGCCCGCCCGGACTACGCCGAGGTGCACGGCCAGGACGCCCAGGGCAACCCGATCAAGGTCCGCGGCACCGGCTACTTCGCCCGCTGCCTCCAGCACGAGACGGACCACCTGTACGGCTTCCTGTACATCGACAAGCTCTCCAAGCGCGACCGCAAGGACGCGCTCCGGCAGATGGAAGAGGGCACGCCGCGCTACGAGACGGTCCCGAACGACTGATCCCCGTACCCGCGCATGACGAAGGGCCCCGCTCCCCCCGGAGCGGGGCCCTTCGTCGTACGGAGAGGTCTAGAAGTCCTCGTCCAGATCCACCGAGCCCTCGACCGCCACCTGGTAGGCGGACGGCCGGCGCTCGAAGAAGTTCGTCAGCTCCTGAACGCCCTGGAGCTCCATGAACGCGAACGGGTTCTCGGAGCCGTACACCGGGGCGAAGCCCAGGCGCTGGAGGCGCTGGTCGGCGACGCACTGGAGGTACTCGCGCATCGACTCGGTGTTCATGCCCGGCAGTCCGTCGCCGCACAGGTCCCGGCCGAACTGCAGCTCCGCCTCGACGGCCTCCTTCAGCATGTCGGTGACCTGCTGCTGGAGCGCGTCGTCGAAGAGCTCCGGCTCCTCCTTGCGGACGGTGTCCACGACCTCGAAGGCGAAGTTCATGTGCATCGTCTCGTCGCGGAACACCCAGTTGGTGCCGGTCGCGAGCCCGTGCAGCAGACCGCGGGACCGGAACCAGTACACGTACGCGAAGGCGCCGTAGAAGAACAGGCCCTCGATGCACGCGGCGAAGCAGATCAGGTTCAGCAGGAAGCGACGGCGGTCGGCCTGGGTCTCCAGCCGGTCGATCTTCTCGACCGAGTCCATCCACTTGAAGCAGAACTGCGCCTTCTCGCGGATGGAGGGGATGTTCTCGACCGCGGCGAACGCGGCGGCGCGGTCCTCCGGGTCGGGCAGGTAGGTGTCGAGCAGCGTCAGATAGAACTGGACGTGCACGGCCTCCTCGAACAGCTGGCGCGAGAGGTACAGCCGCGCCTCGGGGGAGTTGATGTGCTTGTACAGCGTCAGCACGAGGTTGTTGGCGACGATCGAGTCACCGGTCGCGAAGAACGCGACAAGCCGGCCGATCATGTGCTGCTCACCCGGCGTCAGCTTGGCGAGGTCGGCGACGTCCGAGTGGAGGTCGACCTCCTCCACCGTCCAGGTGTTCTTGATCGCGTCCCGGTAGCGCTCGTAGAAGTCCGGGTAGCGCATGGGGCGGAGGGTCAGCTCGAAGCCCGGGTCGAGGAGGTTCTTCTGTTCGTTGGAGCTCATTACTGGCAGGCCTCGCAGGACTCGGGGTTCTCAAGGGAACAGGCGACGGCCTCTTCGGGAGTCGCCTGTACGGGAATCGGCGCGGCGGCGGTCGTCGACGCCTGGGCCGCGCGGGCGATCCGCGTCGCCGGACGGGAGCGCAGGTAGTACGTCGTCTTCAGGCCCTGCTTCCAGGCGTACGCGTACATCGACGACAGCTTGCCGATCGTCGGCGTCTCCAGGAACAGGTTCAGCGACTGCGACTGGTCGAGGAACGGGGTGCGGGCGGCGGCCATGTCGATCAGGCCGCGCTGCGGGATCTCCCACGCCGTGCGGTACAGCTCGCGCACCTCGGCCGGGACCCAGGTGAAGCCGGCCACCGAGCCGTTGGACTCGCGCAGCGCCTCACGGGTCTGCGCGTCCCACACGCCGAGCTTCTTCAGCTCGTCGACCAGGTACGAGTTGACCTGGAGGAACTCGCCGGAGAGCGTCTCGCGCTTGAACAGGTTGGAGACCTGCGGCTCGATGCACTCGTACACGCCCGCGATCGAGGCGATGGTCGCCGTCGGCGCGATGGCGAGGAGCAGGCTGTTGCGCATGCCGACGGCGGCGATCCGCTCGCGCAGCGCGGCCCAGCGCTCCGGCCAGTTCAGCTCGACGTCGTAGTGGTCGGGGTGCAGGACACCGCGCGCGGCGCGGGTCTTGTCCCAGGCCGGCACCGGGCCGTTGCGCTCGGCGAGGTCGGCGGACGCCTCGTACGCGGCGAGCATGATCCGCTCGGCGATCCGGGTGGACAGCGCGCGCGCCTCGGGGGAGTCGAAGGGCAGCTTCAGCTGGAAGAAGACGTCCTGGAGGCCCATCGCGCCCAGGCCCACCGGGCGCCAGCGGGCGTTGGAGCGCCCGGCCTGCTCGGTCGGGTAGAAGTTGATGTCCACGACCCGGTCGAGGAACGTGACGGCCGTACGGACGGTCGCGTCGAGCCGCTCCCAGTCGATGTCCGAACCGACGACGAACGCCCCGAGGTTGACCGAGCCCAGGTTACAGACCGCGGTCTCGCCGTCGTCCGTGACCTCCAGGATCTCCGTGCAGAGGTTGGAGGAGTGGACCGTGTGGCCCGGCTCGGCGGTCTGGTTGGCCGTGCGGTTGGAGGCGTCCTTGAAGGTCATCCAGCCGTTGCCGGTCTGGGCCAGCGTCCGCATCATCCGGCCGTACAGGTCACGGGCCGGCATGCTCTTGCGGGCCAGGCCGGCAGCCTCCGCCTTGCGGTACGCGGCGTCGAACTCCTCGCCCCACAGGTCGACCAGCTCGGGCACGTCGGCCGGGGAGAACAGCGACCACTCGGCGTCGGCGTTGACCCGGCGCATGAACTCGTCCGGGATCCAGTGCGCGAGGTTCAGGTTGTGCGTACGCCGGGCGTCCTCACCGGTGTTGTCGCGCAGCTCCAGGAACTCCTCGATGTCCGCGTGCCAGGTCTCCAGGTAGACCGCGGCCGCGCCCTTGCGCCGGCCGCCCTGGTTCACGGCCGCCACCGAGGCGTCCAGGGTCTTCAGGAACGGCACGATGCCGTTGGAGTGCCCGTTGGTGCCCCGGATCAGGGAACCGCGGGCGCGGATACGGGAGTACGAGAGCCCGATGCCGCCGGCGTGCTTCGACAGGCGCGCGACCTGGTGGTAGCGGTCGTAGATCGAGTCCAGCTCGTCGAGCGGGGAGTCCAGCAGGTAGCAGGACGACATCTGCGGGTGGCGGGTGCCGGAGTTGAAGAGCGTGGGGGAGGAGGGCAGGTAGTCGAGCCGGCTCATCAGCCCGTACAGCGCCGCGACCTCGTCCAGCGCGCGCACGCTGTCGTCCTCGGCGAGGCCGCAGGCGACGCGCAGCATGAAGTGCTGCGGGGTCTCGATCACCTTGCGGGTGATCGGGTGGCGCAGCAGATAGCGCGAGTAGAGGGTGCGCAGACCGAAGTAGCCGAAGCGGTCGTCGCCCGCGGCGTCGATCAGCGAGTCGAGCCGGTCGGCGTGCAGGGCGACGAACTCGGCCGTGCGGTCGGCGATCAGGCCCTCGTGGTGGCCCACGGCGACCGAGGCGGAGAAGCACACCGCGCCCTGGTCGGCCGCCTCGTCGGCGATGGTGATCGTCAGGAGCCGGGCGGCGAGCCGGGAGTACGCGGGGTCCTCGGCGATCAGACCGGCGGCCGCCTCGGTGGCCAGCTCGCGCAGCTCGGCCTCGTCCGAACCGGCGTTGCGGCCGCGGAGCGCCGCCGCGGCGACCTTGCCGGGGTCGGTGTCGGTGAGGTCGGCGGTGAGGTCGGTCAGGGTCCGCAGAAGCACGGTCCCGGGTCCGTCGCTCTCGTTACCGTCGCTCTCGATCGCTGCGGCCGGATCGGCGGGCGCGATGGTCACGTGGGGGCTCTCCCTCGCTCGGCTCGGGGCCGGCGGGGGAGGCGGGCAGCGGGCACCCGTACGCAGGGGTGCGCCGCGCCACGGCCCACTCCGCGAGGCCCGGACGTCTGTGGCACCCGGAACGGACGGACCGGGTGCGCTGTCCGCAGGTCTTCGGACTCGGCCGGCGCACAAGCACGCCGAAACCACACCGTTGCGGGACAGTTCCGGATTTCCACCGGATTCCCCTGCAAGGACAGCGAGCACGAGCATACATGTGGGGGGCGCTCCTCGAAGCACCCCCCACATGTTGTGTCGTTGGGTTCAGAGTTCCATGCTGTAGGTGAGTAGCGGATCCATGTCCGGAATCGGCTTCCAGTCCCTTTCGGGGGTGCGGACGAAGCCCATCCGCTCGTAGATCCGGTGCGCCGAGGCCATGCGGGGCTGGGTCGACAGCACCATGCGCCGGCACCCCTCGATCTCCCGCGCCTGCTCCACACAGGCCCGTACGAGCGCCTCGCCGACGCCCCGCCCCCGCGCGTCCTTCGCCACGGCGAGCATCCGGAACTCGGCCTCGCCCTCGCGCGCGATGTCGGCCCACTCCTCGTCGCCCAGGGCGAAGGTGACCCCGCCGAGCACGGTGCCGGCGCGGTCCACCGCCACCAGCACCTCCGCCTCGGCGACCCGCCGGGCCACGTCCCGCAGCAGATGCAGATAGTCGTCGTCCTCGCCGAAGTCGAGGTGTCCGTCGTCCAGATAGGCGCGTGCGGTGAGGTCGCCGAGGGCCTCGTACTCCTCGGGTCGTACCGTCCTGATGGTGAAGTCCATGCGGCGCAGTCTGCCCCAGGGGTACGGCGAAGGGCCCGGGATTTCCGTTCGGAATCCCGGGCCCCGCGCTGTGCTCCTCGGCGTCAGTGCGAGCCGGCGCCGACCTTCGGCAGCTCGGTCCGGACTCCCGCGTCGCCCGCGTCCGCCGTGTAGTCCGACGGCGAGGTCTCGTCCACACCGTCCGGCGCCTTCACGGCCTTCAGGACGAAGGTCAGGACGACGGTGACGACCACGTTGATGACGAAGGCGGTGAGGCCGATGTAGCCGATCTCGCCGATGCCCGGGATCTCGGCGGACGAGCCGCCGAAGTGCTTCTGGGTCGGGCTGGCCACGCCGTACGCCGCCGCCGTGCCGTAGACCATGCCGACGGCCCAGCCGGCGAGCAGCGCCCAGCGGTGGAACCAGCGGGTGAACAGACCGCCGACCAGCGCCGGGAGGGTCTGCAGGATCCAGATGCCGCCGAGCAGCTGGAAGTTGATCGCGACCGTCTTGTCCATGGTGAGGACGAAGGCGAGCGCGCCGACCTTCACCAGGAGCGACACCAGCTTGGACACCTTGGTCTCCTGCTCCGGAGTGGCGTCCGGCTTCAGGAAGTCCTTGTAGATGTTGCGGGTGAAGAGGTTGGCGGCGGCGATCGACATGATCGCGGCGGGCACCAGCGCGCCGATGCCGATGGCGGCGAAGGCCACGCCCGCGAACCAGTCCGGGAACATGTTCTCGAACAGCTGCGGGATCGCGAGCTGGCCGTTGGTCACCTTCACGCCGGCGGCGATCGCCATGAAGCCGAGCAGCGCCAGCAGGCCCAGCATCAGCGAGTACAGCGGCAGGATCGTGGTGTTGCGGCGGATCACGTCACGGCTGCGCGAGGAGAGCGTCGCCGTGATCGAGTGCGGGTACATGAAGAGCGCCAGCGCCGAGCCGAGCGCGAGCGTCGCATAACCCCACTGGCCCATCTCGCCCGGCACCAGCGCGCCGCGCGGCTTGTCGGTCGCCGGGTTGATCGTCGCGTACGCCTCGCCGGCCTTGGCGAAGATCTCGTCGAAGCCGCCCAGCTTGATCGGGATGTAGATGATCGCCACCGCGATGACGATGTAGATCAGCGTGTCCTTGACGAAGGCGATGAGCGCCGGTGCGCGCAGACCCGAGGAGTAGGTGTACGCCGCGAGGACACCGAAGGCGATCAGCAGCGGCAGGTCCTTGATGAACCAGTGCGTGTTCTCGCCGCCGCCCACGCCCATCACGTCCAGGACGGCCTGGATGCCGACCAGCTGGAGCGCGATGTACGGCATGGTGGCGAGGATGCCGGTGACGGCGACCGCCAGCGACAGGCCCTTGGAGCCGAAGCGGCCGCGGACGAAGTCGGAGGTGGTGACGTAGCCGTGCTTGTGCGACACCGACCAGAGGCGGGGCAGGAAGGTGAAGATCAGCGGGTACACGAGGATCGTGTACGGGACGGCGAAGAAGCCGGCCGCGCCCGCCGCGTAGATGGCCGCCGGGACGGCGACGAAGGTGTACGCGGTGTAGAGGTCGCCGCCGAGCAGGAACCAGGTCACCCAGGTGCCGAACGACCGGCCGCCCAGGCCCCATTCGTCGAGGCTGTTCTCGTTCTCGGCCCTGCGCCAGCGCGAGGCGAGGAAGCCCATGACCGTGACGGCCAGGAAGAAGAAGATGAAGACGGCGAGTGCGACGCCGTTCACGCCGTCCTTCACTTCGACGCACCCCCCTTGCGGGCGCGCTGGTCACGCTGCCACAGCTGATAGGCGACCATGGTGAGCGCGGTCGAGATCACGACCCAGGCCATCTGGTACCAGTAGAAGAACGGGATGCCGATGAAGGTCGGCTCGACCTTGGCGTAGGAACTCACCCAGAGCATCGCCACGAACGGCGCGATCAGGCAGAGCGCCACCACGACCCGCACGGGTGTGACGGTTGGTTGTCTTCCCTGCGTTTCTTCCGACATACGACGGAACCGTCCCCTCGCTGATCACCTGTGTAATGCGCAGGAAATCTAGGGGACGGTTCCGCTCTATGGAACCCCCGTCCGAATAACGGACGGACGTGATGGGCCTTTTGTCAGCCGTTGGGCCGCTTGAGTCGCGCAACGAACTTGTATCGGTCGCCGCGGTACACCGAGCGCACCCATTCGACCGGCTCGCCCTGCGCGTCCAGCGAGTGGCGGGAGAGCATCAGCATCGGCAGGCCCACGTCCGTACCGAGCAGGCCGGCCTCGCGCGGGGTGGCGAGGGAGGTCTCGATGGTCTCCTCCGCCTCGGCGAGGTGCACGTCGTACACCTCGGCGAGCGCCGTGTAGAGCGAGGTGTACTTCACCAGTGAACGGCGCAGCGCGGGGAAGCGCTTGGCCGACAGGTGCGTGGTCTCGATGGCCATCGGCTCGCCGCTCGCGAGCCGCAGTCGCTCGATCCGCAGCACGCGCCCGCCGGGCGAGATGTCGAGCAGGCCGGCGAGCGTGTCGTCGGCGGTGACGTACCCGATGTCGAGCAGTTGCGAGGTGGGCTCCAGGCCCTGGGCCCGCATGTCCTCGGTGTACGAGGTGAGCTGGAGCGCCTGCGAGACCTTGGGCTTGGCCACGAACGTGCCCTTGCCCTGGATCCGTTCCAGCCGGCCCTCGACGACCAGCTCCTGCAGGGCCTGGCGCACGGTGGTGCGCGAGGTGTCGAACTCGGCGGCGAGCGTGCGCTCCGGCGGGACCGGTGTGCCGGGCGGCAGGGTCTCCGTCATGTCGAGCAAGTGCCGCTTCAGTCGGTAGTACTTGGGCACGCGCGCGGTGCGGGTGGTGACCCCGCTGTCCTTCTCCGTGCCGCCCGCGTCCGTGGCCATGGCCTGCCTTCCCGACTCCTGTGCTGCTGCCGTCACCGGCTCCTCCGTCTGTCGCGGCTCACATGGTGGCACGGACCGGTCACGGGTCGTCGCCCTCCCTCAGGTGTCGGTCCGATAACGGACGCGACTGCCCTTCTTATACACCCTTGACACCCCTAAAGGTCTAGGCCAAGCTCCGGGTACTGGTCTAAACCATTAAAGACCAGGTCCCAGCCCCACGAGCACTACTCGACGTATGTCTTCGCGCGGTGGGGGGGTTGCAGGCATCCCTGAGGAGGGTGGCGTGAAGCGCAAGCTCATCGCGGCGATCGGCGTCGCGGGCATCATGGTCAGCATCGCCGCGTGCGGTTCCGACAAGAGCGGGGACAACGCCGGCGGCGACGCCAAGGAGCTCACCGTCTGGCTGACGGTCGACGCCCAGAACAACTGGCCCGAGCTGGTCAAGGCCGCCGACGACGCGGTGACCAAGAAGCACCCGGGCGTCAAGATCAAGCACGAGTACTACGGCTGGCCGGACAAGAACACCAAGCTCGACGCGGTGCTCGCCACGGACAAGGCCCCGGACGTTGTCGAGATGGGCAACTCCGAGATGATCAGCTACATGGCCAAGGGCGCCTTCGCCGAGGTCGACGCCTCGAAGTTCGACAACTCGGACAAGTGGCTCGACGCCCTCAAGGACTCGGTCACCTACAACGGCAAGACCTACGGTGTCCCCTACTACGCCGGTGGCCGTGTGGGCACCTGGCGCAAGGACATCGCCGCCGAGGTCGGCGTCAAGGCCGCCCCGAAGACCTGGGCCGAGCTGACCGCCGCGCTCGACGCCATCCAGAAGAAGAAGGGCGACAAGTTCAGCGCCTGGTACCAGCCGTCGCCGGACTGGTACGCCGCGATGTCCTTCGTCTTCGACGCCGGCGGCTCCATCGCCAAGCAGGAGGGCGAGACCTGGAAGTCGAACCTCTCCTCGCCGGAGTCCGTCAAGGGCCTGAACGAGTACAAGAGCATCCTCGACACGTACATGCACGGCGACAAGACCAAGGACGAGGCCGACCGCCCGGTCGTCTTCGGCCAGGGCAACGCCGCCACGATGTTCGCCGCCGGCTGGGAGGGCGCCACCGCCGCCGACCCGAAGAGCGACAAGGTCGGCGGGCTGCTGGACAAGCTCGAGAACTTCGTGATGCCCGGCCCGTCCGGCAAGAACCTCCCCGTCTTCCTGGGCGGCTCGGACCTGGCCATCCCGGTCAAGTCCAAGGCGCAGGGCCTCGCGGCCGAGTGGATCAACGCCTACACCGGCGCCGAGGGCCAGAAGGGCCTCGTCGCCAAGGGCAACCTGCCCAACAACAAGGCGGACCTCGCCCCGCTGAAGTCCGACCCGGCCACCACCGTCGCGGCCACCGCCGCCGAGTCCAGCTGGTTCGTCCCGACCGCTCCGGGCTGGGGCCAGGTCGAGAAGGCCCAGATCCTCAAGACGATGCTGATCGACATCGCCAACGGCAAGAAGTCGGTCGAGGCCGCCGCCAAGGACGCGGACACCGCGATCGACAAGGTCATCAACACCAAGTGACCTATGGGCAGGGCCCCGTCACCCCGGCGAGTGAGCCGAGCCTCAAATAGGGGCGACGGGGCCCTGCTTCCCGTACCACGAGAGGGATCGCTGAGGAGCACGGGATGAGTGCCGCAGACACAACCACCGCGAAGGTGCCGCCGGTGCGGCAATCGCCACCATCCGGCCCGGGGGCCGGTGCCCCGAAGCCGGGGAAGAAGCCCACCAACGGCGGAGGAGGAGTCCCCTGGCTCCTGCTCGCGCCGTGCCTGCTCGTCCTGCTCCTGGTGCTCGGCTATCCGCTGGTGCGGCTGGTCACCCTCTCCTTCCAGCACTTCGGACAGCCGCAGCTCTGGGGCTTCCAGGAGGCGGAGTCGGCCGGCTTCGCCAACTTCACCAAGATCCTCGGTGACAGCGAGTTCTGGGCCGTCGTCCTGCGCACCGTGATCTTCGCGGGCGGCGCCGTGGTCCTCACGATGGTCCTCGGCATGCTGATCGCCCTGCTGCTCCAGCGGGTCTCCGGCTGGGTCAAGGCCCTCATCAACATCGTGCTCGTGGCGAGCTGGGGCATGCCCATCATCGTCGCCACCGCCATCTTCAAGTGGCTCTTCGACGCCGACTACGGCGTCCTCAACTGGCTGCTGAGCAAGCTGCCCGGCGTCGACATGATCGGCCACAACTGGTTCGCCAGCGGCCCGCAGGGCCTCGCCGTCATCATGCTGCTCGTCGTCTGGGGCGCCGTGCCCTTCGTCGTCATCACCCTGAGCGCCGGTCTGACCCAGGTCCCCAAGGAGCTGGAAGAGGCCGCCCGCCTCGACGGCGCCGGCGCCTGGGGCGTGTTCCGCTTCGTCACCCTGCCGATCCTCAAGCCGATCATCGTCATGCTGACGACGCTCTCGGTGATCTGGGACATGGGCGTCTTCCCGCAGGTCTACGTGATGCGCAACGGCCACCCCGAGGCGGAGTTCCAGCTGCTCACCACGTACTCGTTCGACAAGGCGTTCGTCGTCAACGACTACGGCACCGGCTCCGCGATCGCTCTCGTCACGGTCCTCCTGCTGCTCGGAGTGGTCGCCGTGTACATGCGTCAGATGCTCAAGATCGGAGAGGTGGAGTGACCACGACCACCGCGGCCCCCGCCGTCACCCGCCGCCGCAAGTCCAAGCTCGGCTGGAACCTGCTCGGGCTCCTCGTCTTCGTCGTCGTCGGCTTCCCCGTCTACTGGATGGTGAACACGGCGTTCAAGCCGGCGAAGGACGCCATCGACCCCAACCCGCACTTCTTCCCCACCACGTTCACGGTGGAGAACTTCAAGCGCGCACTGGAGATCGCGGACTTCTGGGGACCGGTCACCCGCAGCCTCATCGTCTCGTCGGTGGTCGTCGTCATCGGCATCGTGGTCGGCATGCTGGCGGCGCTCGCCATCTCCCGCTTCGCCTTCCGCGGCCGCAAGATCGTGATCGTCGGCATCCTCGCGGTCCAGATGGTCCCGCTCGTCGCGATGATCATTCCGGTCTTCCTGATGCTGAACGACCTCGGCCAGTACGACAAGATCACCGGCCTGATCATCACCTACCTGACCTTCATCCTGCCCTTCACGGTGTGGACGCTGCGTGGCTTCATCGTCAACATCCCCAAGGAGCTGGAGGAGGCAGCCCAGGTCGACGGCTGCACCCGCACCGGCGCGTTCATCCGGGTCGTCTTCCCGCTGCTCGCCCCGGGCATGGTCGCCACCTCCGTCTACGGCTTCATCCAGGCGTGGAACGAGTACCTGTACGCGCTGATGCTGATGAGCCAGCAGAACCAGACGGCCACCGTCTGGCTCGGCAACTTCATCACGAAGAACGGCACGGAGTACGCCCCGATGATGGCGGGCTCCACCATGATGGCCGTTCCCATCGTGATCCTCTTCCTCCTCGTCCAGCGCAAGATGGCCGCCGGCCTGACGGCCGGCGCGGTGAAGGGATAACGCCGCATCATGACCACACTCGTCAGCGCCTCGGACACCCTGACCCGTGACGCGCTCACCGTCCTCCAGCCCGGCTTCGTGGGCACGACGGCGCCCGACTGGCTGCTCCGCAGGATCGGTCAGGGGCTCTCCTCCGTCGGCCTGTTCGGCCGGAACATCTCCTCTCCCGAGCAGCTCGCCGCGCTCACCGCGCGGCTGCGGGCCGAGCGGGACGACGTCCTCGTCGCCATCGACGAGGAGGGCGGAGACGTCACCCGCCTGGAGGTCCGGCGCGGATCGTCCTTCCCCGGCAACTACGCGCTGGGCTCGGTCGACGACGTGCACCTCACCCGGGCCGTCGCCGAGGAGCTCGGCCGCCGGCTCGCCGCCTGTGGCGTCGACCTCAACTGGGCGCCCTCGGCCGACGTGAACTCCAACGCCGACAACCCGGTCATCGGCGTCCGGTCCTTCGGCCCGAGCCCCGAACTCGTCGCCCGGCACACCGTGGCGTACGTCGAGGGCCTCCAGGCCGTCGGCGTCGCCGCCTGCACCAAGCACTTCCCCGGACACGGCGACACCAACGTGGACTCGCACCACGCGCTGCCCCGCATCGATGTGGATCCGGACACACTGCACGCCCGTGAGCTGCTGCCTTTCCGCGCCGCGATCGCCGCGGGTACCAAAGCGGTGATGAGCGCGCATATCCTGCTCTCCGCGCTCGACCCGGACCGTCCGGCGACCCTGAGCCCGCAGATCCTGACCGGTCTGCTGCGCAAGGAGCTGGGCTTCGACGGGCTGATCGTCACCGATGGCATGGAGATGCAGGCCATCGCGTCGACGTACGGCATCGAGCGCGGATCCGTCCTCGCGATCGCCGCGGGCGCCGACGCCATCTGCGTCGGCGGCGGGCTGGCCGACGAGGACACCGTACTGCGGCTGCGCGACGCGCTGGTCGAGGCGGTACGGACCGGCGAACTGCCCGAGGAGCGGCTGGCCGACGCCGCGGCGCGTGTACGCGCCCTGGCGGCCTGGACCCAGGCGCACCGGGCCAGGGGGGCTGTATCGGGGCCGGGCGCGGCAGTGCAGGAGGGGACCGCGCCCGGCACCGACATCGGACTGGTCGCCGCCCGCCGGGCCGTGCAGACGACGGGGGAGCGGCCCTACACGCCGATGACCAGTGCTCCCTATGTCGCCGCCTTCACACCGGTCGCCAACATCGCCGTCGGCGACGAGACGCCGTGGGGCGTCGCGGCGGAGCTGGAGCGGCTGCTGCCCGGCACCCAGACCGGCTCGTACGACGAGCCTTCGGTGGACGCGGTCCTCGCCGCCGCGGGGGAGCGACGGATCGTCGCGGTCGTACGGGACGCCCACCGCCACGCGTGGATGACCGAGGCCCTGGACGCCCTGCTCGCGGCCCGACCGGACACGGTCGTGGTGGAGATGGGCCTGAACCAGGCCGAGCCCCGTGGCGCCCTGCACATCGCCACGCACGGCGCCGCCCGCGTGTGCGGCCGGGCGGCGGCGGAGGCCATCGCCGGGCTCTGAGACCGGTACGCGAGGGGCCCGGCACCTGAACCAGGTACCGGGCCCTTCGTCGTACGGGCGCGCGTACGCCCTAGATGCCCTGCCAGGCGGGCTTGTTGGCGAAGGTGTGGCGGAAGTAGTCCGCGAGCTTCAGCTTGGACGCGGCGGCCTCGTCCACGACGACCGTCGCGTGCGGGTGCAGCTGCAGCGCGGAGGCCGGTACGAGCGCGGCGACCGGTCCTTCGACGGTCTGGGCGACGGCGTCGGCCTTGCCCTCGCCGGTGGCGAGGAGGACCAGGTGGCGGGCCTCCAGGATGGTGCCGATGCCCTGGGTGATGACGTGGTGCGGCACCTGCTCGATGTCGTTGTCGAAGAAGCGCGCGTTGTCGACCCGGGTCTGCTCGGTGAGCGTCTTGATCCGCGTCCGCGAGGCGAGCGAGGAGCACGGCTCGTTGAAGCCGATGTGCCCGTCGGTCCCGATGCCGAGGATCTGCAGGTCCACCCCGCCGGCGTCGCGCAGGGCCCGGTCGTAGGCCTCGCAGGCCGCCTGGACGTCCTCGGCCGCGCCGTCGGGCCCCATGAAGGCCTCCTGGGAGAGCCCCAGCGGCTCCACGACCTGACGCAGCACGGTGGAGCGGTACGACTCCGGGTGCCCCGTGGGCAGCCCGACGTACTCGTCCAGCTGAGCGATCCGGGCGCGCGAGGCGTCCACGGAACCGGCCTTGACCTGCGCGATCAGGGCCTCGTAGATGGGCAGCGGAGTCGAACCCGTGGCAACGCCGAGCAGCGCGTCGGGCTTGCGGCGCAGGAGGCCGACGATGCCGTCCGCGATGAGCTCTCCGCCTGCCGTGGCGTCCGGGACGATGACAACTTCCACGCTTTGCCTGCCGATCTGGTGAGGGGCTGGTGAGGGGCCTGGTGGTATAGACCAATCAAAGCTCAATCTAGCAGAGCGGAGGCCGTCCGCTCAGGCCCTTCCGGCCGCTGGACGATGCCATCCCCATGGTCGAACGGGACGGCCTCCGCAGCCACCGGAACCAGGCCTGCTGAGGCTGTACGGCGCGGTCCTTCAGGGCATGTCCCGGCGGGCGCGCGACGGGGCGACCCGCGCGGAGCTGGAGGCGGTGGCGGAGGCGGCGATGCCGGCGGCGCCGGTCGGGGGGCTGAAGGCCCCGGAAACACCCGCGGGCTACGGCGCCCGACGGGACCCTCAACCCGTCCGGCACCGCAGCCCGGAGTTGCCCGGCCGGGGATGTGCGGTCCCGCGGCCGTAAGGGGAGGTCTCGACGCAGTCAGGGCAGAGAGCGTCGATCACCTCGTCCGCCCTCCTGTGCGGGGAGGGCGGAGGTCTTCACAGGAATGCTGCTCTGCCATTGTGGACTAGACCATTCTTGTCTGTCCATCCATCGGCAAGCCTGCGTTCCCGGTCCATCCTCCAACACGAACGCCCTGAGATCCAGGTTCATCGCCCCTCGATTCCGCAGGTACGCTCGCTGATGTGCCCTCCATGAACGAGCTCGTCCGCCAGCACACCGCTCTGAGTGAGTCCGACCTCGAGTGGCTTCACCTGCTGGTCTCGGAGTGGCAGCTGCTCTCCGACCTCTCCTTCGCCGACCTCGTTCTCTGGGTCCCCACCCTCGACGGCACCCGTTACGTCTCCGTCGCCCAGATGCGGCCCAACACCGGCCCCACCTCCTACCAGGACGACATGGTCGGCCACCTCGTTCCGCGCGGCCGCCGCCCGCTCCTCGACGCCGCCCTCGACGAGGGCCGGATCGTGCGCGAGGGCGACCCCGAGTGGCGCGAGGAGGTCCCGGTACGGGTCGAGTCCATCCCCGTGCGCCGCGAGGGCCGCGTCCTCGGCGTCATCGCCCGCAACACCAATCTGCTCACCGTGCGGACCCCGTCCCGGCTGGAGCTCACGTACCTCCAGTCCGCCTCCGACCTGGCGCAGATGATCGCCGCCGGCGCCTTCCCCTTCCCCGGGGAGGCGGTCGACATGGACGCCTCGCCGCGCGCCGGCGACGGCCTGATCCGCCTGGACGCCGACGGCATCGTCCAGTACGCCTCGCCCAACGCCCTCTCCGCGTACCACCGGCTCGGCCTCGCCGCCGACCTCGTCGGTCAGCACCTCGGCCAGATCACCGCCGAACTCGCCCCCTCCCGCGGCCCCGTCGACGAGGCCCTGGTCAAGCTGGCCTCCGGCTACGCCCCCCGCGAGGCCGAGGTCGAGGGCAACGGCGGTGTGATCCAGCTGCGGGCGATCCCGCTCAAGCCCAAGGGCACCCGCATCGGTTCGCTCGTGCTGCTCCGCGACGTCACCGAACTGCGCCGCCGCGAGCGCGAGTTGATCACCAAGGACGCCACCATCCGGGAGATCCACCACCGGGTGAAGAACAACCTCCAGACGGTGGCCGCGCTGCTGCGCCTCCAGGCCCGCCGGATGGACTCCGACCGCGGGCGCGAGGCCCTCAACGAGGCCGTGCGCCGGGTCGGTTCGATCGCCATCGTGCACGAGACGCTCTCCCAGAACCTGGACGAGCGCGTGGAGTTCGACGAGATCGCCGACCGCGTGATCGCGATGGTCGCCGAGATCTCGCCTGGCAAGGTGACCTGCCGGCGCAACGGCCGCTTCGGCATCCTGGACGCGGAGGTCGCCACCCCGCTCTCGATGGTCCTGACCGAAGTGCTGCAGAACGCCCTGGAGCACGCCTTCGCGCCGGGGGAGCAGGGCACGGTCGAGGTCACCGCCGTCCGCGGTGAACCCCGCGCCGACTCCCGGCTGTTGATCACCGTCCGGGACGACGGCCGCGGCCTGCCCGAGGGTTTCGACCCGCAGCGCGCGGGCAATCTCGGCCTGCAGATCGTGCGGACCCTGGTCGAGGGGGAGCTGGGCGGCACCTTCGACATGCAGCCGGGCGCGGAGCGCGGGACCAAGGTCGTCCTCGACATCCCCGTACAGCCGCAGAAGTGATCGCCTGATCGCACGCGACCGCACGCGTCCGTACACAGCAGCGAGCCCCGGACCGAGGAGATCGGTCCGGGGCTCGAATGCTGTGGGTTACTGCTGCGCGCTGCGGCTCGGGAGCGGTGATTGCGTACGCGATGTACGCGCCGCTTGCCTCAGGCTTGTCAGGGTGTTCAGGCGCTGGCGTTGCGCGCCCGGTTGCGAGCGGCGCGGCGCTTCATCGCACGGCGCTCGTCCTCGCTGAGGCCACCCCAGACGCCGGAGTCCTGGCCGGACTCGAGCGCCCACTGCAGGCACTGCTCCATGACGGGGCAGCGGCGGCAGACGGCCTTGGCTTCCTCGATCTGCAGCAGCGCAGGACCGGTGTTGCCGATGGGGAAGAACAGCTCGGGGTCTTCCTCACGACAAACGGCGTTGTGACGCCAGTCCATGGCTGCTACCTCTCTTGGTATTACGTGCGGGTTGCTTGTGAATGTGAACGCTTTCACGAATCCCCCCGCAAGGGAAGGGCCGACTGCCAGGTGAACTGGCGTGGTCCTTGGATTGAGGAGGGGTTCTGGCTCTCAGTGGAGGCCGGTCTTGCGGGCCGTCCCGATCGCCAAGAAGAGACTCCCAAACCCCAGCAGCGGATACAACCCCTTCCGGAAAGTTTTTTTTGATTCCTCGGTGTCGGCTAGGTCACAGCCGTACTTCTAAGGGGTGGATGGCAGCCTAAACGTTCGAGTGAAAGGACTTTCGGCCCTTCCACTCACACAATCACACGCAGTGCACGGCGAACGCCTGTGAACGTCACGCTCGTACGCAGTCCCAGGTGGTCTCCGTCCATCTGCAGAGGGAGCGGAACCTTCGAATGCAAGGTGAAGTCGGTCAGGTCGTGCAGAGTCAGGGCGTGCTTGCCGTGAGGGCCCCGCTCGGGGGACGAAGTGAGCAGCTGGGTGGCGTACCGGGCCACCGCGGGAGCAGAGAGCCGGCTCAGTCCGAGGACGTCCAGGGCGGTCTCGAAGGATGCCTCCGGGGACGCGTACACCGGGCGATTGCCCAGGTAGGTCCAGGGGGAGGTGTTGCAGATTATCGACAGGACCAGCTCCTCGACCGGGTCCTCGCCGGGGCGCTCCAGGGTGATCGTGCCGCGCCGCCGGTTCTGCTCCCCGAGGAACTGGCGGACCACCTGGCGCAGGTACAGCGCGTGCGTCGATCTCTTGCCGCGTTCCCGTTGCTGTTCGACTCGCCCGATGACACTGGCGTCGAATCCGAAGCCGGCGCAGAAGGTGAACCAGCGAGCCGGGACGCCCTCGTCCTCGGTCCCGGGGGTGCCGGACGCGAGCCCGAGGCTCACTGTGCGTGCACGGCGCTCACGGAGCGCGTCGAGCAGCGCGCCGGTCGCCTCGACGGCGTCGTTGGGCAGTCCGAGCGCGCGGGCGAAGACGTTCGTGGAGCCGCCGGGGACCACCGCGAGACGGGGCAGCCGGTCGGGGTCGGGCCCGTCGTGGAGGAGTCCGTTGACGACCTCGTTCACGGTGCCGTCGCCGCCCAGGGCCACGACCATGTCGATGTCGTCGGTGTCCGCGGCCCGCCGGCCGAGATCGCGGGCGTGGCCGCGGTACTCGGTGGTCACGGCCTCCAGCTTCATCTCGCTCGCGAGCGCGTGGATGAGGACGTCACGCGTGCGGGCACTGGTCGTGGTGGCTGCCGGATTGACCACAAGAAGTGCGCGCATGACCGCCAGCGTACCTACATGGCGGTACCGGGCCCAGTCCCGGCCACCTGGCGGACGGCCCCGCACCCGGCCCCGGCTACCCTGCCGGGTATGAGCAGTACGGAGCAGAATCCCCGCCCTGTCCGGTTGACCGCCGCCGCGGCGGTGGCCGGGATCGAGGCCCTCGCGCTGGTGATCGGGGGCGTCTACGTGCTCGTCACCGGGCTCACCGGCAACCCCGACAGCCTGACCCAGGCGGTCACCGGCGGAGCGACCCTGATCGCGCTCGGCCTGATCCCGGGAGCGGCCGCACGCGGTCTGCTGCTGCGCCGGGGATGGAGCCGCGGGCCCGCGATCATCACCCAGATCCTGGCCCTGCCGGTCGCCTGGCAGCTCCTCCAGGCGAACAGCGCCATGATCCCGGCGGGCATCGCCCTCGCGGTCCTCGCCGTGACCGGCCTGGTCCTCCTGGTGAACCCGGCGACGACCGAGGCCCTGGGCATCGGCCGTCGCGGCGAGGCGTGACGTCACGACAGCGTCGGATCCGTACCGACCTGCTTTACCCGACCCGCCCCCGGGTCTACTCCTCGACGAGGAGCTTCTCCCGGAGCTGCGCCAGCGTGCGGGCCAGCAGGCGGGAGACGTGCATCTGCGAGATGCCGACCTCCTGCGCGATCTGCGACTGCGTCATGTTGCCGAAGAAGCGCAGCAGCAGGATCCGCTTCTCCCGGGGCGGCAGGTCCTCCAGAAGCGGCTTGAGCGACTCGCGGTACTCGACGCCCTCCAGGGCCTCGTCCTCCGCGCCCAGCGTGTCCGCGACAGCCGGGGACTCGTCGTCCGTGTCCGGGACGTCCAGCGAGAGCGTCGAGTAGGCGTTCGCCGACTCCAGGCCCTCCAGGACCTCCTCCTCCGAGATGCCGAGCCGCTCCGCGAGCTCGTGCACCGTCGGCGAGCGACCGTGCAGCTGGGAGAGCTCCGCCGTCGCCGTCGTCAGCGAGAGCCGCAGCTCCTGCAGGCGGCGCGGCACCCGGACCGCCCAGCCCTTGTCCCGGAAGTGGCGCTTGATCTCGCCCACGACCGTCGGCGTCGCATACGTCGAGAACTCGACGCCCCGCTCCGGGTCGAACCGGTCCACCGACTTGATCAGACCGATCGTCGCGACCTGCGTCAGGTCGTCGAGCGGCTCGCCCCGGTTGCGGAAGCGCCGGGCCAGGTGCTCGACCAGCGGCAGGTGCATCCGTACCAGCTGATTGCGCAGCTCCGCCTTCTCGGGAGAGCCCTCCGGAAGCTTGCGCAACTCGATGAAGAGCGCGCGCGCCCCGCTCCGGTCGTGCGGATCCGGAGCCTCCTGCTCCTCGGTGACCTGCTTGTGCTGCTCGTGCTCGCTCATCTGGACCGCCTGCTCCGTAGCGACCTCGACCTCGACCTCCGGATGCGGCCGCGCCTGCTGCTCAGGGAAGCCGGCCGTCGCGTCCCCGCTCCTCACGCCGGGCCTGGCCCCGCGCCGCGCTGTTTGTACAGGCTGATGGAGACCGTCCGGTCGTCCGCCACGGACGACTCGACCTTCCCGGCCAGCGCGGAGAGCACGGTCCACGCGAAGGTGTCCCGCTCCGGCGCCCGGCCGTCCGTCGTCGGGGCCGACACGGTCACGTCGAGCGAGTCGTCGACCAGGCGGAAGACGCAGCTCAGGACGGAGCCCGGGACGGCCTGCTGGAGCAGGATGGCGCACGCCTCGTCGACCGCGATCCGCAAGTCCTCGATCTCGTCGAGGGTGAAGTCCAAGCGCGCCGCGAGGCCGGCCGTGGCCGTACGCAGCACGGACAGGTAGGCACCCGCAGCGGGCAGCCGGACTTCCACGAAGTCCTGGGTCCCGGGCTCGCCTGCGATCTGGGACACCCTCACCTCCAAGGTGGCACAAGCTCATTCGGGGCCCGGGGGGAGAAAGCCCCCCGAACCGGGCGGTACGCAGTCGGTTGCGCAATCCGCCGTGACGCTATCGCGATCCATGCTGCCGTGTCGCCGTGGGTCCCCGGCGGGACCCCGCCCCCGTCTGTCACTCATGGTAAGGCCACGAGTACGGACAGTGGCTAGGGGTCTGCGGGGCCCAATTGCGCGGCGATCGGCAGCAGATTGCCGGGGTGTCGTACCCAGCCCTCAGACGATCGAACCGTCCACGAAGCACCAGCGCCAGCGTTCGTTCGGCTCGAAGGTCCGCATCACGGGGTGCCCGGTGGTCGAGAAGTGCCCGGTCGCGTGCCGCCCCGCCGAGGAGTCGCAGCACCCGACGTGCCCACAGGTGAGGCAGAGCCGCAGCTGGACGGGGTGGGTGCCGTCGGCCAGGCATTCCGGACAGGTGTCGGCCAGCGGCACCGGTTCGGGGCGCGGCATTTCGGCAACGTGCGGGCACTCGCTCATGATGGCCAGGTTACGTGGTGGAACGAGACGGGGACGGGGCCGAGGGATGGACGCACTGCAGCTGGTGGCACTCGTCGCGGCGAGCGCCGCGGTGGCGGGTCTGGCCCGCCGGACGCCGGTGCCGGCGCCGCTGCTCCTGGTGGCGGTCGGGCTCGCCGCCTCCTACGTCCCGGGAGTCCCGGACTACACGCTCGACCCGCACATCGTCCTGCCGCTCATCCTGCCCCCGCTCCTCTACACGGCCGCGGTGGAGTCCTCGTACCTCGATCTGCGCGCCAACATCCGGCCCGTCGCCCTGCTCTCCGTCGGGTACGTCCTCTTCGCGACCGTGGCGGTCGGCTGGCTCGCGTACGTGCTCGTCCCCGACCTTCCGCTGACCGCCGCGCTCGTGCTCGGCGCGGTGGTCGCGCCGCCGGACGCCGTCGCGGCGACCGCGATCGCCCGCAAGCTCGGACTGCCGAACCGGATCACCACCATCCTCCAGGGCGAGTCCCTGGTGAACGACGCCACCGCCATCACCGCCTTCAAGGTCGCCCTCGCCGCGGCGGTCGGGGAGGGCATCAGCTGGGCGGGCGGCGTCGGCGAGTTCGCGCTCGCGGCGATCGGCGGGATCGGCGTCGGCCTCGTCCTCATGGTCCCCATCCACTGGCTCCGCCTCCGGCTCGGCGAAGCCCTGCTGCAGAACACCCTCTCGCTGCTGATCCCCTTCGCCGCCTACGCCGCGGCGGAGGAGGTCGGCGCCTCCGGAGTCCTCGCCGTGGTCGTCGTCGGCCTCTTCCTCGGGCACCGGAACTGGCAGGTGGACTTCGCGACCCGCCTCCAGGAGGAGGCCGTGTGGAAGATGGTCGCCTTCATCCTGGAGTCCGCCGTCTTCGCCCTGATCGGACTGCAGCTGCCGTACGTCGTCCAGGGCCTCGGGCGGTACGGGATCGGCGAGGCGATCGGGTACGCCGTAGGCGTGTTCGTGGCCGTGGTCGTGGTCCGGTTCGTCTGGGTGTACCCGGCCACCTTCCTGCCCCGCTGGATGTCCGAGCGCATCAGGGAGCGCGAGCCGGGGGTGGACTGGAAGGCGCCGCTGATCGTCGGCTGGGCCGGGATGCGGGGCGTGGTCTCCCTCGCCATCGCCTTCTCGATCCCGGTCGTGACGGACGGGGTGGAGTTCCCCGCGCGCAACCTCGTCCTCTTCCTCACCTTCACCACCGTGATCGGGACGCTCGTGGTCCAGGGCCTCACCCTGCCGCCGCTCATCAGGCTCCTCAAGCTGCCGCGGCGCGACACGTACAAGGAGACCCTGGCCGAGGCCCAGGCCCAGAGCGAGGCGTCCCGCGCGGCGGAGGAGCGGCTCGACGCCCTGCTGACCGACGAGCGCAACGCCCTGCCCCAGCCGCTGGCCGACCGGCTCCGCACGGTCCTGGAGCGCCGCCGCAACGCGGTGTGGGAGCGCCTCGGCGCCGTCAACGAGGTCACCGGAGAGACGGCGGACGACACCTACCGCCGGCTCGCGCGGGAGATGATCGACGCCGAGCGCGAGGTCTTCGTCCGGCTCCGCGACGAGCGGCGGATCGACGACGAGATGCTGCGCACCCTGCTGCGCCGGCTGGACCTGGAGGAAGCGGCGGCGTACCGCGAGGAGACGCCGTGAGGCCGGCGGCCCGCGGTCAGGAGGGCGCGCCCGTCACCACCGCCGCGATCGTCGTCCCCGGGGCGAACGCGCCCTCCTCGGCCAGGACGACAAGTCCGTAGAGCATTTTGGCGACATACAGTCGCTCGATGGCGAGTCCATGCCGCGCCTCGAAGTCCTGGGCGAACGCGTCGAGCCCGGGGGTCGTACGGGCATAACCGCCGCCGTGGAAGCGCTCGTCGAGGCTCCAGTCGCCGCGGGGGCCGCCGAACGCGGCGCGCTGGAGGGCGCGTATCTCCTCGCCCAGGAAACCGCCCTTGAGGACCGGGACGCCGAGCGCCCGTTGTCCGGGGTCCAGACCGGCTGCCAGGCCCGCGAGCGTGCCCCCTGTGCCGCAGGCGACGGCGACCACGTCGGCGGCTCCGCGCAGCTCGCGCCCGAGCTCCGCACAGCCCTCGACGGCGAGGGCGTTGCTGCCGCCCTCGGGGACCACGTACGTCCCCGAAGGGGACTGTGCGAGCAGTCCGGCCAGCACCGCGGGATCCGTCTTCGCCCGGTACGTGGACCGGTCCACGAACACCAGCCGCATCCCGTCCGCCGCGCACCGCGCCAGCGAGGGGTTCAGCGGCCGGCCTGCCAGCTCGTCCCCGCGGACGACCCCGATCGTGTCGAAGGCGAGGAGACGGCCGGCCGCGGCCGTCGCGCGCAGATGGTTGGAGTACGCGCCGCCGAAGGTGAGCACCGGGCGGCCGTCGGCCGCCCTCAGGTTGAGCGCCAGCTTGCGCCACTTGTTGCCCGGCAGGTCCGGGTGGATCAGGTCGTCGCGCTTGAGCAGCAGCCGCAGGCCGTGGCGGGTGAAACGTTCGTCCTCGACCGGCTCCAGGGGGGACGGGAGCCGGGGCCGCAGCCGGGAGAGGTCGAACGCGTTCACCCGGCCATTGTCCACCGCTCGTTAGCGCAGGCGTTCCCCGATCCGCTCGCGCATGGAGGCCATCGTGAAGCCGCGCGGATCCACCTTGCCCGGCTGCCACTCCAGGTGGCCGATCACCGAACGCTGGGTCCAGCCGTGCACCCGACACAGCGCCGCCGCGGCCTTCTCGATCGCCTCCAGCTGGACCTTCGGCCACGGGTCCTTCCCGTCCCCGAGGTTCTCGCACTCGAAGCCGTAGAAGTGGCGGTTGCCGTCGGTCGTGGCCTCGTTGTCCGGCGGGAGGTGCTGCTCGGCGATGACCGCCCGCAGGACCTCGTCGTCGCCTGCTCCGGCGTGGTTGGCGCGGCCGTAGCCGACCAGATGCACCCTGCCGTCCTTGCCGATCACGCCGTGACAGAGCGGCCCGGGCAGACCGCTGTAGCCCTCCCGGCAGATCCGGACGGTGTTCGCCGTGCCGCGGGTGACCGTGTGATGGATCATCACGCCGTGGACGGGGCCCCAGGGGCCCTTGTGGTTGCGGTTGTGGGTGCGCCAGTCGCCGACCTGGACGACCGTCAGGCCCTCGTCGCGCAGTGCGTCGAGGAACCTGCTCGCGGACATGGGTGGGGCCATGGCCGACTCCTTCGGGTGAGCGGAACGGGACGGATCCGGAGTACCGGAGTACCGGAGTGCTCGGCTCCGGGCCACCTGTTCGGATCGTGTGCGAGCCGATCCGGACACTGCGCCACGAGGCGGGCGTGGCTGAGCTGTTCGAGTGGAAACCGGGTGACATGCCCAGTCGGAGGAGATCCACTCCCACTCATTTGTGTAATGGCGCGCGCACTCTCCGTGCTGAAAGGCTTCCTCTCGCAGGTCAGTCATATCGAGAGGGAGTTCCATGTCCGTTGGTTCGGTTGGCGACGAGGTCCGCGCGGAACAGGCAAGCCCGCAGCAGAGTCTCGGTACCGCCGCCGCGCGGAACCTGGCGACCACCACCAAGTCGGCCCCGCAGATGCAGGAGATCACCTCCCGGTGGCTGCTGCGGATGCTCCCGTGGGTGCAGGTCCAGGGCGGTACGTACAGGGTGAACCGTAGGCTCAGCTACTCCGTGGGTGACGGTCGCGTCACCTTCGTGCAGACCGGAGAGCGCGTCACGGTGATCCCCGCCGAGCTCGGCGAACTCCCGGCGCTGCGGGGCTACGAGGACGAGGAGGCGCTCGCCGAGCTCGCGGCGCGGTGCCGTCAGCGCGAGTACGCGGCGGGAGAGGTGATCGCCACCGCCGGCGAGCCCACCGACCGCGTGCACCTCCTCGCGCACGGAAAGGTCGAGCAGATCGGCGAGGGGCCGTACGGCGACGAGGCGATCCTCGGAGTCCTCGCCGACGGCGCGCACTTCGGCGACAGCGCGCTGACCCACCCGGACGCCACCCGGGAGTGGACCGCCCGCGCGGCCACCACCTGCACCGTCCTCGAGCTCACCCACGACGACGTGCGCAACCTCGCCGAGCGGGTCCCGTCGCTCGCCGACCACCTCGCGAGCGTCGCCGCGCTGCCCCACCAGCGCACCAACAAGTACGGGGAGGCCGCGATCGACCTCTCCGCCGGCCACGTCGGCGAGGCGATCGTCCCGCACACGTACGTGGACTACGACGCGTCCCCGCGCGAGTACGAACTGTCCGTCGCGCAGACCGTGTTGAAGGTCCACAGCCGCGTCGCCGATCTCTACAACCAGCCGATGAACCAGACCGAGCAGCAGTTGCGGCTCACGGTCGAGGCGCTGCGCGAGCGCCAGGAGCACGAGCTCATCAACAACCGCGAGTTCGGGCTCCTCTCCAACTGCGACTACGGGCAGCGGATCCAGCCCCACGACGGGGTGCCCAGCCCGGACGACATGGACGAGCTCCTGTCGCGCCGCCGGGGCTCCAAGATGTTCCTCGCCCACCCGCGCGCCATCGCCGCCTTCGGACGCGAGTGCAACCGGCGCGGCCTCGTCCCCGAGTCCATCGAGATCAACGGCAACCGGATCCCGACCTGGCGCGGCGTGCCGATCTATCCGTGCAACAAGATCCCGGTCTCGGACGCCCGGACCACGTCGATCATCTGTATGCGTACGGGCGAGTCCGACCAGGGCGTGATCGGGCTGCACCAGACGGGCCTCCCGGACGAGATCGAGCCGAGCCTGTCGGTCCGCTTCATGGGGATCGACGAGCAGGCGATCATCTCGTACCTGGTCACGGCCTACTACTCGGCGGCGGTGCTCGTGCCCGACGCGCTGGGAGTCCTGGAGAACGTGGAGGTCAGCCGCTGGCGCTGACCCGGTGACCGGGTGATCCGGGGCGGAGGACCGTGCCGACCGGCCCTCCGCCCCGGCCGCAGGACCAGGAACCACGGCAAGAGGGGGAACCAACGTGACCGTCATCCGGGCGGACGGCGTGGCCGAGAACCAGGGGGCCGGGGCGCTCCTCGACCAGACACGGGCCGTCGTCCATCCCCAACTGCGTTCGACCGTCGAATCGTTGCCGGGCTCCATACGCAGAGTGGCGATGTACCACTTCGGCTGGGAGCGGGCGGACGGCTCCCCGGACGCCGGACAGGCGGGGAAGGCGATCCGGCCCGCCCTGGTGCTCGCCGCCGCGCGTGCGCTCGGTGGCGACCCGGCGCCGGCGGTGCGCGCTGCCGCCGCGGTGGAGCTCGCCCACAACTTCACGCTGCTCCACGACGACATCGTGGACGAGGACCCGACCCGCCGGCACCGGGCCACGGCCTGGACGGTGTTCCGGCATCCCGGACGCGCTCATGGCCGGCGACGCCATGCTCGCGCTCGCCCTGCGGCTGCTGGCCGAGGACGGGCACCCGGCCTCCGCCGCCGCCTCGGCACGGCTCGCCGCCTGTGTCATCGAGCTCTGCGCCGGCCAGCAGGCGGACTGCGCCTTCGAGCAGCGCGGACCGCTCGAGGTCTCGCTGGACGAGTGCCTGGCGATGGCCACCGCCAAGACGGGCGCCCTGCTCGGGTGCGCCTGCGCCCTGGGCGCGCTCTACGCGGGCGCGGGCGAGGAGGAGGTCGCGGCGATGGACGCGTTCGGCCGGGAGGCCGGGCTCGCGTTCCAGCTGATCGACGACCTGATCGGGATCTGGGGCGACCCCGAGCGCACGGGCAAGCCGGCCGGTGCGGATCTCGTCGCGCGCAAGAAGTCGCTGCCGGTGGTGGCGGCGTTCGCCTCGGGGACCGAGGCGGGGGAGGAGCTGGCCGCGCTGTACTCCCGTACGGCACTGGACGCCCCGGCCCTCCGGGCGGCGGCGGACGCGGTCGAGCGGGCGGGCGGCCGGGACTGGGCACAGACCCAGGCGGCCGAGCGGATGGCCCGGGCTGTGCAGCAGCTCTCCCGGGCGGTACCGGATCTGGCGGCGGCGGGGGACCTGCTGGCCCTCGCGGAGTTCGTCACCCGCCGGACCCGCTGAGGCTCGGCCCCCGGAGCGGGCCGGCGCTCAGTCCTCCGGCACGATCCGGCTGACCACGGTCTCGATGAGGTCGTCCAGTTCCCGGACCTCGTGCAGGCCGGGGACCGTGAAGTGGTCGAAGAGCAGCCCGGTGAGGGCGAAGTAGAGCAGCCGGACCGTGTCCGCGTCTCCCGGCATCCCGGAGTCGACGTGCAGGCGGATGTTGTAGTCGAGGTCCGCGCGCAGCACCTTGGTGAGCTGGTTGCGCAACTCCGGGCGGCGGGTGGCCTCCAGGCGGAGTTCGAACAGGCCCAGGTAGCAGGTGCGCTCGGCCGTCATCCGCCGGGCGAGCCAGCGCATCAACTCGACGACCAGCTGCCGGCTGGGTTCGGGCCGCATGGCCGTGTCCAGGGAGCCCGGCTCCGGGGTGAGCCGGACGAAGATCCGGTCCCCGACCTCGGAGAGCAGCTGGTCGCGGTCGGTGAAGTAGTTGGACGAGGTGCCCGTGGGGACGCCCGCCCGGGCGTCGACCGCCCGGAAGGTGAGCCCACGGGCACCTTCTTCCGCGAGCACCTCGATCGCCGCGTCGAGCAGGGCCGCACGCCGCTCGGGGTTCCTTGCCACCGGACCTCCTGGTTCCACTTCTCGTCGACAATAGATCTTGCGCAACCACTACAGGTGAAGCACTATAACCGTCGTGGTTGCAATCGCAGCCGCTATCCCAGAGACAAAGAGGACCGGTTTGCGCAAGCTCACCTACTTCATCGCCTGCACCATCGATGGCTTCATCGGTGACCCGAAGGGCGATGCCACGTCCACGTACTCCTACGTGGTCGGCGAATACCTGGAGTACATGAAGGCCGAGTACCCGGAGACCATCGCGGCCCCCGGGTGGCCGATCGTCGGTATCGATCCCGGCACCGAGAACCGCCGCTTCGACACCGTCATCCAGGGCCTGAACTCGTACAAGGTCGGCCTGGACGTCGGCATCACCAGCCCCTACGCCCACCTGCGGGAGATCGTCGCGACCCGCTCGCTCGCCGAGTCGCCCGACCCCAACGTCGAGCTGATCGCCGAGGACCTCGTCGGCCGTGTCCGCGCGCTCAAGGCCGAGGACGGCCCGCTCGACATCTGGCTCTGCGGCGGCTCCACGATCGCCGGTGAGCTCATCGACGAGATCGACGAGCTGATCATCAAGACCTACCCGCAGGTCTACGGCTCCGGTATGCCGATGTTCGGCGCCGACTTCGAGCCCCGCGACTTCGAACTGGGCGCGGTGCGCACCTTCGACAACGGGGTGCTCGTTCGTACGTACACCAGGAAGCGGTGACCAGTGGGGCGCCCTACCCTTGGAGGTATGGGCAGCGAAACCCCGCGTACGGTACGGGACCCGCAGGCCGCGCCCACATGCCCGGCCTGCGGACAGCCCCTTGAAATCGTCGCGAAGCGGCACAAGGTCCTCGGGGCCTGGGTGCCGGAATGGGAAGTGCAGCCGTGCCGCAACCCGCGGTGCGAGCGGTACGTCCACCCCGAGCGCCTCGACCGGGACGACGACGGCCCGGAGGGGGCCCGGGACGACGCGCCCGAGGGTGGTGCGGAAGCCACGACCGCGCACGTGACCGGCAAGAACGGCGAGACCGGGAGAAGTCCGGCCCCGGGGTGACCGGACGCGCGAAGGAGCCGGTCAGACCGCTACAGTCCGCGCATGTCATCGGAGTCGTCAGAAGTCTGGACCGGCTGGTACCGGGACCGCAGCGGCGCGGAAGCGATCGTGATCACGGCGGGCGGGAGCCAGGTGTCCACCCGCATCAGGGGAATCGAGTACACGGGCGCGACCTTCGCCGCCCTGCGCGCGACGGACGAGGGCGGCGCGGCCCTCACCGGATGCGTCCTGGAGTGGGACCTGCCGCTCCCCGTCGTCATGGACGGCGCCGCGCAGCAGGCCACCCTCAGCTGCCTGCTGACGCTCGGTGAGCGGGTGGACCTGAGCCTGACGCTGCACTACGGCGGCGCCGCCTACGAGTCGGGCATCGCCGGGGGTGACTTCGACGAGGCCCTCGCCCGGGTGAGGCGTCAGCTGCCGGCCGGGGCCGAGTTCGGCCGGAGGCTTCTGCAGGCCGCCTGACCCGACCCCGGGGCGTGACCCGGCGCACGGGGCCCGACGGCGGTCGGACGGGCCCCTACGGCGGTCTTCGGACGGCCCCGATGGCGGTCCTCATGCGGCCCGACGGCGGTCAGACGAGGCCGTTCCACCCCCATCGCGGGGTGGGGCCGGGTTCGCCGAGATCCGTGCCCGGCTCCGAGGCCGAGACGTCCTTCGCGATCCGGGTCCCCCAGTCGAAGTACTCCACGACCCGGCGGCGCAGCAGCTCGTCGTCCGGCAGCTCCTTCTCCACCGCCGCCGTCATCAGCTCCATCCAGCGCAAGCGCTGCTCCTCGGTGATGGAGAGCCCGAGGTGGGCGCGGAGCAGCGCCTGATGGCCGCCCAGCTTCGCCGTGAAGTCGGCGGGCCCCGACAACACCTCTGCCAGCCACACGGCGACGTGCTCGACGTGGGTGGGGGTGAAGTCGGCGAAGACGGGTGCGAGAAGGGGGTCGGCCAGGACGGCCTCGTAGAACGTGTCGGAGAGCCGGCGCAGCGCGTCGGCACCGCCCACGGCCTCGTACAGGGTGTTCGTGTGCTCGGCGGTCATGGAACGCCTCCGGGATCCGGGATGTGTCCTCCCAGCATTCACACAACACCGCCTGGATCCAAGGATGTTCGCCCTCGGCGCGCGGAACGCGTACGGCGGGGCGAACGGCCGCAGCCGCCCGCCCCGCCGCGGTGTGCCCTGTGGGCTCAGAAGTTCTTGACGGCCGAGGCGAGGCCGTTGCGCCAGAGCTGGTCGACGCGGGCCCGCTCCTGGGAGTTGGGCTGGGCGTTCTGGCAGGACGTGCCCGGGCCGCCGCCGGACATCAGCTCGCTGCACGGGCCCGAGTAGTGGTCGGGGAGGCCGAGGACGTGCCCGGTCTCGTGGGCGGTGACGCGGGTGGAGTTGTACTGCTGGTTCTGCCGGTAGTCGAGGAAGATGTAGCCGTTGCCGTGACCGTCGGTGCTGGCGTACGAGCCGCGCGAGTCATTGCCCTCGTAGTAGCGGAAGTCCGGGTTGCTGCCCTCCACCAGCCGTACGTTGACCACCGAGCTGTTCCATATCTGGGTGCTCCGGGCGATCTGGGTGCGGAAGCTCGGGGCGTTGGAGGCGCTGTAGACGACGGTGACGGCGGCCGCGCCGGGGTTGGCGGCCCGCTTCTTCGCCACGGACTTCATCACGGCTTCGTGGAAGGCCTTGGTCGCCTTGGCGTCCTCGGCGGACCCGGCGTAGGCCGCGTACCCGGAAGCCGGCGCCGCGGGGACGGCGGGTGCGGCCGAGGCGGTGGGTGCGGCGCCGAGCGCGGCGGCGAGGCCGAGGCCGAGGGTCGCGGCGAGCGAGGCGGTGAGGACCTTGGGGTGTCTCATGGGGGGGGCTCCTCCTGGTCGGTTGGAGAGAGTGTCGGGGGAGCCGGGGTGGGTGCGGATGATGGCAGCAGGCGATAGCCCGAACGCATCACCATCCGATCCGCGCGGGCCGAACTGCCTTCGAATCACAGGGAATTGGTGCGACGAGGGTGTCTGGTGCGACGGGAGGTGCCGTCCTACTCTCGGGGCATGGAGCTGGAGGTGAGGCATCTGCGCGCGCTCTGCGCCATCGCGGAGACGGGCAGTCTGCACAAGGCGGCGCGACAACTGGGCATGAGTCAGCCCTCGTTGACGACCCAGCTGCGCCGCATCGAGAACTCCCTGGGCGCGGAGCTCTTCGCGCGCGGCCGCACCGGCTGCCGGCCCACACCGCTCGGCCGCTCGGTCCTCAGCAGGGCCCGGCCGCTCGTCGACCAGATGGCCATGCTGATCACCGAGACCAGGGCCGCCGCGGCGCGCACCGACGGGCCGCGGCTACGCGTCGGGTCGACCGCGAGCAGGGCCCTGCCGGGCTGGCTGCGCCGACTGCGCCAGGGCCTGCCCGGCACGGACATCGCGCTCCACATGGACGTCTCCGCCAACGCCCTGCTGCGGTCCCTCGCCGCGGGCCACCTGGACGTGGCCTTCGTCCACGAGGTCGAGGGATGCCCGCTGCGCGTGCCCGACGGCCTCCAGGCGCGGGTCCTGGTCGAACGGGAGCCGCAGTTCGTCTCGATGGCCCCGGACCATCCGGCGGCCGGGCGGCCCGTGGTGGACCTCACCGACCTCGCCGAGGACCGCTGGATGGTCGACCCCACGGTGGACGGCGAGTGGGACGGGCTGCGCCGCGTCCTGAGCGGGGCCGGCATCGACCCGCCGCTGCTGCACGGCGACTACCACACGGCCGCCTCGCTGATCGTCCTCGGCGAGGCCGTGGCACCCTGCCAGCCGACATCGTTGCCACGCGAGGACATGGCGATCCGGCCGTTGAAGGACGACCCCCTGGCGGTACGTCTGCTGCTGTACGCCCGCGAGGGCGCGCAGCTCGACCCCCTGTACGCCGACCTCTCGGAGGCCTACCGGGAGGCGGCGCTGCGGGCGGCGCCGTACCGGCAGTGGCTCAGCCGGAACGGGATGTCGGTGGGGCCGGGCATGATGACGGCATGACGGAACGTGTGGAGGGGGCGGCGCTGATGGCGCAGGCGGAGACAGGGGAGGCGTCGAGCGCCGCACGCGTGCGCCACGCCCGTCCGGAGGATCTCGACCGGGTGGCGGAGCTGGCTGCCGAGCACGCTGCGTACGAGAAGGCCGCGCCCCCGGCCCCGGGCCTCGCGGACCGCCTCGCCCGCCTCCTCTTCGGCCCCGAACCGCCCCGGCTGCGCTGCCTGGTGGCCGAGCTCCCCGACGGCCGCCTCGTCGGCTACGCCACGTGCGCCCCGGAGCTGTCCACCTGGGACGGCGCCGAGTACCTCCACATGGACTGCCTCTACCTCTCCGCGACGGAACGCGGCCTGGGCCTCGGCCCGCTCTTCATCGCCGCCCTGCGCGCGGAGGCCCGCGCGCTCGGCCTCACCGAGATCCAGTGGCAGACCCCGACCTGGAACGAGGGCGCGATCCGCTTCTACGACCGCCTGGGCGCCACCTCGAAGCAGAAACTCCGCTACTCGCTCCCGGTGAACTGACCCCGCCCCTTCGGCAGCCGGAATACCGAAGGGGCCCGGCCGGGGTTGCCGGCCAGGCCCCTTCGGGCGGTGCTTGTGGGACGAAGGTCAGGCCTTCTTGGTCTCCCAGAAGATCCGGTCGACCTCGGCGATGAGCTCCAGCGCCTTCTCGCCCGTCTTCGGGTCCGTCGACGCCTTGGCGGCCGACAGGGCCTTCAGGGTGTCGTTGATGAGCGTGTGGAGCTCGGGGTACTTCTCGAAGTGCGGGGGCTTGAAGTAGTCGCTCCACAGCACCGAGATGTGGTGCTTGGCGAGCTCCGCGCGCTGCTCCTTGATGACCGTGGCACGCGCGCGGAAGTGTGCGTCCTCGTTGGCCTGGTACTTCTCCTGGACGGCCTTGACCGACTCGGCCTCGATCCGGGCCTGGGCCGGGTCGTAGACACCGCAGGGGAGGTCGCAGTGGGCGCTGACCTTCACCTTGGGGGCAAACAGGCGGGAGAGCATTGAGCTGTCCTTCCTCGTGATCGTCTTCTCAGGTGGGAGATTACTCCCCGAGAAGGCTGTTTTCGCGAGCGCCCCCTGGGGCTTAGGACAAAAGTCCAGGGTCACCATGGGACTCGTGTACGAGTGGACGATCGGACCGGGAGGTGCCGGATGACGGACGCGGGGCGGGAGTCGGGGCGGGGTTCCGGGCCCCTTTTCGGGATCGCCGAGGTGACAGGGGTGTCCATGGTGCCCACGCTGCTCCACGGCGACCGGCTGCTCGTGCACTACGGCGGACGGCTCCGCCCCGGCGGCATCGCCGTGTTGCGTCACCCGCTCCAGCAGGACCTGCTCATCGTGAAGCGTCTGATCGAGCGACAGGACGCCGGCTGGTGGGTGCTCGGGGACAACCCGGACACCGAGGGGGACAGCCGGGTCTTCGGCGCCGTGCCGGCCGAGCTGGTGCTGGGGCGGGTACGGGCGAGGTACCGGCCCGTCATGCCCGGGCGTCAGCGGTCGGCCGGTGTGGTGCTCTCCTGGCTCTTCTCGTCCATCAGGCCGGTCGGGTCGGACCGTTCGGCCTCCAGGCGCTTGCGGGCGCGGTAGGCGGCCACGTTGGCGCGGGTCGCGCAGCGGTCCGAGCAGTAGCGGCGGGACCGGTTGGTCGAGGTGTCGAGGTAGGCGTTGCGGCAGGGGGAGGCCTGGCAGAGGCCGAGGCGGTCGGCGCCGAACTCCGTGAGGTGGAAGGCGAGGCCCATCGCCGCGATCGCCGCGTACCCCGCGGTCGCGTTCGACGGGTGGTCGGCGAGGTGCATGTGCCAGCGCGGGTGCCCCTCGTCGTCCAGGTAGTCGTGGCCCGAGATCTGCGGGGAGACGGGGAACTCCAGCAGCAGCGAGTTCAGGAGGTCCACCGCCTGCGTGTGGTCGCCCTCGTCGGCCGCGGTGAAGACCGCCCGCAGCCGGGCCCGTACCGAGCGGAAGCGCGTCACATCGTGGTCCGTCACCCGCCGGGCCATCTGGGAAGCCGTGCCGAAGAGCTCGCGGACCGCCTCGACCGAGGTGAGGGAGTCCTTGCTGCGGGCCGGCTCCTCGGTGTTGACCAGACGTACGGCGTAATCCGAGTAATAGGCCAGTTCCACTTGTAGTCCTTACTCCGGCGGTCTAGGGTCGGTGACGGGAGGGGTAACAGCTGTTTCCCCTTCGAGGGTATTACGAAGTGGTGAGGAGCGGAGATGACGGACGCGGCGACGACCGGAACCGACTGGGCGGCCTGGCAGCAGAGCTGGGACCGTCAGCAGGAGTGGTACATGCCGGACCGCGAGGAGCGGTTCCGCGTGATGCTCGACATGGTCGAGGCCGTGGTGGGGCCGGAGCCCCGCGTCCTCGACCTGGCGTGCGGTACAGGGAGTATTACGGATCGGCTGCTCCAGCGGTTCCCGAGGGCGACCAGCGTCGGCGTCGACCTCGACCCGGCCCTGCTCACCATCGCGGAGGGGTACTTCGCCGGCGACGAGCGCGTCACCTTCTTGACCGCCGACCTCAAGGACCCGAAGTGGGTCGGCCGGCTTCCGTACGACTCGTACGACGCCGTCCTCACCGCCACCGCGCTGCACTGGCTCCACACCGAGCCGCTCACCGCGCTGTACGGGCAGCTGGCCGGCCTCGTCCGCGACGGCGGCGTCTTCATGAACGCCGACCACATGATCGACGAGACCACCCCCCGGATCAACGCCGCCGAGCGCGCCCACCGCCACGCCGCCATGGACCGCGCCAAGGCCGAGGGCGCCCTCGACTGGGCGGAGTGGTGGGCGGTCGCCGCCAAGGACCCGGTCCTCGCCGAGCCGACCGCCCGCCGCTTCGAGATCTACGGCGAGCACGCGGACGGCGACGCGCCCTCCGCCCGCAGCCACGCCGAGATCCTCCGCGCGGCGGGCTTCGCCGAGGCGCGGCCGGTCTGGGCCTCGCCCTCGGACACGCTGGTGCTCGCGGTGAAGTAGCCCGTGTACGCGGAGGGGCGGTACGGGTGTCCCGTACCGCCCCTCCGCGTTCGTACTGCCTGTTACAGCACCTTGGACAGGAATGCCTTCGTCCGGTCGTGCTGCGGGTTGGTCAGGACGTCGCGCGGGTGGCCCGACTCGACCACGACGCCGCCGTCCATGAAGACGAGGTTGTCGCCGACTTCGCGGGCGAAGCCCATTTCGTGGGTGACGACGACCATGGTCATGCCGGATTCGGCGAGGTCGCGCATGACGTCGAGGACGTCACCGACGAGCTCGGGGTCGAGCGCGGAGGTGGGCTCGTCGAAGAGCATCAGCTTGGGTTCCATCGCCAGTGCGCGGGCGATGGCGACGCGCTGCTGCTGGCCGCCGGAGAGCTGGGTGGGGTAGTTCCCGGCCTTGTCGGCCAGGCCGACCCGGTCCAGGAGCCGCTCGGCCCGCTCGCGGGCGACGGCCCGGGACTCGCCCTTGACCTGGATGGGGGCTTCCATGACGTTGGCCAGGGCCGTCATGTGGGGGAAGAGGTTGAAGCGCTGGAAGACCATGCCGATGTCGCGGCGCTGGGCGGCGACCTCGCTGTCCTTCAGCTCGTAGAGCTTGTCGCCCTTTTGGCGGTAGCCGACGAGTTCGCCGTCGACGTAGAGCCGTCCGGAGTTGATCTTCTCGAGGTGGTTGATGCACCGCAGGAAGGTGGACTTGCCGGAACCGGACGGGCCGATCAGGCAGAACACCTCGCCGTTGTTCACCTCGAGGTCGATGCCCTTGAGGATGTGCGCGGGGCCGTAGGACTTGTGGACGCCCTCGGCCTTCACCATGGCAGTCACTTGGCCACCGCCTCACGGTTGGAGAATCGGGCGAGGTTCGCCTTGACCTTCTGCCACGGCGTGGGCGGCAGCGCGCGCAGCGAGCCGCGGGCGTAGTGCCGCTCGAGGTAGAACTGGCCGACGCTGAACACGCTGGTCAGGATCAGGTACCAGATCGAGGCGAGGAAGAACATCTCCATGACCGCGAAGGAGGTCGAGGCGATGTCCTGCGCGGCGCGCAGCAGGTCGGGGTACTGCACGGCCACGACCAGGGAGGAGGTCTTGAGCATGTTGATGAACTCGTTCCCGGTCGGCGGGATGATCACCCGCATCGACTGGGGGAGTACCACGCGCCGCATGGTCTTGGCCTGGCTCATGCCCAGCGCGTGGGAGGCCTCGGTCTGGCCTTCGTCGACCGACTGGATGCCGGCCCGGACGATCTCGGCCATGTAGGCGCCCTCGTTCAGGCCGAGCCCGAGGAGGGCGGCCAGGAACGGGGTCATGACGTCGGTCATCTCGTCCTTGTAGAACCCGATGTTGAAGATCGGGAAGATCAGGGCGAGGTTGAACCAGATCAGCAGCTGTACGTAGACCGGGGTGCCGCGGAAGATCCAGATGTAGAGCCAGGCGACGGAGCTGGTCACCGGGTTCTTCGACAGGCGCATGACGGCGAAGAGCACGCCGAGCGCCAGGCCCAGCGCCATGGAGGCGACGCTGATCAGGATGGTGTTGCCCAGGCCGGACAGGATGCTGGGGTCGAACAGCTTCTCGGGCACGGTGGCCCAGCGCACGTTGCCCTGGGAGAAGGCGTAGACGAGGAGTGCCAGCAACGCGACCACGACCACGCCGGCGACCCAGCGTCCGTAGTGGCGGACCGGAATGGCTTTGATGGCCTCCGGCGGGACCCCCGCCGGGGCGGGCGACGCCCCGGCGGGAACCTTGTCGAACTTGTCAGTCACAACGACTGCCCTTCAGTGGTACGTGGGAGTCAGGAGCCGCCGTTGATCTTGGCTGCGGGGATGGCGCCGTCGGCGGCACCCCACTTGTCCAGGGCGGCCTTGTAGGTGCCGTCCTTGATGATCGCGTCGAGGGCTTCCTTGAGCGCGTCGCGCAGCTGGGTGTTCTTCTTGTCGACGGCGATGCCGAAGAGGCCGGCGTCCGTCTTGTTGGCGATGGCCTCGAAGTCGTTGCCGCCGCCCGCGGTCTTCGCGATGTACGCGGCGACCGGCGAGTCGTTCAGGTCGGCGACGGCGCCGCCCGCCTTGACGCGGGTCTGGGCCTCGGCGTCGGTCGGGAAGGACTCGAAGGTGAGGGCGGGCTTGCCGTCCTTCTTGCACTTCTCGGCCTGGTCCTTGGCGGCCTGCTCGTACGTCGTGCCCCGCTGGACGGCGAGCTTCTTGCCGCACAGGTCGTCGAGGGACTTGATGTTCTCCGGGTTGCCCTTCTTCACCAGGATGCCGGTGGAGGCGGTGAAGTAGTCGACGAAGTCGACACCGGTACCGGTCTTCTGGCCCTTGTCGTCCAGACCCTCCTGGCGGGCCTTGGTGTCGGTCATCGAGGACATCACGATGTCCGTACGACCGGTCGGCAGCGCGGTCAGCAGGGTGTCGAAGGTGCCGCTGGTGAACTCGAAGTTCACGCCGAGCTGCTTGGACAGGGCCGCGGCGATGTCGGGGTCGACACCGACGATCTTCGCGCCCTCCTTGAACTCCATCGGGGCGTACGTGGCGTCCGTGCCCACCTTGATGACGCCGGCCTTCTGGATGTCGGCGGGCAGCTTGGAGAAGAGCGGAGCGTTGGAGACGGCACCGGTCTTGCCGCCCTCGGGGGTGGAGCCGCCCTCGGTCTGGTCGCCGCAGGCGGTCAGCAGCATGGAGCCGGCGACCGCGATGGCGGCGACCGCGGCAAGACGGGACGTACGGGTCTTGGCGGCGGTCGTACAGCGCGTGGAGCGTGCGGTCATGGTCGGGTTCCTCCGGCGTGTGAGGGAGTTGCCATAGGCCGCGCACGCACCTTCGGGTGTCGCGACCTCGTGTGATTACGCGCATCTTGCCATTCGGACCTCCTGAAACGGACGGCCTCTCATGTCAAAATCGGGTAACGGGTGACCCCCGAATCCCGACAGGCCGGTAGATCAAGGCCGGACCTTCTCTCGAGAAGCCTCCATCCCACCGGAAAATCTCCGGTTGATCTCGCCATCCGGACGACACGAACTCCACGTTCCGGTGTACGACCGAACGTATCCGGACATGCGGCGACGCGCCTGCTCTGCGCAAGGTGCCAATGCGGCTGTATGAGTCGCATCACCGCTCCGTATTGGACTCGTCTACGGTGACGTACGTCCGGTAAGAAGGATCCTTACACCCCTCATCCGGGGCTCAGGGCGCGTTGTGCGGCGCGCCCGCGCGGTTGCCAGACACGGCGACTGCGGGACCCGCCCACCCCTCCTCAACAAGGAGTGGCCACCCTCAAATGAAGAAGACTTAAGGGGTCAACCCAATGGCAGCGGAGATCGTCAATCCTCGCAGCGAGAGCGGTACGGAAGGGGCTCAGGAGCCCTTCGATCCGGCCTTCGCGCTGCACCGCGGCGGCAAGATGGCCATCTCGGCCACGGTGCCGCTGCGCGACAAGGACGACCTGTCCCTCGCGTACACGCCCGGCGTCGCCAAGGTGTGCACCGCGATTGCCGAGCAGCCGGAACTGGTCCACGACTACACCTGGAAGTCCCAGGTCGTCGCGGTCGTGACCGACGGTACGGCGGTGCTCGGACTCGGCGACATCGGCCCGGAGGCGTCGCTTCCGGTCATGGAGGGGAAAGCCATCCTCTTCAAGCAGTTCGGCGGCGTGGACGCGGTGCCGATCGCGCTCGCCACCACCGACACCGACGAGATCGTGGAGACCGTCGTCCGGCTCGCCCCCTCCTTCGGAGGAGTGAACCTGGAGGACATCTCGGCGCCGCGGTGCTTCGAGATCGAGCGCAAGCTCCAGGAGCGCCTCGACATCCCCGTCTTCCACGACGACCAGCACGGCACCGCGATCGTCACCCTCGCCGCCCTCCGCAACGCGGCGAAGCTGACCGGCCGGACCCTCGGTGACCTGCGCGCCGTCATCTCCGGCGCCGGTGCGGCCGGTGTGGCCATCGCCAAGTTCCTCCTCGAGGCGGGGCTGGGCGACGTGGCCGTCGCGGACCGCAAGGGCATCGTGAGCCGCGACCGTGAGGACCTCACCGAGGTCAAGCGCGAGATCGCCGAGCTCACGAACAAGGCGGGCCTCACCGGCTCCCTGGAGACCGCGCTGGCCGGCGCGGACGTCTTCATCGGCGTCTCCGGCGGTACGGTCCCGGAGGCCGCGGTCGCGTCCATGGCGCCGAACGCGTTCGTGTTCGCCATGGCCAACCCGAACCCGGAGGTCCACCCCGACGTCGCGCACAAGTACGCGTCCGTCGTGGCGACCGGCCGTTCGGACTACCCGAACCAGATCAACAACGTGCTCGCCTTCCCCGGCATCTTCGCGGGCGCCCTCCAGGTCCGGGCCTCCCGGATCACCGAGGGTATGAAGATCGCCGCGGCGAACGCGATCGCGGACGTGGTGGGCGACCAGCTCGCCGCCGACTGCGTGATCCCGTCGCCGTTCGACGAGCGCGTCGCCCCGGCCGTCGCGGCCGCCGTGGCCGCCGCGGCCCGCGCCGAGGGCGTGGCGCGCCGCTGACACGCCGGTACGCAGACAAGGGCCCCGTCCTCCTTGCGAGGGCGGGGCCCTTCTTGCATTGCCCCCAGGGGCCTCGCGAGTGAGCCGAAGGGCGCCGCGGGCGTCGAAAGGGAGAACGCGCAGGTCCCGAGGAACGAGGGACCGAGCACGATCGACCGTCGACGCCCGCACGGGGCGCCCGGAGGCGAACCGAGCGCCAAAAAGGAGGGGGGACGTGCGTCACAGCAGCGCCTGGTTCCGTCGCGCGGGTGGGTGACCCTACGCTCATGGTCATGTTCGCTGCCTACGCCGCCCGAATCGACCGCGACCAGCCGTTGAACGGCCTTGAGCTGGGGGAACGGCCCGAGCCCGAGGTGCGGGACGGGTGGACCACCGTCACCGTCAAGGCCGCCTCCCTCAACCACCACGACCTGTGGTCGCTGCGCGGGGTCGGGCTACCCGAGGAGAAGCTGCCGATGATCCTCGGCTGCGACGCCGCCGGCATCGACGAGCACGGCAACGAGGTCGTCCTGCACTCCGTCATCGGCCAGACCGGACACGGAGTGGGTCCCGACGAGCCGCGCTCCATCCTGACCGAGCGCTACCAGGGCACCTTCGCCGAGCGCGTCACCGTGCCGTCCTGGAACGTGCTCCCCAAGCCCAAGGAGCTCTCGTTCGAGGAGGCCGCCTGCCTCCCGACCGCCTGGCTCACCGCGTACCGCATGCTCTTCACCAACGCCGGGGTGCGCCCCGGTGACTCGATCCTCGTGCAGGGCGCGGGCGGCGGCGTCGCCACCGCCGCGATCGTGCTCGGCAAGGCCGCCGGCCTGCGCGTCTTCGCCACCAGTCGCGACGAGGCCAAGCGCAAGCGCGCCGTCGAGCTGGGCGCCGTGGAGGCGTACGAGCCGGGCGCGCGGCTCCCGAAGCGCGTGGACGCCGTCATCGAGACCGTCGGCGCCGCCACCTGGTCGCACTCGGTCAAGTCGCTCCGGCCCGGCGGCACCGTGGTCATCTCGGGAGCCACCAGCGGCGACCGCCCCTCGCACGCCGAGCTGACCCGGATCTTCTTCCTGGAGCTCAAGGTCGTCGGCTCGACCATGGGCTCGAAGGACGAGCTGGAGGACCTGCTGTCCTTCTGCGCCGCCACGGGCGTACGGCCGGTGATCGACGAGGTGCTGCCGCTGGACCGGGCGCGTGAGGGCTTCGAGAAGATGGCCTCGGGCGAACTCTTCGGGAAGATCGTCCTGACGACCTCTTGATGGATCGTCAGATCTGCTGATGGGATCTCCGGCACTGCGATCACACCGTCGTGCCGGAGGTTCCCTTGTTGCGAACGACCCTTGCCGCGGGCGCCGTTGTCGCCGCGCTCCTCGCCCCGACCGGCGCCGCCCACGCCGAGAGCCCGGGCGGCATACCCGTCCTCACCGACGAACGCGGCCGCGCCCTCACCCTGCGCGGCTGGAACGTCGAGGACAAGGCGAACCGCGGCGACCAGGCCCTGTCCGCCGTCACCGAACGGCACTTCCGCGACATGCGCGCCAAGGGCTTCAACTTCGCCCGGCTGCTCGTCTTCTGGGACGACCTGGAGCCGGAACAGGGCCGGTACAGCCAGGCCTATCTGCGGAAGATCGAGCGCATCCTGGACTGGGCGGAGAAGTACGACGTCCACGTCCTCATCGACGCCCATCAGGACGTCTTCGGGCCGGCGTTCGGCCACCGGGGCGTGCCCGAGTGGGCGACCAGGACGGACGGGCTGCCCTTCACCCCGCACCCCGACGACTGGTTCGCCGAGTACTTCGAGCCGGCAGTGCAGCGCGCCTTCACCCATCTCTACGAGGACGAGGACCTGCGGCGCGCCCAGGCGAGGATGTGGCGTGTCCTCGCCGACCGTTTCGAGGACCATCCGGCCGTCCTCGGCTACGACCTGATCAACGAACCGATGGGCGAGCTCGGCGAGGGCGAGGACCTGCCGACCGCAGCCCGGCGGATCGAACGTGACCATCTGACGCCGATGTACAACCGGCTCGCGGACGCGGTCCGCTCAGTGGACCGGGACACCTGGGTCTTCGTCGAGCCCACGCCGATCGTCGGCGAGGGCGTGCCGACGGGGCTCGGGCGGATCGACGACCCGAAGGTCGTCTACGCCCCGCACTTCTACAACACCGCCATGGAGGCGGGCGCCGACTACGACCCGGCGGCCGGCTGGATCGAGACGTACGAACAGGCCGTGACCCGGTACCCGAAGGAGTACAAGGTCCCGGTGCTCGTGGGGGAGTGGGGGCCGCTCAACAACTCCCTGCCGAACATGAACCGCTTCTACCGGGACGCGATGGCCTCCCTAGGCCGGTACGGCAGCGGGTGGGCCGGCTATGTGTGGTGCTACGGCGGCGGGTACTGCGCGGTGGACGGCGCCGGGACCTTCCGTACGAACAAGGAGCTGACGGCGCAGCCGTACGCGGAGGCCGTCGCGGGCGCGGTCCGCTCCTCCGCGTACGACTCCGGGACCGGGGTCTACCGCCTGGAGTACGACTCCGGGCGGCGCGGCTCCCGGGTGACGGAGCTGTCCCTTCCCCCGGGCGCCTGGCAGGTGGCGGCCCGGGGGAAGGCGGTCGTGCTCCGCAAGGACGCGGGTCGGGCCTGGGTGGTGGCGGCGCCGGGAGCCCGGGTGACGGTCACCGTCACCCGGGGCTGAGGGCGCGCACGGCGCCGTCCGTGGCGGGGTGGCAGCCCCGGCACGGACGGCCACCCGACACGGACCGGCCCCGGGGCGGATCAGCCGGCCTGCTTCCCCTTGTGCGGGTGCAGCAGCGCGGTGATGTGCGTCGCCGCCGTGGACAGGTGGCGGCGGGAGTCCGCCAGCTGCGCCGCGGTCACCCCGTGGTCGCGGGCCGCATCGCGGATGTCGTCGCGGAAGCGGTCCAGGAGCCGGTCGAGATCACGGGCCGGGTCGCCGGTGGACTCGGTGTCGGCGGCCCACTCCGAGGCGGCCTCGTCGGAGGCCGCCGGCGCCGTCGGGTCGGGCGCCGCCGCCTTGGGGTGCGTCGTGCCGGTGACCAGGCCGCCCAGCTGGGCCGTGATGTCCGAGATGCCTTCCCAGACGCCCTTCGGCCAGTCGCCGCGCGCGAAGCGGTCCTGGACCTCGTCCTGGACCTGCTTGGCGATCCGCTGGAACTCCTTGGCCTGGCGGCGCGCCGACTGGGCCTCCGCGCGGGCCTGGCGGGTCTGCTCCCGCCACTCCTGCTTGGCGCGGCGCAGCTCCTCCTTGGCGTCGGCGAACGAGGAGTCCTTCTGCCGGGTCTCGCTCGCCGCCGCGCGCATCTCGCTGCGCAGCTTGCCCGCCGCCCCGCGCACGTCGTCGCGGATCTCGGCGGCGAGCTCGGAGACCGACTCGCGGATCTCCAGCTCCAGATCGGCCAGTTCGCCGCCGCGTCCGGCCAGCTCCGCGCGGCCCGCGTCGGTGATCGAGTAGACCTTGCGGCCGCCCTCCGTGGCGTGCGTGACCAGGCCCTCGGCCTCCAGCTTGGCGAGCCGCGGATAGACCGTGCCGGCCGAGGGGGCGTAGAGCCCCTGGAAGCGCTCCTCCAGGAGCCGGATCACCTCGTACCCGTGGCGGGGGGCCTCGTCGAGGAGCTTGAGCAGATAGAGGCGCAGTCGGCCGTGGGCGAAGACGGGCGGCATGTCACAGCACCTTTCCGGAGGAGGTGGCTTCGAAGTCGTCGGACGTGGCCGGGTCCGGGCGGCGCAGGAGGGCGATCGAGCCGGAGACCGTCGTGGCCTTGAGCTTGCCGCGGCCGTCGCCGAGCGTGCCGGTGATGCTCTTCGTGCCCCACTGCCCGGTGACCCGCAGGTCCTCGAAGGCGTTGGAGACGGCGCCGCTCGTGGTGCTGGCCTCGACCTCGGCGTCCGCCGGGTGCGGAATCCGGAGCGCGATCTCGCCGGAGACGCTGCTCAGGCGGATGTCGGCGGGCGGTCCTGCCGGCTCGCCGGCGTCGAGGTCGATCACCATGTCCCCGCTGATCGTGTCGGCCTTCACGGAGGAGCCGGAACCGTCGATGACGGTCAGATCGCCGCTCACCGTGTTGACCCGCAGCGCGCCCGTGACGGTGTGGGCCTCGAAGGAGCCGGAGATGCTCTCCGCGCGGACCGGGCCGGAGAGCCCGACCAGGGTGGTGTCACCCGTGACGCCCTGGACGTCCGTACGCCCCTTGATGCCGGAGATCACCGCGCCGGCCCCGATCACGCCCACCTCGACGTCCGTGCCGGCCGGGACGGCCACCGAGACGACGGCCCGGCGGCGGAGTCCCAGGCGGTCGAACCACTTGAGGAAGCCCTTCCAGTGCAGGTCGTCATAGGTGACGGTCAGCGTCGAGCCCTCCTGCGTGACGGTGAGCGGCGGGCCCGCGATCGCGGAGACCTCCAGGCGGGCGGCGCTCTCGTCGGTGCCCACCACGTTCACCGTGCCGTTGACGACACGGACCCGGAGGCACGTCACGGGATCGGTCAGCGCGAGTTTCGTCGGCTCGGCCACGGACCACTCTGTCATCGTGCTGACCTCCCGTTTCGACGACGCAACATATCGCGTCTCTCGATAGACACGATATATCGCGGTGCGGGGAAGTCAACCCCCGTTCCTCGATGGCTCGCGGGGGCATTCACCCTCGTACCTGGACAAATTGGCCTAGCGTATGGGCCATGAACGCGACATCCGGACCGCGCCCCGTCGGGGCGCTGCTGCTCTGCCGTGCCGAGCCCGCCGCGGTCCGCCCGCCGGCCCAGCTGCTGCGGGAACAGCTGCTCCTCGCCCCGGCCGGAACGGACTGGAGCGTCGTCGTCCCGGAGGGAAAGCCCTGGCTCCACGGCGGCGAACCCGTCGAACGGGTCGTCACCGGCTGGGCCACCGCGCTGGCCGTCTCCGCCGCCACCTGGCCCGTCCTCGCGCTCTGGTGGGAGGCGGACCGGGCCGGATTCACCCTCGCCGCGGGATTCCGCCGCACCGTCGGCTACACCTGGCTCGCCGACGGCACCCCGGTCGGCGAGGACGAGGCCATGCGTACCTTCGCGGCCCGCCTCGCCCTCGACCCCGTCCTGGATCTCCAGGCCCTGGAGCCGCTCACCGAACCCGACAAGGACGCCGACGCGCACTCCAGGCTCATCGGCCTGACCGCGGTCCTCGCCCGGACGGGCCTCCACCTGCCCACCGGGCTCACCCCGGGCGAGAGCGCCGACCGGCTCCGCTCGGTGGCCCTGGCGCAGGGCGCCGAACAGCTCGAGTGGTCCGGCTGGCGCGACGCCGTACGCGCCGAACTCGACGCGGTGGAGGGCGGCCCCTACGGCCCGTACCTGCGCGGCCCCAAGGCCCGGCTGCTCGGCGCGGTCCAGCTCGGGGCGGGTGTGCCGCTGCTCGCCTGGGGCATCGGCCGCCGCAGCGGCGGCTGGGCGACCGCCGGGGCGCTGCTCGTCGCGCACGGCGCCCTGGGGCTCGCGTACGACCGCCTGCGCGGGTCGGTGACCCGGGAACTGCGCGGTCAGTGACCCGAGAACGGGGCGTTGCCCGACGTCACTCGTCCTCGTCCTCGTCGTCCAGACGGGCCAGCCAGGTCGCGAGGCGCTCGACCGGCACCTCGAAGTCGGGGTTGAGATCGACGAACGTACGCAGCTGCTCGGCGAGCCACTCGAAGGAGATCTCCTCCTCGCCGCGCCGCTTCTCCAGTTCCTCGATGCCACGGTCAGTGAAGTACATGCGATCAGGATAGGCCGTGGGCCTGACGGGCCCCTCGCGCTCGTCGGTGCCAGCGATTAGCCTTCTTCATCATCGTTTCGGGGAGCGGGGGGCCGCTGTGACGCATGGGATCGCTCGTATACGACTGGACGACGGGACGCCGGTCTGGGCCCGGATCAGCGAGCCGGACGAACTGGGCCGGGGCAGCGGCTTCCAGGACACCGGCATCGGCGACCGGGTCGTCTCGATGGCCGGCGGACTCACCGACGTCGTGCGCGGGGTCGTCGGCTCGCTGCGGGCCGGACTCGACCCGCAGGCACCGGTCGAGGTCGCCGTCAGCTTCGGCATCGAACTGTCCGCGCAGGCCGGCAAGGTGATCGGGGTCCTCGCGGACGGCGGCGGCACGGCGTCGATCTCGGTCTCCCTGACCTGGACCGAACCGGGCCCGACCCCCGCCCCCGACCCGGACACCCCGGCCACGGCGCCCGCGTCCGCTCCGGTGCCCGCGCCCGCGCCGGCCCCCGACACCGGTCCGCACCACCGACCGGCGGCCGATGGCGCCGTATGAGCGCCTTCGAATCCCTCGTGCGCCCCGCACTGGTACGTATCGCGGCTCCCGGAGACGGGTATGACCCGCACGGCGACCGGTACTGGGGCACCGGCTTCTTCATCGCCCCCGGCTGGGTGCTGACCTGCGCCCACGTCGTGGCAAAGGGGGGAAGCGCGGTGTGGAGAGGCGAGCGGGCCGTCGGCATCGTCTGGGACGGCGGCGTGACGACCGGCGAGGTCGCCCTGGCCAAGCCGCGGCCCGCCCTGCCCGAACAGACCCTGGACCGCTGGGACTTCCCGGACCTCGCGCTCGTCCGCGTCCCCGATGCCCGGGACGCGAGCTGCGTACGGCTGAGCGAGCGCATGCCCGTCATCGCCGAGCCCGTCCCGGTCGGTCTGCACGGTTGGTCCCGGGAGACCGGCCGGCTCGGGATCCGCGAAGCCGTCGGCGAGGTCCACGGCGTCGACGGCGAGGCCCTCCTGCTGCGCGGGACACAGCCCGTGGAGGGACTCTCCGGCGGCCCCGTGGTCGACCTGAACCGCGCGGCCGTCGTCGGGCTCAACAAGGGACGCGGCGCGACGGAAGGCGCCGCCGTTCCGATCACCTCCCTGCGCCAGCTGTACCGGGCACGGGGCGGCGCGCTGCTCTCCGAGGTCATCCGGGAGCACGACCGGCACCACTTCGACCGCTTCCGCTCGCTCTCCGGCGAGCCCGACTGGACCAGGGCGCAGCTCCGGCACCGGCCCCCGACCACCCAGGGCCTCGACCCCGGACGCCGCATCCATCTCTACGGTCGGCTCGCCGAACTGCCCCCGCCCACCGGACCCGGCGACGTGCTGCACCTCGTCGACGAGGTCAGGGAGCTGACGTTGGGCAGGAACGTCCGCCCCTTGCTCGAAGCCGAACCGCACACCTGGCGCGAGGGCGTCGGACTGCTCCACGAACTCCACGAACCGAACCAGGAGTCGGCCTCCGACCTCGGTCTGAACGCCGTGTTCGTGTACGCGGCGGCCGTCGCCCGGCACGTCAGGGAGCGGCACGGCGACAGCGCGGCGATCCAGAGCCTGACCGACTGGGTCACCGACGTCGCGGCGGAGACGCCGCTCGTCATCCGCCAGACGATCGCCGGGCTGCTCAAGGCCGGCCGCACCACCCGCACCCTCCCCGTCTCGCCGCGCTCGACCCGGGACCAGGGGGCACGGGCCGACGTCCTGATCGAGATCGACACCCCGCCCTACGGGCGGCGGTTCCCCTGGCGGGTGAAGCTGCTCTTCGACGGGCGCACGATCAGACCGCTGCACGGGGACGACCGGGGAGTCGAGCGCGAGCGGCTCCGCGACACCCTGCGCGAGCCCCTCGCGGAGGCGCTGGCCCAGGGCGACCGCGGCGAGCACCTGGCCGCCGTCGAGGCGCTGTTGCCGCGCGAGCTGTTCGACGAACCCCTCGACACCTGGCGGCTCTCGCCCGACGACGAGCTCTTCGACGAACGCTCACTGCCCCTCGGACAGCGTCGGATCGTCGTCATACGGGACGCCGGCCGGCACAAGCGGCCGCCCGCGCCCGAGTGGTACAAGCGATGGCGGACGGCCGGTCTGGGGCCGCTGCGGGCAGTGCCGCTGCGCGCCGAGGCGCTCGGGGCGGGGCCGGACGTCCACGCGGCACGGATCCGCCGCGAGTCCCCGAGGCAGGCGTGGGTACGTCTCTCCGAGGCCGAGGACGGCTCGGTGCCGGTCTACTGCGGTCCCGTGGGCAGCGGTGACGGCCTCAAGGCGATGGCCGCCGCGCTCGCCGCCGGCCATCCCATCGCCCTGTGGCGGAGCGGCTCCCACGACCACACGGACTGTGCCGAGTTCCATGAGCGGGCGGACCGGCTGCTCGTGGAGGCCGGCACGGCCGACGGGTTGCACGGGCCCGTCATCTCCCTGCGGAAGCGGCTGGCCGCCGATGTGGAGGCGGCTGCCGCGATGGACGCTCCGGACGGGGACCCCACGCCGGACGCGGACGGGGACGCGGACACGGGCACTGACGCGGACGCGGCCTGGGACGTGGACATCGCCGCGGACGGGGGCGCGGGCCCGCGCACCGGCGACGCAGCAGGCCCGCCGGCCCCCTCCGAGCACGCCTGGGCCGCGCATCTCGCCGTTCTGTTCGATCCGCCCGACCGCCCGCCGCACGAAGATCCGCTCCAGGGCCCGCCGATGCTCGGCGAGGAGGAGTGGTGACCCCCCGAACCGCCGGACAGATGGTCCGGATTCCGCGTCGGCAGCCCTTGTGCAGGGGCGGTACGTTCGACCGGCCGGGCCATGACACCACAGCCAGGAGGAGTCCATCGTGAACGATTGGCGGATCTACCGTGGTGCCGGCCACCCGCACGACGAGATACGGCGGTTGCCCGCACCGCCGCCGTGGCGGGACTTCTCGACCGGCGGAGCGGACGACACCCTGGCCGGCTCCGACCGGCGGCTCGGCGTGCGCCGCCGCCTGGTCCAGAACCACCACCCCCGACCCGCCGAGACCGACGCCGTCAACGCCGCGCTCTATCTGCGCCGGCCGCTCCTGGTCACCGGCAACCCCGGCACCGGCAAGTCCACGCTCGCCCACGCCGTCGCCCACGAACTGGGCCTCGGCCGGGTGCTGCGCTGGCCGATCGTCTCCCGTTCGACCCTCCAGGACGGCCTCTACCGCTACGACGCCATCGGCCGGCTCCAGGACGTCCAGCTGGAGCGCGCCCAGGCCGGGTCGACGGTGCCCGCCGCGACCCCGGCGGGCATCGGTTCGTACATCCGGCTCGGGCCGCTCGGCACCGCGCTGCTCCCCTCCGAGCAGCCTCGGGTCCTGCTCATCGACGAGCTCGACAAGAGCGACCTGGACCTGCCGAACGACCTGCTGAACGCCCTGGAGGAGGGGGAGTTCGCCATCCCCGAGCTGGAGCGGCTCGCCGACCGGGAGCCCGTGGTCGAGGTGCTCACCGACGACGGCCGCAAGGTCCCGGTGCGGGGCGGCCGGATCCGCTGCTCCACCTTCCCGTTCATCGTGCTCACCTCCAACGGCGAACGCGACTTCCCCGCCGCCCTGTTGCGCCGCTGCATCCGCCTGGAGCTCGAACCGCCGGGCGAGGAGCAGCTGGGCGCCATGATCGAGGCGCATCTCGGGCCCGACGCCGCAGCCGGCGAAGAGGGTCTGGTCAGCCGCTTCCTGAACCGAGAGCCCGGCGAGGTCATCGCCACCGACCAGCTCCTCAACGCGATCTACCTGACCCAGCACGCCCCGCGCACCGAGCGGGTGACCCGGGAACGCATCGCGGACATGCTCATGCAGCCGCTCGATCAGCCGAGGTGATGGCCGGATGCACCGGATGCATCTGGAAGAACTCACCCGCAGACTGCGGGCCGGTGGCCAGGACCCCACCGCCGAGGAGGTCGCGGACGCCGTCTGGCTCGCCCAGTGGCTGCCGCGCGGGTCCCCGGACCCGGCGGAGGGTACGGCTTCGGATCCGTCGGCGGACCGGTCGGCCGACTCGGGGCGACCCGAATCGCCGGAGGAGGGGCGAAATCCGGCCATCGACGAGAGCGGCGATGCCACCGATCCCCGTACGGGTACGGGGATCGACGACGAGCACGACCCCGGACGCGGCACCCGCACCCGCGTCGGCGCCGGAACGGCGGACGACGACGCACGGCCCGTCCACGCCTCCGACAGCGTCGGCCTCTCCCTGTACGTCCGCCCCCCGACCCACGGCGACGGCTTACGTACGGAACGGGGCAGGGCCCTGCCCGTCCGCGCGCCCGGTGCCAACGCCCTGCCCGGACTGCTCGGCCTCCAGAAGGCGCTCCGCCCGCTGCGCCACTACGCCCACTTCCCGGTCCGGCCCGGCGAAGGCCTCCTCGACGAGGAGGCGACGGCCGAACGCAGCGCCGCCGCGGGCATCCTCACCCTCGTCCTGCGCCCGGCCGCGGGGCGCCGCCCCGACATCCAGCTCCTCATGGACACCGGCCCCGCCATGGTCGTCTGGACCCGGATGGTCGAGGAGCTGCGCCAGGCCTGCCAGCAGTCCGGCGCCTTCCGGGACGTCCAGGTCCACCGCCTGTACGACACCGGCGAGGGCGCGCCGCTCGTCACCACCACCTCGGGACCCGACGGACGGCCCCGGCTGCGCCCCGGTGACCAGCTCCACGACCCCACCGGCCGCCGCCTCACCCTGATCGTCAGCGACTGCGTCGGACCCCTGTGGCAGCGCGGCGCCGCCCAGCGGCTCATCCACCAGTGGCCCCGGCAGTCGCCGCTCGCCCTCGTCCAGCCACTGCCCCCGAGGCTCTGGCCCCGTACCGCGCTGTCCGTCGAGCCGGGACTCCTGCTGCGCCCCGCGTCCCCCGGCGGACACACCGGTTTCCAGCCCGACGAGGAGCCGTGGGAGCCGGTCGCCGCGGAGACGCGCGCGGTGCCCGTGCTCACGCCCACACCCGAGGCGTTCGCCTCCTGGGCCCGGCTCCACGGCGGCCACGGCTCGGGCGCGGTCCGCGGCTGGGCGGCCATGATCGCCCCCGACGCGCCGCGGACCTCCGCTCCGACCGCGGCCCCCGGTCGGCCCCGCACCCCGCGCAGCGACGAGGAGCTGCTGCGCGCCTTCAGCGCCGGCGCCTCGCCCGGCGCCCTCCGGCTCGCCGTCCACCTCGCCGCCGCCCCGCTCGCCCTTCCCGTCATGCAGCTCGTGCAGCGCGCCATGCTGCCCGACACCGGCCCCATGGAGCTCGCCGAAGTCCTGCTCAGCGGCTTGCTGCGGCAGCTGCCCGGCCCCGCCCCCTATCCGTGCTTCAGCTACCCGCCCGGCGTCCAGCAGCACCTCCTCGGCTCCCTCGACCGCAGCGCCGCCGCGCTCGTGCTCAAGCACTGCTCCGAGTACGTGGAACGCAATTTCGGCCAGGGCATGCGCAACTTCCCGGCGCTCGCGGCGGCCCGGCTGGCCGGCCACCCTGCCGACGAGGACCCGGCGGCCGCGCCCGGCACGGTGGAGGAGACCGACGAGCCCACCGGCCCCACGGGCACGGAACCCGAACTCTTCGCCCGCATCCCCGCGCGCGTGCTCCGCTTCTACCACCCGGACCTGATCACCCCCGATCCGCTGGCCGCGGCGCGGCGGCTGTTCGACCAGTGGCGCGACCAGTCCGACCCCTCGCTGCTGATCCGGGCCCGGCAGCAGGCCGAGGCGGCACAGCCGGACCACCCGGTCCAGGCCGGGATCCTGCTCGGGCGGGTGCTGTACGCGGAGGCCGGCACCGCCGCCGTCCGGGGCACCGAACGCCGCCAGGAGCTGCTCACCCGCGCGCTGACGGAGCTCGACCGGGTCGGCGGGATCGCCGAGCCGGGTGGTGCGGAGTGGGCCGAGGCCCGGCTCGAACAGGCCGTCGTCCACCACGGGTTGTGGCGCCACACCGCCGACCCCCGACACCTGGACGACGCCCTCACCGCCCTGGCGGGGGACGTGCCGGACTGGCCCGAGGCCCACCACCACACCCTCCACCTGCGCCGCGGACGACTGCTCCTCGCGCGCGGCGACGGCGCCGGAGCGGCGGCCGAACTCACCACCGCGCTCTCCCTCCGGGAGAGCTGCCCCGCCCTCCTCGACCTGGCGGACGCCCTCCACCTCGCGGGCGCCGACCCGGCCGAGATCACCCCCGTCCTGGACCGGGCGGGGGAACTCCTCGGCGACGGCAGCGCCCTCCGGCTGCGCTGGACGACGGCGCGCGCCCGGCTCTACGACACGGCCGGCGACGGAGCGGCCGCGGACACGGCCTACGAGGAAGCCACCCTGCTCGCCCCCGCCGACAGCGGGCAACGCGGGCGGATCCTGATGACCTGGGGCGAGTCCCTGATGCGCCGCGCGGCGGCCACCTCCGGCCAGGCCCCCGTCGACCGGGCCGAGAGCGTCCTGCGCGAGGCCCTCACCCGCCTCCCGGCCGGGGCGCCCGACCGGGCCCGGGCCAGGATCCTGATCGGCAGCGTGCTGGCCCTGCGCTTCCACCGGGCCGGGTTCCTGCCCGACCTGTACGAGGGCCGCCACCTCCTGGAACAGGCCGCCCGCACGACGCGGGACATCGGACTGCGGTCCGAGGTGTGGCTGCAACTGGGACGGGTGAGACTGGAGTTGAGCGGTTTGGCCCGGGACAGCGTGCTCGGCGACGCGCTCACGGCATACGAACGGTCCTCGGAGGACGCCCGGTCCGCCCACGGCGACACCCCGGGCACGATCACCGGCGCGCGTGCGCTGCACGCGCAGGGAGCCGTGTTGTTCCTGATGGGCAGGAACGGACGGGCGAAGAGCGTGCTGCGCGCCGCCGCCGAGCAGTGGCAGCGGCTGGCGGGCGCGCTGGTGGAGGTGGACTGGAGCGACGTCGAACGGACCAGGTCGCTGCTCACCGAGGTCGAGCATGCGGAAGGGCCGCTGGGGGCGCCGCTGTCCGGCGAGGACCGCCGCCGGATCGCGCCGCCCTGGTGGGCCTGGAGCGAGACGGCGGACTAGGCGGCGGCCGGAGAGGCGATACGGAGAACGGCTGGATAACGGGGGCGTGAATGGGCGCAGTTGAGTCGAACGGGTTTCTGACTTCCCGGCGTCGGGAAGAACCGCTCCGCCGCTACGACCGTGGGGGACAGACGTCGGTGAGGAGGAGCCGAGGGTGTTGGATCACACGGGGTGGGCGACCGGTGTCGACCAGGACGCCGCACAGCCTCCGCCCCTGCCCGACCTCGCCGCCGTCGACCTGCGGACCCTGCGGGGCATGGACCATCCCGAGCTCGTCGCCGAGGTCGAGCGGGTGCTCGGCCACTGCCGGGAACTGGGCGAATCCTGGGTCAGTGAGGGAAATCCCTGAAGGGCCCGGCCCGCACCGGCGCTTTCAGGTCAGTTTCCGGCGCCGGCCACCGGCCGGCGCCGAGGGCGCACGATGACGACGACCCCCCTGTCCGCAGCCGACTTCGCCGAGCTGGCCAGGACCGGTCCCGCGCCGGTGGGCATGTCCGCGCTCCACACGGGCCTGCGCGGCCGCCGACTGCTCCTGCTCAAGGCCCTGCTCATCCGGGTTCAGCGCGAACGGGAGAGCGTCGACGGTGCGGTCGCCCGCCGCTTCGAAGCCGCCTGGCACCTGCTCGAACAGGCCGAACGGGCCCACCCCGCAGTGGTGCGTGACGTCCTGGACTACCCGACGACCGGGGCCTGGCTCGCGACCGCGCTCGCCGCCCCGGTCGGCCAGGCCCTCGACCGCAGGCTCGACCGTCTCGAGTCCATCGCCGTCACGGCCGCACTGCGCGCGGGCTGCCCCCTCGACCTCACCGTCGCCACGCCCACCGGCACGCTCTCCCTGACCGGCGCGGGCCGCCTCCACGTGGGGGCCGAGCGGGTACGGATACGGGCTCGCGCCCGTATCGTACGCATCGGGCCCGAGGGATCCCGCGCGAGCTGCGGCGCCCTCCTCCTCTCCCACCCCTGCACCGGCCGCCTCACCGGCCTGGGCCCCGCCTGGACCGGCCTGCACGCCCTGCCGGGGACCGTCGCCCTGCTCGACGACCTTGACCCGTACCGTGTGCCGCCCGGCGGAGTCGGCGCCCCACCGCGGGCGGCCACCGACAGAGCCGCCACCGACGCGGGCGCCTGGTCCACCCGCTGGCGCGGCGCCCACCAGCTCCTGGAACGCGTCGACCCCGTCCGCGCCGGCGAGGTCCGGCGCGTCGTGCGGGCGGTCGTCCCGCTGTCCGGGGGAGGACAGCCGCCGGTGCCGATGAGCGCCACCCTGCGCGCGGCGCCCGGGGCCGTGCTCGCCTCGCTGCCGTCGAGCGCGCGGGCGATGGCGGAGACGCTGGTCCACGAGATCCACCACAGCAAGCTGGCCGCCCTGCACGAACTCGTACCGCTGCACCGTCCGGGCCGGACCGCGGTGCACCGGGTCGGCTGGCGGACCGATCCCCGACCGATCGCCGGTGTCCTCCAGGGCGCGTACGCGCACCTCGCGCTCACCGACCTGTGGCGGCGGGCCGCCGTGGCCCCGAGGGCGCCCGAGTCCTGGCGCTCGGCTGCGGGACAGCGGTTCGAGCGCTTCCACGATCAGGTGGGCGGAGCGCTGGAGATCCTGCTTGAATCCGATGAACTGACCATCGCAGGACGGGAGTTCGCGAACCAAATGAAGAGGCATCATGCGAGCCTCGGCGCGGTCCGTAGACCCCTTGAGTAACACTGTGTCGACGAGAGATGACACTACGTGGCGCGTGAGCGGGATAGGGAGACATTGATGGCGGAACAAGGGCGTACGGGTGGCGCCGCGGCGGCGCCCGAGCATGTCCTGGTGGTCTTCCCGGGCTATCACCGCCCTTGGGCCGCCTGGATCGCACAGCGTCTCGAAGCGCACGGGGTCAGGTCGACCCTGCAACGCTGGGACCCGCCGCGCGAGGTGCCGCTCGAGGACTCGCTCGGCGACCTGCTGCTCGCCCGCGGCCAGGTCCTCCTCGTCCTCAACGACTGGTTCTTCGAGCTCGGACCGCGCCCGGCCGGCGAGTGGAACGACGTCCTGCGCGGCTTCGTCGCGGCCCACGCCGAGCGCTTCGCCGCCGTCAACCTCACCAACCGGCCCCTGCTCCCCGCGACCGCCGTCCTCGAACCCGTCAGCCTCTGGGGCGTCGGCGAGGACGAGGCCGAGGCCCGCCTGCTCGCCCGACTCACCGTCGAGGCGCGCCGCCCCGCGGGCCGGCGCGGAGTGTCGGGACCGCCCGTCCGCTACCCGGACACGCCTCCCGAGATCTGGGGCGAAATCCCGCGCCGCAACCCCCGGTTCACCGGCCGCGACGACCTCCTGACCGAGCTCCAGGAACGGCTCATGGACGCCGAACGCGGCAACGCGGCCTGCACCCTGCTCGGCATGTCCGGCATCGGCAAGACCCAGATCGCCGCCGAGTACGCCCACCGCTTCAGCCCCGACTACGACGTCGTCTGGTGGGTCAACTCCGACGACCGCAACGTCCAGCGCGACCGCTTCGGTGAACTCGCCGCCGAGCTCGGCCTGGCCGTCGGAAACGAACCCGGTGAACGCATCCGCGCCGTGCGCGAGGCGCTGCGCCGCGGCGACCCGCGGTCCAAGTGGCTGGTCATCTTCGACGGCTGGGACGACACCGACGGCATCGACGTGATGCTGCCGCACGGCACCGGACACGTCCTGATCACCTCGCGCAACCTGGCCTGGCGCGACCACACCGACATCGTCCAGGTGCCCAGCTTCGACCGTGCCGAGTCCACCGGCTATCTGATGCGCCGCGCCCCGCACATCAGCGGAGTCGAGGCCGACGAGGTCGCCGCCGAGTTCGGCGACGTACCCCTGCCGCTCGTCCAGGCCGCCTCCTGGCTCGGCGAGTCCGGCATGGAGGTCGCCGAGTATCTGCGGATGGTCCGGGAGGGTCGGCTCTCCACCGTCGACGAGACCGCGGCGGGCGAGGGCTTCCCGCACGCCTCCCTCACCTCGTGGTCGATACTGATCAACCGGCTCCGGCGTGCCCAGCCGCAGGCCGTCGAGATCCTCAGCCTGTGCGCTTCCTTCGCCCCCGGCCGCATCCCCCTCGGCATCGTCCGCGCCTACCCCCAGGCCGATGTCCCCGAGGACCTCCGATGGATGAACGCGGACCTCGCCGCCTGGACCCGGGCCCTGGACACCCTGGTCAACTACTCGGTCCTCACCCGGGAGTCGCGCGGCCCCGTCACCAGCACGGAGATCGGACCGCACCAGGAGTCCGTGCACATGCACCGGCTGGTCCACGACATCGTCTCCAGGCTGACCGACGGCCCCACCCGGGCCGCCCACCGCAAGGCCGTCCGCAACCTGCTCGCCGAGGCCGACCCCGGCAACCCGATGGACAGCCGCCACTGGCCCCGCTACGCCGAACTCCTGCCCCACCTGGAGCCGTCCGGCGCCCTCGCCAGCCGCGACCCGCGCATCCAGAACGCCGTCCTCAACTGCCTGCGCTACTGCTACCGCAGCGGGGAGTTCAAGGCGGGCGCCCGGCTCGCCGAGAAGATCCGCTCCAGCTGGAGCGAGTTCATGGACCCGCTGGCCCAGCCGATGATGGACCTCACCACCCAGGAGGGCAACGTCCTGCGCTCCAGCGGCCGGTTCCGGGAGGCGTACCAGCTCGACCACGCCCTTCAGGAGCGACTGCGCGCCGCCACCCCGCCCCATGAGCTCGGCATGATGCTCTGCAACGGCGCGATCGCCAGCGACCTGCGCCACCTCGGCCAGTACGCGGAGGCGGAGGCCCTCCAGCGCGAGGTCCTCGACGAGGCCCAACGGCTCCTCGGCGAGACCGAGTTCGTCACCCTCGTGGCCCGCTTCAATCTCGGCGTGGGGCTGCGGCTGCTCGGCCGCTACCAGGAGGCGTACGACCTCGATGTCGAGACCCTGGCCCGGCGCGAGACCCTGTTGCGGCCCCGGCACGCCAACACCCTGAACTCCTCCATCGCCTGCGCACAGGACCTGCGGCTGCTCGGCCGCTACCGCGACGCGCTCGCCCGCCAGGAGTCCACCCTCAAGATGCACGTCCAGGTCCTCGGCGCGCTGCACCCGCAGACGCTCAAGGCCCGCGCCCAGCTGGCCCTGTGCCGGCGCCGGGAGGGCGGCTCGCAGCAGGACATCAGCGCCACCATGTCCAGCGTGCTCGACCAGCTGGAACAGGTCCACGGGCGTGGGCACTACATGACCCTGGCGTTCATCAACGACTACGGCAACTATCTGCGCGAGCACGGTGACCTCGCCGCCGCCAGGGACCTCATCGACGAGGCCGAGTCGGGCTACCGGGCGCTCCTCGGCCCGGCCCACCCCTTCGCCACCGGCATGCTCTCCAGCACCGGACTCGTCATGCAGGCCCGCGGCGACCGCGCCGACGCCATGGCCATGCTGGAGGCCTCCCTCGCCGGACTCACCGCCTCCCTGGGACCCGACCACCCCTGGGTCCTCGGCTGCGCCCTCAACGCGGCCGGCGCCCGGAACTTCAACGGCCGGGTCGCCGACGCGACCGAGCTCAGCCGGGAGACGCTGCGCAGGGCCCGGCACACCCTCGGCAACGACCACCCGCTCACCCTGTCCTGCCAGATCGCGCTCGCCGCCGATCTGCGGGGTCTGCGCGAGGTCGAGGAGGCAGGCAAGGTCGAGGAGGACGCGCTGCTCACCCTGACGAGGACTCTGGGGGCCCAGCACCCGCACACGCTCTCGGCCCGCCAGCGGATCCGCCCGTACTGGGACTTCGAGGCGTACGTGTAACCCCGGCCGGTGAACGCCGGAGGCCCGGCGCCCCTCGCGGGGTGCCGGGCCTCTCGACGTACACGTACCGGTGCAGCGGATCAGGCGTCGAAGACCTCGTTGACCAGCTGCTGCTGCTCGGCCTGGTGGCGCTTGGCCGAACCGACCGCCGGGGACGAGGAGTGCGGACGCGAGATCCGGCGCAGGCGCTCGCCGTGCGGGATGTCGGCGCCGACCGCCAGGTCCAGGTGGTCGATCAGGTTGAGCGCGATGAACGGCCACGCACCCTGGTTCGCCGGCTCCTCCTGCGCCCACAGGTACTTCTCGGCGTTCGGGTACTTGGCGATCTCGGCCTGGAGCTCGGCACCCGGCAGCGGGTACAGGCGCTCCAGACGGATGATCGCCGTGTCCGTGACACCGCGCTTCTGACGCTCGGCCTCCAGGTCGTAGTAGACCTTGCCGGAGCAGAAGACGACCTTGCGGACGTCGGCCGCGTTGACCGTGTCGTCGCCGATCACCGGGCGGAAGCCGCCGGTGGTGAACTCCTCCACCTTCGACGCCGCGGCCTTCAGACGCAGCATCGACTTCGGGGTGAAGACGATCAGCGGCTTGTGGTGCGGGTTGTGCGACTGCCACCGCAGGAGGTGGAAGTAGTTCGACGGCAGGGTCGGCATGGCGATCGTCATGTTGTCCTGGGCGCACATCTGGAGGAAGCGCTCCGGGCGCGCGGACGAGTGGTCCGGGCCCTGGCCCTCGTAGCCGTGCGGCAGGAGCAGCGTGACGCCGGAGGTCTGGCCCCACTTCTGCTCGGCCGAGGAGATGAACTCGTCGACGACGGTCTGCGCGCCGTTGACGAAGTCACCGAACTGGGCCTCCCAGATGACCAGCGCGTCCGGGCGGGCCAGCGAGTAGCCGTACTCGAAGCCCATCGCCGCGTACTCGCTGAGCAGCGAGTCGTAGACGTTGTAGTGGGCCTGGTCCTCGGCCAGGTAGAGCAGCGGGGTGTAGTCCTCGCCGGTCTCCTGGTCCACCAGGACCGCGTGACGCTGGCCGAAGGTGCCGCGGCGGGAGTCCTGGCCGGACAGCCGGACCGGGGTGCCCTCCATGAGCAGCGAGCCGATGGCCAGGGTCTCGCCGAAGCCCCAGTCGATCGTCCCGTCGTCGATGGAGGCCGCGCGGCGCTGCATCTGCGGCATCAGACGCGGGTGGACCGTGATCCGCTCCGGGATGTTGACCTGCGACTCGGCGATCCGCTTCACGATCTCCTGGGAGACCGCGGTGGTGACGGCGACCGGGAACGCGGCCTGGGCGTCCGGGACGTGCGCCGGGGCCGGCGCCGAGGTGGCCTCGCGGACCTCCGCGAAGACCTTCTCCAGCTGGCCCTGGAAGTCCTGGAGCGCCTGCTCCGCCTCTTCGAGGGTGATGTCGCCGCGACCGATCAGCGACTCGGTGTACAGCTTGCGCACCGAACGCTTCTTGTCGATCAGGTTGTACATCTGCGGGTTGGTGAACTGCGGGTTGTCGCCCTCGTTGTGACCGCGGCGGCGGTAGCAGATGAGGTCGATCACGACGTCCTTGTTGAACGTCTGGCGGAACTCGAAGGCGAGCCGCGCGACGCGGACCACGGCCTCCGGGTCGTCGCCGTTCACGTGGAAGATCGGCGCCTCGATCATGCGGGCCACGTCGGTCGCGTACATCGAGGAACGCGAGGACTCCGGGGCGGCGGTGAAGCCGACCTGGTTGTTGATGACGATGTGGACCGTGCCGCCGGTGCGGTAACCGCGCAGCTGCGACATGTTCAGCGTCTCGGCGACGACACCCTGGCCGGCGAAGGCCGCGTCACCGTGCAGGGCGACCGGCAGGACGGTGAAGTCCGTGCCGCCCTTGTTGATGACGTCCTGCTTGGCGCGGACGACACCCTCGAGGACCGGGTCGACCGCCTCGAGGTGCGAGGGGTTGGCGGTGAGCGAGACCTTGATCTGCTCGCCGTCCAGGCCCGTGAAGGTGCCCTCGGCGCCCAGGTGGTACTTCACGTCGCCGGAGCCGTGCATCGACTTCGGGTCGAGGTTGCCCTCGAACTCGCGGAAGATCTGCGCGTACGACTTGCCCACGATGTTCGCGAGGACGTTCAGGCGGCCGCGGTGGGCCATGCCGATGACGACCTCGTCCAGGCGGGACTCGGCGGCGGAGTCGATGACCGCGTCGAGCAGCGGGATGACGGACTCGCCGCCCTCCAGGGAGAACCGCTTCTGACCGACGTACTTGGTCTGCAGGAAGGTCTCGAAGGCCTCGGCCGCGTTCAGGCGGCGCAGGATCCGCAGCTGCTCCTCGCGCTCCGGCTTGGAGTGCGAGCGCTCGACACGGTCCTGGATCCACTTGCGCTGCTTCGGGTCCTGGATGTGCATGAACTCGACGCCGGTGGTGCGGCAGTACGAGTCGCGCAGCACACCGAGGATGTCGCGGAGCTTCATCATCGACTTGCCGGCGAAGCCGCCGACCGCGAACTCGCGCTCCAGGTCCCACAGGGTGAGGCCGTGCTCGGTGATGTCCAGGTCGGGGTGCTTGCGCTGGCGGTACTCCAGCGGGTCGGTGTCGGCCATGACGTGGCCGCGGACCCGGTAGGAGTGGATCAGCTCGAAGACCCGCGCGGCCTTGGTGACGTCGTCGTCGTGCGAGGCGTCGATGTCCTTGAGCCAGCGGACCGGCTCGTAGGGGATGCGCAGGGCCTTGAAGATGTCGTCGTAGAAGCCCTCCTCACCGAGGAGGTAGTTCGCGACGACCCGCAGGAACTCGCCGGAGGCGGCGCCCTGGATGACCCGGTGGTCGTACGTCGAGGTCAGCGTCATGACCTTGGAGATGCCCAGCTTGTTCAGGGTGTCCTGGGAGGTGCCCTGGAACTCGGCCGGGTAGTCCATCGAGCCGACGCCCATGATCACGGACTGTCCGGGCATCAGACGCGGCACGGAGTGGACGGTGCCGAGGCCGCCGGGGTTGGTCAGCGAGACGGTGACGCCGGTGAAGTCCTCCATCGTCAGCTTGCCGACGCGGGCGCGCTTGACGATGTCCTCGTAGGCCTGCCAGAACTCGAAGAAGTTCAGCGTCTCGGCCTTCTTGATGCCGGCGACGACGAGCTGGCGGTCGCCGTTCGGCTTCACCAGGTCGATCGCGAGGCCGAAGTTCACGTGGTCCGGCTTGACCAGGGTCGGCTTGCCGTCCTTCTCCGCGAAGGAGTAGTTCATCGACGGCATGGCCTTGATCGCCTGCACCATCGCGTAGCCGATGAGGTGCGTGAAGGAGATCTTCCCGCCCCGGGCGCGCTTCAGGTGGTTGTTGATCACGATCCGGTTGTCGAAGAGCAGCTTCACCGGGACGGCGCGGACGGACGTGGCCGTCGGCACCTCCAGCGAGGCGTTCATGTTCTTCGCGACGGCGGCGGCGGGACCGCGCAGCGTGATCAGCTCGGGACCGGCGGGCGCCTCGGTGGCAGCCGGGGCCTTCGCGGCAGGCGCGGCGGCGGGCTTGGCCGGCGCCGCGGGCGCCTGGGCGGCGGGAGCGGGCTTCACCGGAGCCGGGGCGGCGGCCGGAGCCGCGGCGGCGGCAGCCGGGGCCGGAGCGGCCGTGGCGGGCGCGGGCGCCGGAGCGGCGGGTGCGGCAGGTGCAGCCTGTGCGGGGCTCACCTGCGGCGCGGCGGCCGGAGTCTTCTCCGTGGCACCGGGCTTGTAGTCGGCGAAGAAGTCCCACCAGGCACGATCGACCGAATTCGGGTCCTGGAGGTACTGCTGGTAGATCTCGTCGACGAGCCACTCATTGGCGCCGAAGGCGGTCGCAGGGTTCTGACCCTGCCCGTCTTGGCCGGTGGAGGTACTCGGGGTACTGGGGGACTGAGACGACACGGCGGTAACCGCCCTCTTCCGCTTCACAAGGTGATGGACAGCGGAAATAAAGGCTACGCCTCCCTGGCCGAGAGGTGCAGGCCGGGCGCTCCAACGTCGCGCAAGTCACACTTGACACGGTGTTTCGGGGCAGGGAATGGCGGGAAACAAGCGTGGTTCTGCCCTCTCGCGGGTACGAGAGAACGGGGTTGCCCCCCGCTCCGCGGAACAACCCTGACCACGTCCTGATCACGTACACGCAGAACATGTGCTTCCGGTTCGACCCTACGTCAATCCCGCGCCGGAAGGCTTCCCGGAAGAGTGACCTGGATCCGGCAGCCGCGTGACGATTCGGCCACTCCGATCTCCCCGCCGTGCAGATCCACCGCCCAGCGGGCGATCGCGAGCCCGAGACCCGTACCGCCGTCGCTGCCCGGACCGGACTGCGCCGGCACCTGGCCACGGTTGAACCGCTCGAAGACCGTGTGCCGCAGCGCCTCCGGGATACCGGGGCCCTCGTCCTCGACCTCGAGCGCCAGCGAGTCCGGCCACGGCCCGCGCCGGGCCCGTACGGTCACCCGGCCGTGCGGCGGCGAGTGCTTCACCGCGTTGTCGATGAGGTTCGCCATCACCTGGTGCAGCCGCTCCGCGTCCGCGTGCGCGGTCAGCTCGGGCGGCGAGACGTCGAGGTGCAGATGGACGTCCGTACGGTTGTGCAGCCCGGACGTGGAGGACAGGCCGCGCTGGGACGCGGCCAGATTGGCCTCCCGGAGCACCCCCGAGAGGTACGGCCAGACCTCGAAACGGCGTGCCTTGAGCGTGACGACACCGTTGTCAAGACGTGACAGGTCGAGCAGGGTCTCCACCAGCCGGCCGAGCCGCTCGGACTGCTTCAGTGCCGTCCGCATGGTCTCCGGGTCGGCCTCGGAGACCCCGTCCACGACGTTCTCCAGGACCGCGCGGAGCGCGGCGATGGGGGTGCGCAGCTCGTGGGAGACATTGGCGACCAGCTCCTTGCGGTGCCGGTCGACGGCCTCCAGGTCGTCCGCCATGCGGTTGATCGTCGAGGCGAGGTCGCCGAGCTCGTCGCGGCGGTCCGCTCCGCGCACCCGCCGGCTGAAGTCGCCGCGCGAGATCGACCCGGCCACGGTGGTCATCTCGTCCAGCGGCGCGGTCAGGGACTGCGCCACGAACTGGGTGATTAGGAGGGTCGCGATCATCGCGAAGATCGTGATGTAGCGGAACTCCGTGGAGGTGCGTATCGCCACCAGGGCCAGGCCCGAGGTGAGCAGGACCGCCCCGACGACCAGCGTGCCCAGCTTGGTCTTGATCGAGATGAGGATCCGGCGCCTGCCGCGGCGCTCGGGGCGCGGCCCCCGTCGGCTCATGGCGCCGGGGTCTCCAGCGCGTATCCGACGCCATGGACCGTACGGATCCGCTCCGCCCCGATCTTCCGGCGCAGCGCCTTGATGTGGCTGTCCACGGTCCGGGTCCCCGAGGCGTCCGCCCAGTCCCAGACCTCCGCGAGCAGCTGCTCGCGGGAGAGGACCGCACGCGGCGTGTTCGCCAGGCAGACCAGCAGGTCGAACTCGGTCGGCGTCAGGTGCACGTCCTCGGCCCTGACCCGGACCCGGCGCTGCGCGTGGTCGATCTCCAGCTCGCCGAGCCGCAGGATCCCGCTCCGCGGCGTCACGGCCGCCAGCGCCGCCCGCTCCACCCGGCGCAGCAGCACGTGCACCCGGGCGGCCAGCTCACGCATCGAGAACGGCTTGGTCATGTAGTCGTCGGCGCCGACGCCGAGTCCGACCAGCATGTCCGTCTCGTCGTCGCGCGCCGTGAGCATCAGGACCGGGACCGGCCGCTGGGCCTGGACCCGGCGGCACACCTCCAGGCCGTCGAACCCCGGCAGCATCACGTCGAGCACCATCAGGTCCGGCTGCCACGCCTCGGCCGCGTCCACCGCGGCCGGGCCGTCGGTCGCCGTCTGGACGAGGAACCCCTCCGCGCGCAGCCGCGCGGAGATCGCATCCACGATCGTCGTGTCGTCCTCGACGACCAGCACCCGCCGCTGCGCACCCGGAGTGGGCGCCGCACCGTGGTGAGTGGTGTGTGTCTGCTCCATTGCCCCGCCTCGCATCGCTGGTGTCGGCCAGCAGCCTAGAGGCACCGGGAGCATCCCGGCTACGCAGGCCTGATGCCGAGGTGCACCACGTCCGGGACGCCCCGGGCAACCGGGATCTCTTCCGTCCGTACCCCGCTGAATCCGGCATTCCGCAAGGACGCTTCGAAATCGGCAGAGGGTTGCGCGGACCACACGGCGAGGATCCCGCCGGGGTTCAGGCGGGCCGCGCAGGCCGCCAACCCCTCGGCGGAGTACAGACTTTGGTTGCCCTCGGTGACGGTCCAATCGGGCCCGTTGTCGATGTCCAGGCAGAGCGCGTCGTAGGTGTCGGGGGAGTTGTGGACGAACTCGACCAGGTCCGTGTGCAGGATCACGTTGCGCGGATCGGCCAATGCCTGTCCGGAAATCGCGGCCAGCGGCCCTTCGCGGTGCCAGTCGATGATGGCCTGCTCGCGCTCGACGACGGCGATCCGGCCCCAACGGGGGTCGGCGGCCGCGTGGACGAGGGAGAAACCGACGCCGAGACCGCCGATCAGCACGGAGGCGGCGGTGCGTCCGCCGAGGGCGTCCATCGCCGCGTCGATCAGGAGCCGTTCGGAGCGACCGTCCGAGGTGTCCATCAGGAAGGTGCCGTTGGCGATGATCTCGAAGTGCTCGTCGCGTCGGCGCAGCACGACTTCTCCGTACGGACCCTCGCGGCGGTCGAGGGTGACGGGGCTGGACATGTTCACTCACTCCCGGTCTCGGCAGACGGTCTGTCCGGGCCATCCTCGCGGGGCGGGGGCGGCCGGGACAAACGGATACGTCGGCGACGCCGAGGCGGTCGGGTCGGTTCAGCTCCGTGTGGGAGGACGGTCGGGTTCAGCGCCGTACGGGAGGGCGGGCGCCGCGGAACGTGTAGAGCGCCGCGCCCCCGGCGAACGCCCCCAGCGCCACCGCCCAGGCGCCCGCCTGCGGACCCGGCTGCATCGGCCAGGCCCACAGCGCGGCGCCGCCCCCGGGCGCCGGCGGCGCCGCCACGTAGACCGAGCCGACGTACGCCGTCATCGGCAGCCAACTCGGCCGGGCGCCGATCAGCGCCGCCGCGGCGGCCGTCACACCCACCGAGCCCAGGGTGTTGCGGACGATCGCCGGCCCACCGAACTCCTCCGGGTGACCCGGCACCGCGAGCGCCAGCGTGACGACGGCCAGGGCGGTCAGGGCGAGCAGGTGCGCGGTGCGGCGCAGGGGCCACGGGCGGGTCGCCGTACGGTCCAGCTCGTCGCTCGCCGCGTACAGGCTCGCCCCGACCACCGAAGCGGCCAACAGCGGGCCGAGGACGACGACCGGCACGCGGGCGGTGTGGTCGAAGCCCGGATGGGACCGGAGCCAGGCCGCGGCCCAGGCGGCCGCGGCAGCCGTGCCCAACAGGGCGGCGACGGCGCCGGGGAGCGTGCGCGAGCGTGCGTAGAGGACGAGGCCGGTGCCGAGGCCGCTCATGGGATCGGCACCTCCTCGGGGCGACAGCGGTCCGCCGCCATGTAGCGGGCGAGGTACTCCCGTTGGGCGGCCGGGGACTTGGCGCGCAGGGCGTCGAGGTCCCGCTGCGCGACCGGGCCCACGGGGATGCCGTAGTCCTCCGGTGTCGGCGCCAGCCACTCGGACACGGCGAGATGGATCTCGCCGAGCCGTTCGACGTCCGGTCCGGCGAAGTCCTCGGAGCGGCAGGTCTCCGAGAAGAGGAACTGGACGGCCGAGTTGAGGTACAGGTCGGGGCTCCGGAGCCGGCCCCGTACCGCGTCCGACATCGGGTCCGGCAGTTCGATCTCCCCCGCGCCCGGGCCGCTCGGGCCGCCCACCCAGCGGACCGGGGCGCCCGGCAGCCCGCGCAGCCGCTCGTTGAGCGGAGCGAGCGCGCGGGAGATGTCCGGCAGCAGTCCGCGGTCCAGGGCCGGCACACAGACCTGGGGCGATCCGCCGTCGCAGACCGGACGGATCGCCTCGCGGTCCGGGCGCCACGCCCCCTCGTCGGGAAGCCGGAGCACCGGCACGGCCGCGGCGACCGCGGCGGCGAGCGGAAGCAGGGCGAGCAGCCGCAGCCGCGCGGGGCGCGCCGCGTACGCGAGGAGGGCCGCCAGGGCGAGACCTCCGGTCCAGACGGCCGAGGCGGGGGCGAACCACCACACGGGCTCCTCCCAGGGGGAGGAGTGCTCGGCGGCCGGGCTGAGCCAGCGGGCGGGACTCTCCGTGTACGCGCCGATCCCGAGCCCGACATACCCGGCCACCGCGAGCAGCGGTGCCGTCAGCCGCCACGGCACCAGCAGCCCGACGAGATGGCCGAGCGTGCCGAGTGCGGCGAGCGCGACGGCGTCGGCGGCGACGAGCTCGAGATACGGCCGGCCGCCACCGACGTACGGCCAGGTCGCCAGCAGGCACACCGCCGTGGCGAGGAGCTGCCCGGCGGCCGGCCAGAGCGCGGAGGGCGCGACGGCGAGCAGCGTACGGCGCAGCCGGCCGCGCGGGACGGAACGCAGCAGCTCCAGCGTCCCGCGCCGCCGCTCCCGGCCGCCCTGCCAGCAGCCGGCGGCGAGCGCGAGAGGGCCGGCGAGCAGCCCGGTGGCGACGTGCAGCGTGTCCGTGGCGTCGGTCCAACGCGACTGCCAGTCGGGCGCCTTGCCGTACATCGTCACGAGGATCGTGACCGCGACGGCGGCGCCGACCCAGGGCCCGGCCCCCCGCCGCAGCTCGGTGCGGAGGGCGGAGGTGCGGGGCGGATCGGTGGCCTCGCGGGGCGGGGTGGCGGTCGCGGTCACCGGGTCTCCTCGGGGGAGACGGGAGCGAGGGCGGCGGAGGGGTCCGGCCGGGGCGTCCGCCCGCCCGGGTCGTCCACCGCGGCCGTTGCGTGAAGAGTCACCGCTGCCTCCGCGTCTGATGCCGAAGGGTCCGACGTGGCCTGCGGCGCGCGGTGGGCGCGGAGAGCCGCCGTGTAGCCGCGTTCGATCGCGTTGGCGCCGTCCCCGGCAGTGGCCGAGGTCGCCGACTCCTCGCCCAGGGCCGTCAGTTCCGCGGTCGTGCCGCGGAACGCGACGCGGCCCGATTCGATCAGAGTGACCTCCGAGCAGGCGGCGGCCACGTCCTCCACCAGGTGGGTGGAGACGATCACCGTGGACGAGGCGCCGATCTCCTTCAGGAGCGTTCGGAACTCGACGCGCTGTTCGGGGTCGAGTCCCGCCGTCGGTTCGTCGAGGAGGAGCAACTCCGGTTCGTTCACGATCGCCTGGGCGATCCCGGCCCGCCGGACCATGCCGCCGGACAGGGTCTTCAGCCGGGCGTCGATGCGCTCGGCGAGGCCCACCCGCTCCACGGCGCGCTCCACGGCGGCCGGGGTGCGGTCCGCGGGCATCTCCTTGAGCCAGGCCACGTACGCCACGAACTCGCGGACCGTGAAGCCCGGGTAGTACCCGAACTCCTGGGGCAGATAGCCCAGTCGGCGGCGGATCTCCGACCGCTCGCGGTGGGCCCCGGCGTCCCGGCCCAGGAGCTCCACCCGGCCGTCCGACGGGGCGGCCACGGTCGCGAGGACACGGATGAGGGAGGTCTTTCCGGCGCCGTTCGGGCCGAGGAGGCCGTGGACGCCGGGACCGAGGGTCAGGTCGAGGCGGTCGAGCGCGACCGTGCGGCGGTGCCGGACGGTCAGACCGGTCGCCGTGACGGTGGTGAGTGCGGCGCTCGGTGTGGTCCGTGTGGTCACCGGGTCTCCAGATGGTCGAAGGAACGGCGTCGCAACGCCAGCAGGCCCGCGCAGGCGACGGCGGCGGCTGCCCAACCGCCCTGTGCGGCCGGGCCCGAGAGGTAGCGGGCCAACTCGGCCGTGGCGTCCGGCCGTCCGAGCACCGGTCCGGTCACTGCGAGCAGCCAGCCGCCGGTGAGGGTGAGCGCGGCCGCGCGGCAGCCCACGAACGAGCCGAGGGCCAGGGCCGCCAGCGTCAGCGCGAGCCCGGGCAGCAGCCAGGCCGCCGCGCCCGGTACGCCCGTGACCGGTGGCAGCAGCGCTCCGGCTGCGGTCAGCACCGGCACACACACGCCGAGCACGGCCGCCGCCCGGGTGAGCAGCAGGCGCAGCCCGCCGGAGGGTGTCGCCACGCCGATCTCGTACATCGGGTCGGCGTGACGTCCGTACGAGACGGCCACCCCGGCGAGCGGCAGGACCGGGGCGACGGCGAGCAGGACCGGCCGCGCCCCCCGGAACCCGGCGCCGTACGCGAGCCCCGCCGCGGCGGCGACCACGACGAGCACCGCCACCAGCCACGACCCGCGCAGCGCGGGGCCCGCGGCCCAGAGCACGCGCGCCCAGCGGGAGGCGGGGGCGAGCCGAAGGCCCGTGCCCCGGCGGCGGGGCGCGTCGGCCGCCTCCGTGCGTACCGTCTCCAGGAGCGCCGTCCGGACGTCCGCCAGGACCGGGCCCGCGCCCCCCGCGCGGACCGCCGTCGACACGCGGGCCGCGCAGCCGCCGCACACCTCGACGTGCTTCTCCAGGGACCAGGCGTCGGGCTCGGCCGCCGAACCCGACGCGTAGCGGGCGGCCAGGGAATCGGTCACGTGCCACGGCGCGCTCATGCGGTGCCTCCCAGGGGGTGCGGGCCGAGGGCGGCGCGCAGTTCGCGACGGGCCCGCAGGGCGCGGGTCTTGACCGTGCCCTCCGGTATCCCCAGGAGCCGGGCCGTCTCGCGGGTGGTCAGGCCGTCGACGACCGTGGCCCGCAGCACCTCGCGCAGCTCGGGCGAGATCCGGTCGAGCGCGGCGCCGACGTCTCCGTACTCGAGGCCCGCGAGGACCCGGTCCTCCGCCGAGGGGGCGGGGGCGATCGGTTCGGGCGCGGCGCGCTCCGCACGGGCCCGGACGCGCTGGGCGTCGACCAGGCGGCGCGCGGCGACGACCCACAGCCAGCCCCCGGCCTCACCCCGGCCCCGGTGGGAACCGGCGGAGCGCCAGACCGTGACGAAGGTGTCCTGGAGGACCTCCCGTACGGTCTCCTCGTCCGTGCAGCGCCGGGCCAGCCGGGCGTGCAGCCAGCCCGCGTGCCGGTCGTACAGCACGGCCAGCGCCTCGGCGTCGCCCCGGGCGACCGCGCGCAACAGCGCGGAGTCGTCCCGGTCTTCTCCCCGTTCGGGGCGCAACAGTCTCACGCCCCTCTATCGCTCGGCCGACGGTCGGCGGTTCACGCGACGGCCGACGCCGAGGCAGGGGCGGCCGACCGGAGTCAGTGGCCGGTCGGCGGGCCGCCGTCGGGCAGCGCCGCGAAGACGCGTTGCAGCGCCGTCGGGCGCTCGCCGTCCGCGGCGACGACGACCCGGTGGTCGTACGAGATCACGTACCTGAAGCCGTCGTACACCGGCTTCCCGCTCGGCCGTGCGGGCACCTTGGAGTAGGCCGGGTCCTCCAGCGCCGCGCGCAGCTCCGCCACTTCGGCGGGGGTCATGCGGCCGGTCCGTGGCGGCTTGGTGCCGGTGCGGGTCGTGTAACTGCCGTCGTAGTGGACGATCAGCTGGTTGGAGACGCCGGCGAGACCGCCGTCGACGTTCACCTCGACGAGGACCTCCCGGGGGCCGGGCTCCTCGTCGTTCGTCACGGTCCCGTCCGGACCGGTCGGGACGGGTGGGGCGGGGACGGTCCCGGTGCCGGGCGGCGGAGGCTTCGCGCTTCCGTCCGGGGTCCCTCCCTGGGTCGCCACCGGTGGCGGAGGGGTGCCCTGGTCGCTGCACCCGGTCACCGCCAGCACCGGTACCAGCACCGCCGACGCGGCCCAGAGCACCGCGTACCGCCTCCTGCGCACCACGTCCCTGAGCACCATGGCTCCGAGCATGCCCTCAGCCGATCCTGTTGACCAGAGCCGCGTGCAGGGCGTCGAGACGGGGGCCGTGCGGCCCGCCGCGTACCGCGAGATCGACGGCGTCCACGCAGGCGCGGCACCGTTCGAGATGGGCCTCGGCATGGCCGAGGACGTCGGGGGAGAGCTCCCCGCGGGCGTACAAGGCCACCCAGCGCTCGGGGAGATGGCGGTGGTCGGGGCCCGGACCGGGCGAGGTGGGGGCCGGGCTGGTCGTGGGGGGCGAGAGCTCGGTCATGCGAGGGCTGCTTTCGGGAGTGGCGGCGTGTGCGTCGGGGCGAGGGAGCGGGTCACGGGCGGGGGCGCGGGACCCGCTCCCGGTCCCGGTCCTTGTCCCTGCCCCGGCCATGGGCTCGGTCCTGGACGTCGTACGCACCTCCTCCCAACGCGTCGTCGTCCGGCGTCTCCGCGTCCCGCTGGGCCGCGAGCCACTCGCGCAGGCGGGCACAGCCGCGGGCGGCGCGGGCCTTGACCGTTCCCTCCGGGACGGCGAGGCGCTCGGCGGTCTCACGGACGCTGCACTGCTGGAGGTAGCGCAGCTCGATCACCTCGCGCTGCGGTGCGGGGAGCCCCGCGAGGGCGAAGGCTATGGCGGCGTAGCGGGGCGAGGAGGCGAGCAGGCAGTCCTCCGCGGAGGGGGCCGTCCGGGCGGAGGCGGGGGTGTGCTCACGGGCCCGGTCCTCCAGGGCGCGGTGGCGGCCCGCCGCGCGTTCGAGGTCGATCGCGCGGCACTGGGCTATTCGCCGCAGCCAGGCCGGAACGCTGCCCTCGTGGAAGCCGGACGCGCTCTTCCACACCGTCAGGAAGGTCTCCTGGACGGCGTCCTCGACGGTCTGGGCGGGGAATCCGCGGTTGAGCAGATACGCGAAGAGGGCGCCGGCGTGCCGGGCGAACAGCCGCGACAGGGCGTCCTTGTCGCCGTCGGCGACGGCGTGGACGAGGTGGGCGTCGCACGAGTCCTCCTCGGCACGGCCCACGTCGCCTCCGGCGGGTGGTGGTCCGCCGGGGTTACCGTCCTCGATGCACTGCCCGCACCCGGGGTAGCTGGTCGTCACGACGACTGAACGCACGGGGTGGACCCGGAGGTTGCAGTTCCGCGCACCTTTCCGTCACCATCCCGGAGCGCCGGGCGCACCGGGGGGCGCACGGCGCTCCGCCCCGCGCCCGCCCGCGGCCGCGGCGGAGTTCGGGTGCGGCCCGGCCACGCCGACCCCGCCCCTCGCCCCCGCCCCCCGCCCCCTCGTCAGGCGTCCCGCACGATCCCCGTCAGCGGGCCCTCGTGGCGCCAGCCCAGGGTGTCGTAGAGCGCCAGGCCGTCCGTCGTCGCCGAGAGGACTCCTGTCACGGCTCCCGCCTGTGCGGCCGCCGCCTCGATGGTGCGCATGACGTTCGCGCCGAGGCCGCGGCGGCGGTGGTCGGGGTGGGTCTCGATCTGGTCGGCGACCGCCGTCGCGCCCGTCGGGGCCATCTGGCCGCGGGCGGCGAGCGTGCCGTCCGGTGCCACGATCCGGACCCGAATCACCCCGTCCCGGGTCTCCGTCGTCCGCGCGTACCCCTCCGGCGCCGGCGGCCGCGCACCCGCGTCGAGCGCCTTGGTCATCATGAAGCCGGGATCGTCCGGGATGGTCCATCCCGGGGTGATCCACTCCTCGACCTCCTCCGGCCCGGCCATCACCTTCAACCAGGCGTTCGGCTCGGTGATCTCCGCGCAGAGCTTGCCCACGGACACCGCGTCCGGCGCCGGCAGCACATGCCGGAAGACGTGCGTCGGCAGGCCGACGTCGATCCGGTAGCCCCAGGGTTCGACGACGGCGGGCGGGGTGCCCCGCGAGACGGTCCAGCCGGCCACCCATGCGGATGTAATAGACGCCATATCCATGGAGGTATTACAAGGCGGGTGCTCCGCCCCGCGCCAGAGGTGATCGCTCAGAGCGAACGGGGGCGGGGGAACATTCGGCGGGGCGCGTGCATTGAGTCCACATAGCTCAACTTGACTGCCGAAGGGGAGATCATGGCTTCGACGTCCTCACCGCTCACCCTGCCTGTGCTGCCGCTCGACGACGAGGTCGTGCTGCCCGGAATGGTGGTGCCGCTGGACCTGTCCGACAACGACGTACGCGCCGCGGTGGAGGCCGCCCAGGCCGCCGCGCGATCCGATACGGGCAAGCCCAGGGTGCTCCTCGTGCCCCGCATCGACGGCACCTACGCCGGGACCGGCGTCCTCGGCACCGTCGAGCAGGTCGGCCGGCTGTCCGACGGCGACCCCGGCGCGCTCATCCGTGGTCGCGGCCGCGTCAGGATCGGCGCCGGTACGACCGGTCCCGGTGCGGCCCTGTGGGTCGAGGGCAGCGTCGTCGAGGAGACCGTGCCCGAGCCGCTGCCCGGCGCCGTGACCGAACTGGTCAAGGAGTACAAGGCACTGGCCACCAGCTGGCTGAAGAAGCGCGGCGCGTGGCAGGTCGTGGACCGGGTCCAGCAGATCGACGGCGTCTCCGCGCTCGCCGACAACTCCGGCTACTCCCCCTTCCTCACCGTCGAGGAGAAGGTCGAACTCCTCGAGACCGCCGACCCGGTCGCCCGCCTCAAGCTCGCCACGGCGCAGCTGCGCGAGCACCTGGCCGAGCAGGACGTGGCCGAGTCCATCGCGAAGGACGTCCAGGAGGGCGTCGACAAGCAGCAGCGCGAGTTCCTGCTGCGGCGCCAGCTGGAGGCCGTACGCAAGGAGCTGCGCGACCTCAACGGCGAGACGGAGGGCGACGAGTCCGACGACTACCGGGCCCGGGTGGAGGCCGCCGACCTGCCCGAGAAGGTGCGGGAGGCCGCCCTCAAGGAGGTCGAGAAGCTGGAGCGGTCCAGCGACCAGTCCCCGGAGGGGTCCTGGATCCGCACCTGGCTCGACACCGTCCTCGAACTGCCGTGGAACGAGCGGACCGAGGACCAGTACGACATCCAGGGCGCGAAGACCGTCCTCGACGCCGAGCACGCGGGCCTGGAGGACGTGAAGGAGCGGATCACCGAGTACCTGGCGGTGCGCAAGCGGCGCGCCGAGCGCGGTCTCGGCGTGGTCGGCGGCCGGCGCGGCGGCGCCGTCCTGGCGCTCGTCGGTCCGCCCGGCGTCGGAAAGACCTCCCTGGGCGAGTCCGTCGCGCACGCCATGGGGCGGAAGTTCGTCCGCGTCGCGCTCGGCGGCGTCCGGGACGAGGCGGAGATCCGCGGCCACCGGCGTACGTACGTCGGCGCGCTGCCCGGCCGGATCGTCCGGGCCATCAAGGAGGCCGGGTCCATGAACCCGGTGGTCCTGCTCGACGAGATCGACAAGGTCGGCTCCGACTACCGCGGCGACCCGGCGGCCGCTCTCCTGGAGGTGCTGGACCCGGCGCAGAACCACACCTTCCGCGACCACTACCTGGAGGTCGAACTGGACCTCTCCGACGTCGTGTTCCTGGCGACGGCGAACGTCCTGGAGGCCATCCCGGAGGCGCTGCTCGACCGGATGGAGCTGGTGCGGCTCGACGGGTATACGGAGGACGAGAAGGTCGTCATCGCCCGTGACCACCTGCTGCCGAGGCAGCTGGAGCGGGCGGGCCTGGAGCCCGGCGAGGTGGTCCTTGAGGACGCGTCCCTGCGGAAGCTGGCGGGGGAGTACACCCGCGAGGCGGGCGTACGGAACCTGGAGCGGTCCATCGCGCGCCTGCTGCGCAAGGTCGCGGCGCAGCACGAACTGGGCGACCGGGAGCTGCCGTTCTCGGTCGGTGTGGACGATCTGCGCCGACTGATCGGACGCCCGCACCACGTGCCCGAGTCGGCCCAGGACCCGGCCGAGCGGCGCACGTCGGTGCCGGGTGTGGCGACCGGGCTCGCCGTCACGGGCGCGGGCGGTGACGTCCTCTTCGTGGAGGCGTCGCTCGCGGACCCGGAGACGGGCGCGGCGGGGCTCACCCTGACGGGCCAGCTGGGCGACGTGATGAAGGAGTCGGCGCAGATCGCGCTCTCCTTCCTGCGCTCGCACGGCGCGGAGCAGGAGCTGCCCGTGACCGGTCTGAAGGACCGGGGCGTGCACATCCACTTCCCGGCGGGCGCGGTCCCGAAGGACGGCCCGAGCGCGGGCATCACGATGACGACCGCGCTGGCCTCGCTGCTCTCCGGCCGGCTCGTCCGGACGGACGTGGCGATGACCGGTGAGGTGTCGCTGACCGGCCGGGTCCTCCCGATCGGCGGCCTGAAGCAGAAGCTCCTGGCCGCCCACCGCGCGGGCATCACGACGGTCGTGATCCCGAAGCGCAACGAGGCCGACCTGGACGACGTCCCGGCGGAGATCCTGGAGAAGCTGGAGGTCCACCCGGTCACGGACGTCCGCCAGGTCCTGGAGATCGCACTCTCCCCGGCGGAGGTCGCGGTGAGCGCGGCGGCGTAAGCCGGTTCGGTACGAGGAGCGGGGCGCCCCTTTCGTAGGGGCGCCCCGCTTCGTCGTACGTGGTCGTCGGTCAGGCGTACGTCAGGAGTTCCGGCGGCGCGCCAGCAGCAGGCTGCCCACCCCGAAGGCCGCCAGGGCGCCGGCGCCCGCGAGGGCGAGCGGGAGCGGGGACGGGGACGCCTGCGCGGTCTCGGAGGAGAGGGCGGGGGCCTGCTCGTCTCCGCCGTGGCCCGCGTGGCTCACGGTGGAGCGGTCGGCGCCCGCGGCGATCTTCGCCTCGCTCGGGGCCGAGGCCGCCGTCGTACCGCCGAAGGTGACGTCCGAGCAGCTGTAGAACGCCTCCGGGCTGTCGTTGCGCTGCCAGACCTTGTAGACGATGTGGCGGCCGGTGCGGGCGGGCAGGGTGCCGGTGAAGGTGTAGTGGCCGTCCGTCGCGGTGCGGGTGGTGGCGTAGGTGGCGACCGGGGTCGCGTCCAGGTCCGACCACTTCAGGGGCTGGGTCGGGTCGAAGCCCTGCTTGGTGATGTAGACCGTCATCGTGCCCGAGTGCGGCGCCGTCACCCGTACCTTGAAGTCGAAGGAGCCCGCCCCGACCGCCGTGGCCGGCCAGTCCGTGCGGGCCCAGTCGAGCGCCCGGTACTTCTCGCGGTTGGCCGAGCAGAGCTTGCCGTCGGGGATGACCGCCTGGTGCTGTCCGTCCGCGTTGGCGATGTTCACCTCGTTCCAGTCGTAGAGCGGCTGGGTACCGGAGTCGGCGACCAGGTCCTTGCAGACCTGCGACTTCGGCGTCTCCGGCCCCTCCGCGTAACAGGCCGCCACCCGGCTCACCGGGTTGAAGACGGCACCGTGCGCGCCGGCGGTGGACGGGGTGAGGGGGATCAGCGCGGCCGCGGACAGGGTGACGGCTGCTGCGGTGCGACGGTACGACGGCATGCGGGGCTCTCTCTCGTGCGTGGGGGAGTACGGGACGAGCAACGAGCGGGTCACGTACGGAAGTTGAAAGCCGTACGCGTCGCCCAAGAGCGTCGCATTGGTCCATACCAATGGGCAAGGGGGTGGGCGGAGAAAGGCGAAGGCGGCCTCCCGGGCGCGCCGCCGCGCACCCGGGAGGCCGCCGAAGGGGCGGTCGGGCTCAGCCGTTCGCCAGCGCTTGCACGCGCGAGAGGTCGCCGTTGAAGTGGTTGTGGTCGCCGACCGTCGGGCCGGACGAGGTGTACTGCCACATCGTGTAGTACGGCCAGCCCGCCGGGAGCGTGCCGACCGTCGACGCGTACCGCGCGATCCACAGCGGGTTGCTCGCGCCGAAGCCGGAGTAGTTGCCGGTGCACTGCGTCCACCAGCTCGTCGCCGTGTAGATCACCGCGTCACGACCGGTCCGCGCCTTGTAGCGGTTGAGGAAGTCGCGGATCCACGCGACCATCCCGGACTGCGTCTTGCCGTAGCAGGTCGCCCCGTACGGGTTCCATTCGATGTCCAGCGCGCCCGGCAGTGTCTTGCCGTCCCTGGACCAGCCGCCGCCGTTGTTCACGAAGTAGTCGGCCTGCGCCGCGCCCGTCGTCGTGTCCGGGGTGGCGAAGTGGTACGCGCCGCGGATCATGCCCACGTTGTACGAGCCGTTGTACTGCTGCGCGAAGTAGGGGTTCTTGTAGTAGGTGCCTTCCGTCGCCTTGACGTAGGCCCACTTCACCCCGCTGTTCCACAGGGTCGACCAGGCCACGTTCCCCTGGTGGCTGGAGACGTCCACGCCCTCGGTCTGGACGGCCCGGGGCGTGCCCGGGGTTCCGCTCTGTCCGTCGTGCTCGATGACGCCCATACCCATGTGGGCGGAGCCGCGCGGGGGCGCGGCCTCGGTGTCGGCCGCGTTCGCCGGACCGGAGAGGGTGAGGGGGAGAAGGAGGGCCAGGGCCGCGAACGCGGCGCCGGCGAGAGTCTTTCCGGATCTGTGCACGGGCATTGCGTGCCTCCGAAAGGCGGTGGGGGTGGAGACATGACCTGGTATGGACATGTCAGCGAAGCCGCTGGGGAAGACGCTACGCACGTAGACCCGCCCGACGGAAGGGGGCCTGGGTGCTGCCGTTGGTCTACGCCTGCGAAATACTGGAGGAGCTGCGGCGATGGCCGCGGCCGAAAGAAACTTTCAGCGACCGGAAAGCGCGCGAGGGGTGCTGACGTGCACGGAAGCGGTACGGGGAGTGAAGGCGAGCCCACCGGCAGGAGTGGTGTGGACCAGGAATTCCTCGCCCTGGAACGTGAACTGGCGGTCTTTCTGCGGCGCGCCCGCTCCCAGTCCGGCGAGATGGCCCGCGAGGTCCACCCCGAACTGGAGCCCGCCGCCTACGGCCTGTTCGTACGGCTCGACGACACCGGCCCGCAGCGCGCCACCGATCTCGCCGGCTACTTCGGCGTCGGCAAGGCGACGATGAGCCGCCAACTGCGCGCCCTGGAGGAGCTCGGCCTCGTCGCCCGCGACCCCGACCCGGCCGACGGGCGCGCCTCGCTCGTGCGGTTGACGGAGGAGGGCAGGAACCGTTTCCGACGCGTACGGGACGCCCGGCGCGGGCGGTACGTCCGCAAGCTCGCGGACTGGGACCGGGGCGAGGTCGCCGAACTGGCCCGCCTGCTCCACCAGCTGAACACCCGCGCGGAGGGCTGAGGCCCGGACGGCCGGGTGGTCGGGCGCTGCAATCCGGTCCGCAGCCGCCGGTTCGCGGAGAGCGCCCGTCCGCGTCCGCCGGAGCTCCGCCGGCAGCTCCGCCTACAGCTCCGCGTACACCGCCGTCGCGTCGTCGTGCAGCTTCCAGCGGCGGCTGCCGCCCGCCACCTCGTCCTCCGCCTCGAGCGCCCGGACCCGCGCGAGCAGCCCGTGCGCCCCCTCCTTCCTCAGCACCCCGAAGCAGTCCGCCCAGCCGCCCTGCTCGAACAGCTCCACCCACCGCGTCGCTCCGTCCGTGAGCGCCGCCAGCGCCCGTACGGCCGACCGGGGCGTCGTCCCCGTCACCGCGCGCCGTGCCACCTCCGGATCCGCCGCGGCCGTGAAGAAGCCGCCCTCCTGGTTCCGCAGACGGTCCGTCGCCTCCAGGGAGCGGCGGATCTCGTCGGGGATCCGGTCGAGACGGTCGTCGAGCACCGCCCGTACCGACCCGTCCGGCGCCTCGAGGAGCAGCGCGGAGTCCGAAAGGACGAGATGCTCGACCGAGGTCGCGTCCCAGCGGGCCATCGCGACGGTCGCCTGCGGAGTGCGTACGTGAGAAAGGTCACAGGTGTCCCGGTGGGCATCCGCGGTGCGCCGGATTGCCATGGCCAGGATCTCGGACAGCGTCAGATCGGGGCGCGAAGCGGATAGTTCGGTCAATGCGCCGCCGAGGTGCGCGGTGAACCAGGGCACGTCGTGCACACAGCCGTCGTCGCCGGCGGGCGGTGTCACCCCGTCGAGCACCACGACCGCTCCGCCCCCGCCGTACGAGGGGAGAGCCGTCGCCGCCCAGTCCTCGTTGGGGCGTTCGGGGCTGCCGGGGAGGGTGACCGCTTCGGTGCGCATGATCCTCAGTCTGCCCCCGGGCCGAGCCGGCCTGCATCACTCCTTCACAGCGTCTCCAAACGGCCGAATCTGGCCTGTACCAACCCTCCGAGGGGTGCGCGCAAGACGGAAGGAAGGCCTCCGGGAAGCTGCGGGCGGGCATCCTGCCAAAGCCCGCGCGGAAGATCCAACCGGCACACCGCACGGGCGCGGGAAGCCCCTCGCGCGAAGTTGTTCGCCAACTCATGAGTGATGTTCACTCGTTCGGGTGGCGGAGCGGCCGATGCGCGTCCCCTTCCCAAAAGCGCTGGAATGGTCGGAAGCCGTACCAGGGGTGGGGGCGCTCTAGCGTGTGACCGGTCGTCACCTCTGCTTCATGGGCGGACGAGTCGAGAATGCGAGCACCGGTGCAGAAGAAGCGGCCTCGGAGCAACAACGGCACGCGGAGCCAGACCCCCGGTGACCCGCTGACCACGGGCGGGGCCACGGGCTCCGACGCCGGTGCCTCCGGCGTTCCCGCCGTGCCCGCCGGGCGACCCAAGCGTGTCCGCAACCGCCTGGTCGCCGGTGTCGCCCTCGTCGGCGTCACCGTCCTCGCCGCCGGCGCCCCCGCGATCCTCACCGCCTCCGGCGAACTGAACGACTCCCAGAGCCTGGTCACCCTCGCCGAGCTGGACCGCCAGGCCGTCACCCTCGCGCACTCGCTCGCCGACGAGCGCGACGAGGTCGTCGCGTACATCGCCGCGGGCCGGGACGAGCAGCAGGGCGACACCGAGAAGAAGCGGCAGATCACCAGCGCCCGGTCCACCCGGGTCGACCGGCAGATCGACGAGATCCGGCCCGCCGCCCCCGCCGAACTCCGTCGCGACCTCGCGGACCTGTCCGCCGTCCGCCGTACCGCGCTCACCGGCAAGGGCACCGCCCTGGAGGCCCACAAGGCGTACTCGGACGTCATCGCCAAGCTCCAGGACCTCGCCGACGAGCTCGCCGAGCAGACCCCCGCCCGCGCCGCCGAGGCCACCAGGGCCCCCGCCGCGCTCGGCCGCGCCGTCGAACAGGCCTCCGCCGCCCGCGGACTGCTCCTGGCCGCCCTCGCCGTACCCCAGCCCGAGTCCACCGGCACGCACTACGACCCGATCACCGGCACGTACGTCCCCGACGAGCCGGAGGGCGCGGACGAGGCCGACCGTGCCCGCGGCGCCCTGACCGCCGCAGCCCAGCAGGCCCGGGTCCGCGAACTGGCCTCCCTCGCCGACTTCGACCAGGCCGCCACGGCCGCCGGCCGCGACTCCCTCGCCCACACCGTGACGGGCCCCGACGTCAAGAGCGCCGAGCGCTACCTGACCGGGCTCACCGACCAGCCGACCCTCACCAAGGCCGAGCGGCGCACCGACCCCGAGAAGCTGGAGGCCGCGCTCTCCGCCCGTATCGAGCAGATGCGCGGCGTCGAGTCGGCGCTCGCCACCGAGCAGGTGGAGCGCCTCGCCCAGCTCCGCGACGACGACGTGACCGCCCTCGAACTGCGCATCGCCTTCCTCGGCGGCTGCCTGCTGGTCGCGATCGGCATCTCCACCTTCGTCGCCCGCACCCTCACCCGCCCGCTCGCCGTGGTGCGCATCGGCGCCGCGCGGCTCGCCGCCGCCCCGGAGACCGAGGAGCCGGTCCGCTTCACCGGCCGCAACGACGAGTTCGCCCAGGTCGTACGGTCCCTCAACACTCTCCAGGGCAAGCTGGCCGCCCTCGCCCGGCGCACCGAACAGCTCGACAGCGAGCGCGCCGACCTGGCCGGCGCCCGGGACTCCCTCGCCACCGAGCTCGCCGCCCAGCGCGCCGAGCTCCAGGGCCACACGGCCCTCCTCACCGCCGAACTCGAGCGACTCCGGCACACCGTCCAGCACACCTTCGTCAACCTCTCGCTGCGCAGCCTCGGTCTGGTGGAGCGCCAGCTCGGGGTCATCGAGAAGCTGGAGGAGCGCGAGCAGGACCCGGACCGGCTGGCCACCCTCTTCAAGCTCGACCACATGGCGACCGTCATGCGTCGCCACAGTGAGAACCTCCTGGTCCTCGCCGGCCACGAGCACGTCCACGGCCACCCCGGCGCGGTCCCGCTCGTCGACGTGCTGCGCGCCGCCGTCAGCGAGATCGAGCGGTACGAGCGGGTCACCATCCAGTCCCTGCCGCCGCACGCCCAGATCGCCGGCTTCGCCGCGGACGACCTCAGCCACCTGGTCGCCGAACTCCTCGAGAACGCCACGTCCTTCTCGCCGCCCGACGCGCAGGTCCAGCTCTCCGGCTGGCTCCTGGAGAGCGGCGAGGTGATGCTCTCCGTCCAGGACGAGGGCATCGGCATGACCGAGTCCCGGCTCGCCGAGCTCAACGCGCGGCTCGCCGAGGCCGACCCGGCCGACTCCGCGGGGGAGGGGCTCGGCATCCGCGTCACCGCCCTGCTCGCCGCCCGCCACGGCGTACGGGTGCAACTGCGCGAGCAGAAGCAGGGCGGCATCGCGGCCGTGATCGTGCTACCGCTGCCGCTGCTTCCGACGGCCCCGCCGACCGCGGTCCCGCCGGTCGTGTCGGTCGCCGGCTCTGCGCCCACCCTGAACCTCCCGGGCTCGGTCGCCGAGGCGAACTCCAACGCCTTGCCGTCCCGTACCAGGGACCCCCTCGTGGAAGCCGCGGAGCAGGCGTTCGCCGAGGCGGAGGCGGCCGGCGAAGTGGCTCCCGAGGCGACTCGCGAGGCGACTCCCGAAGCGGACGCGGCAGTTCCCGAGCCGGACGCGACTCCGGACGCCGTCCCGGACGAGGCCTCGGAGGTCATCGAGGTCCACGAGACCCCCGAGGTCCCCGAGGCGGAGGCTCCCGAGCCCGCCCCGGAGCCGTCGGTGGCCGAGACGACCCTCCAGGTCCGCCTCCCCGACCCGCCGCCCGAGCCCGACACCCACGAGCGCGCACCGGAGGAGACCGAGCCGGTCGCCCAGCGCCTCACGGACAAGGGCCTGCCCAAGCGCACCCCGAGGGTCGTCCGCCAGGCCGACGCCCCCGCCGCCCCGCGCACGGGCGGCGTGGACGCCGAGGCGCTGCGCCGCAGGCTCGGCGGCTTCCAGCGCGGAGCCGAGGAGGGGCGCCGGGACGTCGAGGCGGAGATCGGAGCCGTACAGAACACGCAGACCGCACGTACCGAGGAGAAGACGGGGGACACAGTCGAGGAGGCACGCAGTTGACTGCGACCGGAACATTCGGACTGAGCAGGGAAGCCCGCAACCTGCACTGGCTGCTGGGCAACCTCGTCGAGGAGGTGCCCGGTGTCCGCTCGGTCGCCGTCGTCTCGTCCGACGGGCTGCTCCTGCTCTCGTCCGACCCGGCGGTCCAGAACGCCGCGCCCGCAGAGGACCGCCCGACCGGCCCGCGCGGATCCAGCGCCGACCTCGCCACGATCGTCTCGGGCATCGGCAGCCTCACCATCGGCGCGGCCCGGCTGATGGACGGCGGCGGGGTCAAGCAGACCATGGTGGCCATGGAGGAGGGCAGCGTCTTCGTCATGTCGATCAGCGACGGTTCGCTGCTCGGTGTGCATGCCGAGCCCGACTGCGACATGAGCGTCGTCGCCTACCACATGGCGCTCTTCGTCGGCCGCGCCGGACATGTACTCACCCCCGAACTCCGCAGTGAGCTGCGCAAATCGATGGAGAGCACCCAGTGACGTCTGCGTCGTCGGCCTTTCACACCCACAAGCTGCCGGTACGAGGGGAAGGCCGGCGCCCCGCGCGCGTGCGCCCGTACTCGCTCACCGGCGGCCGTACCCGCTTCGGCCACGTCCTGCTCGTCGAGACCTTCGTCGCGGCCCTGGAGGGATCGCCCGGGAGGAAGGTGCTGACGGGCGGCGGGCCGGCCGCGCGCGGGCTCATGCCGGAGATGCGGGCCATCGTCGAGATCTGCCGCCGGATGCGTACCGTCGCGGAGATCTCGGCGCTTCTGAAGATGCCGTTGGGTGTCGTCCGAGTGCTGCTCAGCGACTTGGCCGACCAGGGAAAGATCCGTGTGTACGGGACCGGTCACGGCACCGGCCAGCCCGACCGCGCGCTGCTCGAAAGGGTGCTGAGTGGACTCCGCCGTCTCTGAAGCCGCTGCCCCGGCCCTCGCCGGAATCCCCGCCCAGCCCGCACCCCAGGACGCGGGCACCGAAGAGGGCGCGCAGGACTGGCAGCTCGACCACACCCGGGCCCCGATCGCGACCAAGGTCGTCGTCGCGGGCGGCTTCGGGGTCGGCAAGACGACCTTCGTCCGGGCCGTCTCGGAGATCACTCCGCTGCAGACCGAGGCCCTGATGACCCGGGCGAGCGAGGATACCGACGATCTCGCCGCGACGCCCGACAAGCTCACCACGACCGTGGCGATGGACTTCGGCCGGATAACCCTCGACGACGACCTCGTGCTGTACGTCTTCGGTACGCCGGGACAGCAGCGCTTCTGGTTCATGTGGGACGACCTGGTGCGCGGCGCGATCGGCGCGATCGTGCTCGCCGACACCCGCAGGCTGACCGACTGCTTCCCCGCGCTCGACTACTTCGAGAGCTGCGGGCTGCCGTACATCGTCGCGGTGAACCACTTCGAGGGCACCGAGCTGTTCGAGGCCGAGGACGTCCGGGAGGCCCTCACGGTGCCCCCGCACGTACCCGTCGTGATCATGGACGCGCGCAAGCGGTACAGCGTGATCGAGTCCTTGCTCGCGATGGTCGCGCACGCGCTCGAAGCCACCCCTGAATAGCCTGATCGACGCGTAAGGAACCCCCTCCATGCGGAAGATACTCATCGTCGGAGCCGGCCAGTCCGGTCTCCAGCTCGCCCTCGCACTGCAGTCGCAGGGGTACGAAGTCACCCTCATGTCCAATCGCACGGCGGACGAGATCCGGTCGGGCCGGGTCATGTCCACCCAGTGCATGTTCGACACCGCGCTCCAGCACGAGCGCGACCTCGCCCTGAACTTCTGGGAGTCCCAGGCCCCGCGGATCGAGGGCCTCGGCGTGTCGGTGGCCGCCCCGGACAGCTCGCGCGCGATCGACTGGGTGGGGAAGCTCGACGGCTACGCGCAGTCCGTCGACCAGCGCGTGAAGATGGCCGGCTGGATGGAGACCTTCGCCCAGCGCGGCGGTCAGCTCGTCATCCACGGCGCGGCAGTCTCCGACCTGGACTTCTTCTCCCGCACGTACGACCTGGTCCTCGTCTCCGCCGGCAAGGGCGAGCTGGTCTCCATGTTCGGCCGGGACGCGTCCCGTTCCCCGTACGGCGAGCCGCAGCGCGCGCTGGCCGTCGCGTACGTCCACGGCCTGGGCCCGCGCCCCGAGCACCCGGACTTCGACGCCGTGCGCTGCAACCTGGTCCCCGGCGTCGGCGAGCTCTTCGTCATGCCGACCCTGACGACCTCCGGCCGCGCCGACATCCTCTTCTGGGAGGGCATCCCCGGCGGCCCGCTCGACGTCTTCCAGGGCGTCAAGGACCCCTCCGAGCACCTGGCCCTGACCCTGGAGCTGATGGAGAAGTTCACGCCCTGGGAGTACGCGCGGGCCACCAAGGTCGAGCTGACCGACGCCAACGCCACGCTGGCCGGCCGCTACGCCCCGACCGTGCGCAAGCCGATCGGCCGGCTCCCCGGCGGCGGCCTGGTCCTCGGCGTCGCGGACGTCGTCGTCGCCAACGACCCGATCACCGGCCAGGGCTCCAACTCGGCCTCCAAGTGCGCGGCCGCCTACCTCGCCTCGATCGTCGAGAACGGCGACAAGCCCTTCGACGAGGCGTGGATGCAGGCCACGTTCGACCGGTACTGGGACACCGCGCAGCACGTCACCAAGTGGACGAACGCGATGCTCGGCGTCCCGCCGGAGCACGTCCTGAACCTGATCGGCGCGGCCGGTCAGCTCCAGCCGGTCGCCGACCGCTTCGCGAACGGCTTCAACGACCCGGCCGACTTCGAGAACTTCTTCTTCGAGCCGGAGAAGACCGCCGCCTACCTGGCCTCGGTCGCCGGAGCCTGACGGGCCGCTGACGAGGGGTCCAACGGTGGCCGTGGTGTCATCGGTGACCGTTGGATCGCCCATGCGTTCCGGGGAGCGCTACGACGCCGGAGTCTTGAGCAGGGTCGCAAAGGGTACGGCGGTGGAGGTGTCGACGTAGAACACGCCGTATCTTTCCTTTTCCCTTTCGCTTTCCTCCTGTGCTCTTATGGCGGCGGCTTCGTCTTCTGGTATGAAATCGGCAGAAGATGACATGGAAGTGGTCATGCTTGAGTCCTCCTTGTCCAGCCACCATTCCGCAGTGACGTACACGGGCCGGCGTGTCACATTGATGATGTTGTTGTTGTGACGCAGTCTTCCGCGATGAGACGAGAACAAGAGGTCCCCACACGCTTCGGGAGGGCAGTAAACCATCCCGTCCTCCTCGTCCCATGACTGGTGCTCGATCAAGAATTCGTCGTCGATTCTCCCTCGGTCCTTCCGCATGGCTTCCATGCCGAAGTAGACCTCCACCCAGTCGTACTTGGCGTTCTTCGGTATCCGGATCACCTTCTCCTTCTTGTACTCTTCACCGGGCTCGAGCCAGCTGCCTGGACTGTGGAACCGTCCGGCGCTTATGGTCTGCGAGACCGGTGTCCCGGCATGGAGTTGTGCGTCGAATCTCCCCTCCATGGCCTCCTTTCGCCCCTTCAGTCCCCCCTTGACCTTGGTGGATTTCGCCGAGTACCCGTAAACGGAGTAGTCGTCGTTGATGATGTATGTCGCAACCTTCCCGACGTTTTGTACGTGAAGTGTCAGTGGGAGGTGGACAATCGAACGGACGGGGTCCGGTCTCGGTGTTCCGAACTGGGCCGTCAGCTTGAGGAGGGCCGGCGTGGAGTTGGGTTGATACACCGCTGAATACGCCAGATTGACCGTGGCCAGGAGCGCCGTGGCTGCCGCTCCGGCGGCGAATCTGTGCGGTTGGGGAATTCCCCTCCATGCTTTTTGGCGGAGGAGGAGCCACAGTGCCCACAGGGACCAGAACCAGAGCGGGAGATACATCAGGAGATAGGGGGTGTACTCCCTCTCCTGGAGCCACATGAAAAGCAGGAGCGAGGTGGTGGCCAGGGCGATGAGCACCCCGAGCAGGACCACGCCTCCCGTGTACTTCGAACGGCGTTTGCCCCAGTAGTCGAGCACGGCAAGTGCCGCCACCCCCGCCACGGCGCCGGAGAGGATGAACAGGAAGCCGGTCAGTCGCTGCGAGAAGGTCAGCGCTCCGAAGGCGTCCGGGATGCCGATGCGGACGAGCAGGACCATGGAGCCGAGGAGTCCGGCGATCAGGAGCGTGCTGGTGACGCGTCTGCGCCACGTGTGGTCCGGCCACGTCTCACTGCCCCCTCCGCGCCAGGAGACGGACGGATGGTCGCGCACATCGATGTCCTTCGGGTAGCCGAGGCGCCACAGAATTCTCCGCATCCCCCGCAGCGACCACGCGCTCCCCACGGTCGCGCCGCTGACGCTGATCCTGCGCAGCCCGCGGCTGTCGGGCGGCTCCACCACCACCTTGGTCCCGTTGTTCTCCATGCAGCCAGGCTCAAGCCTCAGTGAGGGCCCCGCCATCCGGATTACGCTGACCGGCGGCGGCCGACGCCTCGGTGCGCGGCCCCGGAACCCGCAGGCAGAACGCCCCTGGACTCCTGGGCCGGCCTCCCTGACCCGGAGAGGCCCGGCGGCCTAGCCGGCCTCGGCCGACGGGGCCCGAGCCCCGGCGTAGCCCTCGTCCGTGCCGTCCGTCGCCCCCTCCGGGAGCGCGGGCGGCGCGTACGTCTCCAGGGCCTTGCCGGCCGGGTCGGGACGGACCGCTCCCAGGAGCGGGTTGGCGGCGATCGGGGAGACCTTGACCTTCGCCCCCGGGCGCGGGGCCTGCACGACCAGGCCGTCGCCGAGGTAGATCGCCACATGGGTCGCTTCGGGGAAGTAGATCACCAGATCGCCGGGGCGCAGCTCACGCAGGGATACCTTGGGCAGCGTCCGCCACTGTTCCTGGCTGGTCCGTGGGATCTCCCGGCCGGCGCTCGCCCAGGCCTGTGAGGTCAGCCCCGAGCAGTCGTACGACTCCGGCCCCTCGGCGCCCCACACGTACGGCTTGCCGATCTGCCGCACCGCGTACCGCAGCGCCTCCCCGCCCTCGCGGGTGGGGGTCCGGTCGACGTCCAGGACGCCGGATTCGAGGAGCTCGCGCTGGGCCCCCGCGGTCTGGGTCCGCTCCAGCTCGGTCAGCCGGGCGAGCTGGTCGGGGGAGAGGGAGGCCAGCAGCATCTGGACGTCCTTCAGCCGGGCCTGGACGTCGGCGCTCTGCTTCTTCTGCCGCCCGGCGAGCGTCTGCTGACGGTCCAGGGCCTGGCGTGACCGGCTGGCGAGCGCGTCCGCCTTCTTCTCCGCCTCGGTGAGGCGGGTGACGGTACCGGCCCGCTCTCGGGCCGCACGGGCCATCAGATGCCCCTGGTCCAGGGCGTGCTGGGGATCGTCGGAGAGCAGCAGCCGCAGGTAGGAGGAGAATGACGAGGCCGTGGCCCGCCCCTGGTACTGCTCCCGCGCGAGCCGCCCGGCCGCGTTCCGACCCCGGGCGAGCGCCTCGCGGGCGACGGTGAGGGCGGCGGTGACCTTCTTGGTGTCGGCGGCCTGGAGCCGCAGGGCCTCGTCGGTGGCGTTGAAGGTCTCGGTGGCCTGCTCGGCCTGGCGGTAGAGGGTCCGGAGCCGGCCGAGGAGGCTCGCGACGGAGTCCCCGCCGGGGGGCGGGAGTTCGGCGGCGTCGTCGAGGGGGGTGCCGTCGGCGGGGTCGGCGGCGGGGTCGGTCCCGTCGGCGGGGGCCGCCGGATCGTCGGCATCGCCCGACTGCTCGGCCGGGGTCTCGCCGGGCGGGTCGAGGGGGAGTTCACCCGCGTCGGCCGACGGTGCGTCCGGGAGCTCGCCCGGGGTCTCCCGGGCCGCGTCGCCCGAGCCGTTCGCCGGTGGGTCCGTCCGCCCCTCCGCCGGGGCATCGGCCGGCGCCTCCACCGAGGGGTCCACCGGATCGTCGGCGGTCGCCGCCGGAACCCCCGCCAGTGCCGTCGTCGCGGCGAGCATCCCCGTGCAGACCGTGCGCAGCAGCCTTCCTGACACGTCATCACCTCCACGGAGATGATGCGCGGGCCCGGTCGTGCGATGAGCTCACAAAGGGGCGATTCGGGCTAAGCGGCTCACCCCTTCGGCTGGGACCCCGGCTCGGACCCCGGCTCGGACCCCGGTCCGGACCCGGCCTCGGGACCCGGCTGGGGTCCCGGCTTGGACCAGGGCCACTTCAGCTCGTGGCGCTCCCGCCCCTCGGGGGCGTACTCGTAGACCCAGCCGCGCGGGAGCCCGAGCCGCTTGGTGTGCCCGGCCGGTTCGCGGCGGTACGCGTAGACCGTCGGCGGCCCGCCGTCGGCGTCCGGCACCGGTACCTCGTACCACTTCGGCGGATGTCCGGTCGGTCCGACGAGGACGGGCAGGACCCGGCCGTCCAGGGGCCCGCCGCGAAAGGGGGTGTTCTCGCTTCTCACGCCCCCAGTCTCATATGAGGTGTGCGGCCTCGCTCACCACGGGGGTCACGCGGCGCGCCAGCGTGCCCACCGGCCCCTCCGCGGTCTCCTGCGCGAGGAGCCGCTTGACGACCGCCGACGTCTCCTCGTCGGTCGCCGCCGTGGCCGCGAGCAGCGCGATCAGATGGTCGACGAGCCAGTCCCGCAGCTCGCCGGCGGACGGCTGCTTGTCCTCGTCGAGCCAGATCAGGGAGGCCGCCTCCACCGCCGCGATCCAGGTGCGGACCATCATCCGCAGCCGGGGGCCCGGCTCGTCCACCCCGAGGTGGACGAGGATCTGCTCGGCCGCGGCCCGGCGCACCTCGTCGACGATGGCGGTGGTCCGGGAGGTCTCGGCGACGCTGCCGCCCTGGAGCAGGGCGCTGAAGCCGGCGTCGTGCTGGTCGACGAAGGTCAGGTACCGGTCGAGGACCCGGGCGAGGCGTTCGGTCGGCGGTCCGACGGGCGGCTCGGCGAAACACCGCTCCAGCTCGTCGGCGGAGGAGCGCAGCGCCGCCTCGTACAGCTGCTGCTTCCCGCCGGGGAAGTAGCGGTAGACGAGCGGCCGCGAGACGCCCGCCGCCTCGGCGACGTCGTCGAGGGAGACCTCGTCCGGGGCCCGGTGGGCGAAGAGCGTCAGGGCGGCGGCGAGCAGCTGCAGCCGCCGCTCCTCGACGCTGAGCCGGCGGTACGCGGGCGAGGCGGCACTGGTCATGCCTCGCAGGGTAACTCCGCGAGACGACACGCAGGCGACGAGCGGGCGCCCGCCGCCCCGGGCAGCCGCCGCCCCGTGCGGCTGGCGGCCGCTCACGCCAGCAGGCCCGAAGACTTCCAGAGGCGGCGCCCCGGGCCCCGCAGGACGCCGATGTCGTCGAGGAAGTCGGTCAGCCGCTTCGCGCCCGACTGCATGACCTCGCGGCGGTGGCCGCTCGCGCGGACCTCGGCGACGGCCCGGCGGCGGTCCAGGCCGACGTTCTCGTACACCTTGGGGTTGATGAAGCAGGTGGAGAAGACACGGGCTGCCTCGCCGCAGCTGAGTCGGGTGAACTCCTGCTCCCAGCGGGGCGCGGTCATCATCTGGCGCCGCAGCTCCTCGCGGGCGTAGCGCACATGGCGTGCCTCCTCCACGACGTGGATGCGGGTCACCCCGCGCACCAGGGTCTGGACGCGCTCGTCCGGGAAGGTCAGGCGCTGCATCCAGTCCAGGATCTCCTCGCCGAGAAGGGTCGCGGCGAAGGAGCCGGGGGTGGTGGAGACGGTCTTCAGGACGCGGGCCAGGTTGTGGTAGATCCGCGGCACCGGGTAGGCGGGCGCGCCGCCCTTCTGGATCATCCGGGCGAACATCATCGAGTGCCGGCACTCGTCGGCGATCTCAGTGAGTGCGTACCGCACGTGGTTGCTGGTCAGGGACTTGTCGTAGATGTGCCGCACGAGCAGTTGCATCAGGATGATCTCGAACCAGATGCCGAGCGAGGCGAGCGACGCCGCCTCGTGCCGGGCCAGGTCCATCCGCTGCTCCTCGGACATCGTCCGCCACAGCGGGGTGTCGTACAGGGACACCAGCTCCGGCGGCCAGAACCACTTGCCGTCCTCGACCGGGGCCTCCCAGTCGAGTTCGCTCTCGGGGTCGAAGGAGTGCTTGAGGGAGGACTCGAGCAGCCGTGCCGCGACCTGTTCCCGGTCGCGGAGGGGGCCCAGGGCGTCCCGGAGGAGAGTGAAGTCGTGCTCGGTCCGAGTGGTCATGACGGGGAGACACCTCGCTGTGCACGCGGTCGAGTTACCAGGGGTCGCCTCTTATGAGACTGCTCGTCAGTAAGGCCGTCAATCCCTTGCGCACTACTTGTTGACCCTCTGTCTACCAACGTGTGAGCCTGCCGGAAGGAGCACGTTCGGCGAGCGAAGGAGTCGTCAGTGTCGACGCACGACCTTTACGTGAAAGCCCCGAAGGAATCCCTCTGGAACGTTCCCGCGACCGGGCAGGCCCGCTTCAGCTGGGACTACGACGACGGACGCGAGCGTCTCCTCGCCCTCTACCAGAAGGGCAAGGACAAGCAGTGGGACGGCGCCACCCGCATCGACTGGGAGCTGGAGGTCGACCCGTACGACCCGCTCGGCACCCCCGACGACGTCCTGACGCTGTACGGCACCCGGCACTGGGCGAAGATGACGGAGCGGGACAAGGGCGAACTGCGCCGGCACTACGCCTCCTGGCAGTTCAGCCAGTTCCTCCACGGCGAGCAGGGCGCGATGGTCTGCGCCGCCCGGATCGTGGAGTCCGTCCCGGACCTGGACGCCAAGTTCTACTCGGCGACCCAGACGATGGACGAGGCGCGGCACGCGGAGATCTACGGCCGTTTCCTGCACGAGAAGGTCGGGATGCTCTACCCGATCAACGACAACCTCCAGGGCCTGCTCGGCGACACCCTGCGCGACGCGCGCTGGGACATGCCGTACCTCGGTATGCAGGTGCTCATCGAGGGCCTGGCGCTGGCCGCCTTCGGCATGATCCGCGACACGACGGACAAGCCGCTCCCGAAGCAGATCCTGGCGTACGTGATGCAGGACGAGGCCCGGCACGTCGCCTTCGGGCGGATGGCGCTGCGCGACTACTACAAGCAGCTGACGGACGCGGAACTGCGCGAACGCGAGGAGTTCGTGATCGAGGGCTGCTACCTGATGCGGGACCGGCTGCGCGGGATCGAGGTGCTGGAGAACTTCGGCATCCCGAGGAAGGAGGCCGAGGAGCTCAGCGAGCAGAGCGAGTTCCTGCACCTCTTCCGCAAGCTGCTGTTCAGCCGGATCGTCCCGTGCGTGAAGGACATCGGCCTGTGGGGCGAGCGCCTGCAGAAGGCCTATCTGGACATGGGCGTCTTCGACCTGGGCGACTCGAACCTGGACCTGCTGATGACCCAGGACGAGGAGATCGCCGAGGCACTGGACCGGGAGCGCTTCGCGACGGAGGAGAGCGAGCGGGTGGCGGAGGTCGAGGAGGCGATCGCCGAGGGCGCGGCGGAGGGGTAGGCGGCGGTGCCGGGGCCCGGACTCACGGGTGCTCACGCCGGTGACGTACCGTGCCCGGCATGAGCATGCCGCCACCGCCGAGTCAGCCGCCGCACAACCCGTACGGCGGTCCCGTCCCGCCCCCGCAGCAGCCCGGGGCCTACGGCCCCCCGCCCGTGCAGGGCTTCCCCCAGCAGTACCCCGGGCCCGGGGGCGGCGCCTGGGGGCAGCCGCCCATGGGGCCGCCGCCCAAGAAGAAGCGGACGGGGCTGATCGTCGGGATCGTCGTCGGGGCGCTGGCGTTGGTCGGCGGCCTCGGCTACGCGGGCAAGCTCATGCTCGACGGCGCCGGGGTCACCGGTTCCTTCCCCGAGGCGACGCACGAGCTCGTCGTCCCCAAGACCCTCCTCGCCGGCGAGTACACGCTGACCAAGGACGTCTCCGAGACCGAGGGCAAGGAGGTCGAGGACACCTACGACCCCACGGTCAAGGACGCCAAGGCGGCCATGGCCCAGTACACCGGCAAGGACAGTGCCGTCCTCGTCGTCTCCGGATTCCACGGCCGGCTCAGGGACCCCGAGGGCACCCGCGCCTCCATCCTGTCCGGCGCCGCGAAGGACAAGGGCACCACGCTGGTCGTCCCGCCCAAGGACTTCACGCCGGCCGGCCACGACGTGACCGTCAGCTGCCAGGTCACCCAGGCGAAGGACGCCCTCGGCACCTCCACCCTCCCGATGTGCGCCTGGGGCGACGACAACACCGCCTCCTTCGTCGCGGTCGTCACCACCGAGTCGGCCACCGCGGACCCCAAGGACATCGACCTGGCCGAGCTCGCCGAGACCACCGCCAAGGTCCGCGCGGAGATGCGCAAGCCGATCAGCTGACGCCCTCGGAGGGGGCCGGGCGCAGCGCCTCCTCCATCACCGCCCGGGCGATCGGCGCCGCGCTGCCGCCGCCGCTGATGTCCGTACGGCTGGCCTCGGCGTCCTCGATGACGACCGCCACCGCCACCGCGGGCTGCGCCGCGTCCGCGGCCTGCGCCCAGGCGATGAACCAGGCGTACGGAGTCCCGGTGTTGCCGAGGCCGTGCTGGGCCGTGCCCGTCTTGCCGCCGACGCTCGCCCCGGGGATGGCCGCGTTCGTGCCCGTGCCCTCCTCGACCGCCTTGACCATCAGCCGCTGGAGCTGGGTCGCGGTCGAGGGGCGCATCGCCTGGCGGTAGCTGCGGCGGCCGGTGGAGTCGACCGTCGTGCCGCCCGACGTCGTCGTCCGCTCCACCAGATACGGGTACGCGATCTCCCCGTTGTTGGCGACGGCCGCCGCCACCATCGCCATCTGCAGCGGGGTCGCCGTCGTGTTGAACTGGCCGATCGACGACAGCGCCAGCTGGTCGGCGCTCATGTCCGTGTCGAAGTTGGACCGCGCGACCCAGGAAGGGACCTTCAGCCTCGTGTCGTCGAAGCCGAACCTCTCGGCCGCGTCGACCATCCCCGTCAGGCCCACGTCCACCCCGAGCCCGGCCATGACCGTGTTGCACGACCACTGGATCGCGTACGCCAGCGAGGCGTTCCCGCACCCCTTCGTCGCGTTCGGCAGCACCTGCCGGGTCCCCGGCAGCACGAACGGGTCCGGGGTGTCCGTCGCCGCGTCGACGTCCGTCACCACGCCCGCGTCCAGCGCAGCCGCGGCCGTCACGATCTTGAACGTGGACCCCGGGGGATAGGTCTGCCGGATCGCCCTGTTCAGCATCGGCTGGTTCGGCGAGGAGTTCAGTCGCGTCCAGGCCTCCTTGACCGTCTGGCCCGTGCCGGACAGCACCCCCGGGTCGTACGACGGCGAGGAGACCAGGGCCAGGATCCGCCCGCTCGACGGCTCGATCGCCGCGACCGCCCCGCGCTTCCCGCCGAGCCCCCGGTACGCGGCCTCCTGCATCGACGCCCGCAGCGTCGTCACCACGTCCCCGCCCGGCTGCTGTCCCCGGCTGATGTCGTTCCAGAACGGCAGCGGGGCGAGCAACGGACTTGTACCGGCGAGGACGGCGTCCTCGGCGCTCTCCACGAAAGAGGTGCCGTACGTCTGGGAGGCGTAGCCGGTCACCGGGGCGTACAACGGACCCTGCGTGTAGGTCCGTTCGTAGCGCAGCTGCTGGCCGCTGTCCCGCGAGCCGGTCACCGGCCGCCCGTCCACGACGATCTCGCCGCGCGGCTGACCCCAACGGGTGATCGCCAGGCGCCGGTTGGCCGGGTTCTCGTCCAGCTCGTCCGCCTCGAGGACCATCACCCGTGCGGCGTTCACGAGGAGCGCCACCAGGAGGGCGAGACAGAGCGCGGCCGCGCGCCGGATGTACGGGATCACCGGGCGTCCTCCACGATCGGGGCGATGACCCCGGTCTCGACGGTGTCCGGGAGCGGGGCTCGGGCCGAGTCGCTCACCCGGATCAGCAGCGCCACGATGATCCAGTTGGTGACGACGGACGAACCGCCCTGCGCCAGGAACGGCATCGCCATGCCGGTCAGCGGGATCAGGCCCATCACCCCACCGGCGATCACGAAGACCTGGAGCGCCAGGATGGAGGCGAGCCCGATCGCGAGGAGCCGCCCGAAGGGGTCGCGCAGCGCGAGGCCGGCCCGGTAGCCGCGTGCGACGAGCAGCGCGTACAGCAGGAACAGGGCGGTCAGACCGACCAGGCCGAGCTCCTCGCCCGCCGTCGCGAGGATGAAGTCGGACTTGGCGGCGAAGCCGATCAGGATGGAGTGCCCGAGTCCGAGCCCGGCGCCGAGCATCCCGCCCGCGGCGAAGGAGAAGAGCGACTGCGCGAGCTGGCCCGGTCCGTCGCCCGCCTCGATGGAGAGATAGGGGTTCAGCCAGTCCTCGACCCGGCTGTGCACATGCGGTTCGAGGGAGCCGACGGCGAAGGCCCCGACGGCCGCCAGGAGGAGCCCGACCGCGATCCAGCCGGTCCGTCCCGTCGCCACGTACAGCATGATCACGAAGAGTCCGAAGAAGAGCAGCGAGGTGCCGAGGTCCCGTTCGAGGACCAGGACGCCCACGCTCAGCACCCAGATCGCGACGATCGGCCCGAGCACCCGGCCGGTGGGGAACTGCAGCTTCCAGATCCTGCGGCCGGTGAACGCCAGCGCGTTGCGGTTGGCAGCGAGGTACGCGGCGAAGAAGACGGCCAGCAGGATCTTGGCGAACTCGCCCGGCTGGAAGGAGAGTCCGCCGATCCGGATCCAGATCTTGGCGCCGTTCACGGCCGGGAAGAAGATCGGCACGAGCATCAGGACGAGCGCGGTGGCCATCGACAGGTACGCGTACCGCTGCAGCACCCGGTGGTCGCGCAGCAGCACGACGACGCCGATGAACAGCGCCACCCCGAGCGTCGACCAGACGAGCTGGGTGAAGGCGGCCTGGTCGTGGGGCGTCTCCAGGTCGAGCCGGTAGATCAGCACCAGGCCGAGCCCGTTGAGGAGCACGGCGATGGGCAGCAGCAGTGGATCGGCGTACGGCGCGCGGAAGCGGACGGCGAGATGGGCGAGGAGGGCGAGCGCGCCGAGCCCGGCGCCGTAGCGGGCGGCGTCCGGCGGCACGGCGCCGCTCCTGGCCAGGCCGACGTCGGCGTAGCCGAGCACGGAGATGAGGACGGCGCAGACGAGGAGGGAGAGTTCCACGCCGCGGCGCTTCGGGGTGCGTGGCCCGGGCGGGGGAGCGTCCGCCGTCGTTGCGGTCATGGTCCGCAACGTAGCAAGCAATAAGCCTTATATCCCTTATGTGTGACGGTGCGCCGTTCAGGCCCCCGGCTCCGCTTCCACCTCGTCGAACGCCACGTACTCCGGCAGTGTCAGCCGTGCCAGCGCCCCGCCGCCGTCGTCCGGCGCGGGCGCGAAGACCAGTTCCGCGCCGATCACTTCGGCCTGCCCCACCGCGATCGTGAGCCCGAGCCCGTGCCCCTTGCCGCCGTTCTCCGTACGGAACCGCTGCGGCCCGGACACCAGCAGGTACTCCGGGTACCCGGGGCCGTGGTCCCGCACCGTGACGACCGGGCCCTCCACGGTCAGGACGACGGGTGGGGCGCCGTGCTTGTGGGCGTTGGCGACGAGATTGCCGAGGACCCGCTCAAGGCGCCGCTTGTCCGTCTCGACCGTGGCGTCCCGGACGATCCGCACCTCGGTCTCCGTCCCCGACGCCCGCACCACGCGGCGCGCGAGTGGGCCGAGGTCGTGCACCGCCAGATCCACCGTCTCGTTGCGGGCGTCGAGCCGGGAGATCTCCAGCAGGTCCTCGGTCAGCCCGCGCATCGCCTTCACCCGGTCCCGTACGAGCTCCGAGGGGCGGCCCTCCGGCAGCAGTTCGGCGGCGGCCGACAGGCCGGTCAGCGGGGTGCGCAGCTCGTGTGCGACATCGGCGGTGAAGCGCTGCTCGGTCTGCAGCTTGCGCTGGAGCGAGGAGGCCATGGTGTCGAGCGCCCCGGAGACCGTGGCCACTTCGTCCTGGGGGCGCGAAGGGTCCTTCGTACGGGGGTCGTTGACGCGGGCGTCGAGGTCGCCCGCGCTGATCCGCCGGGCGACCTGGGCGGTCAGGTGCAGCCGCCGGGTGACCCGGGTGACCGCGAAGGCGCCCACGAGCAGGGTCGCCCCGATGGCCAGGACCGAGGAGGCCAGGATCGAGCGGTCCAGCCCGTCGATGGTCTCCGCGCTCGTCGAGTAGTCCAGCTGTACGGCGAGGGCGCGGCCGTCCGCCGGGCCCGCCGCCCACATCGTCGGCCGGCCCCGGTGCTCCTCGACCACCGTGCCGCGCTCGCCCCGCAGGGCGAGCGCGCGCAGCGAGTCCGGCAGGCCCTCGGGGTCGATTCCGGAGAACCGCGGGAGCGGATCGCCCGCCTCGTAGGCGCGGCTCGCGGCGGCCAGCCGGGTCAGCGCCCGCTCGCGGGAGTCGTTCACGGTCTGCCCGGCCACCGAGACATGGACGAGCACGCCGAGCAGCGCCGCCAGGGCGCAGCACATGACCGTGATGAAGACCGCGGACTTCCAGGTGAGGGTCGCGGTCCAGGCGGGGAGGCGGGGGCGCCTTCTCGGCGTCATCGGGATGCTCCGGTGGGGGCCGGCGCCGGAGCCGGCTCGACGAGACGGGGCGCGGGGGTCGGGGAGAGGGACGGGCCCGGCGGCTTGACGCGGACGATCTCGTCCCGGGTCGGCAGCATCGCGCGCTGCTGCTCGTCCCAGGACCAGGCGGTGCGGTACTCGTACCCCGGGATGCCGGCGGAGGCGGCCCGCACGATCACGTCCCGGCCCGCCAGCTCCACGCTGATCACCTGGTCCACAGTGGCCATGATCCGGGTGAGGCTGCCGTTCTCGGCGAGGTAGACCCGCACGCCGACCTGCTGGTCGGGCATCCGGATGCCGACGATCAGCTCGTCGCGGCCGTTCCCGGTCAGATCGCGGTAGTACGGCGGCATGACGGGGCACTTCTTCGGCTCCGTCCCGCACCGGCCGATCAGCCGCGCCGTCTCCTCGTACATGCCGTCCGCGCCGGAGTACGTGTCGGGGTGCGCGTTCACCTCGGCCCGCACCACGGCCACGGCGTCGACGCGGTGGACGTCGTTGTCGGGGACCGGGATGCCGGGGACCCGCTCGGTGTCGGTCTCCCCGTAGTCGAGGGGCGGCGCGGTCGCGGGCGGCAGGTCGGGCCAGAGGCGCACGGGCCCGATGGCGGCGGGCGTGGGGCCCGCGCTCTCCAACCCGCCCTCGCCGCCGCAGCCGGAGAGCACGAGCGGCGCCGCCGCGGCCAGGGCCACGGCGGCGACGAGCGGCCGTCCGCGCTGTCTCACACTGCTCCTCCGGGGCTTGCGGTCACCGCTTCACCAGGTCGGCGAAGAGGATGATGTTGTCGGTGCGGTGACCGTCCTTGATCGGGCCCCCGCAGGTGATCAGCCGGAGCTCGGGACGGTCGGTCTTCCCGTAGACCTTATTCGTAGGGAAGTCCTTTTTGTCTACCTGCCGGATCTCGCGGATCTCGAAGGCGGCGGTGGAGCCGTCCGCCCGAGCCACCTCGATGAGGTCCCCGGTCCTCACCTCGGCGACGTCCCGGAGCAGCGCCGGGCCCCTCGCCGTGTCGTAGTGCGCGACAAGGACCGAGGCGCCCTTCTCCCCGGGGGTCACGCTGCCCGTGTACCAGCCGGCCCGACCGGCCTGCTCGACGGACGGCACCTGGAGCCCCTGCTCGGCGTCGAGCCCGAGGCGGAGGACCGGACCGGTGTCCACGCCCGCCGCCGGGACGGCCAGTCGCGTCGGCTCGGAGGCCGCCATCGGGTCGGCCTCGTGCCGGACCGGCGCCGCCGCCGCGTTCCGCACGCTCACATCGGGCGCCGGGGCGGCGCCCGCGCCGGTGGAGCAGGCTAGCAGGCCCCCGCCGACGGTCAGGGCGAGCGCGGAGCCGGCCAGCAGACGGCGGCGGGGCGCCCGAGGCCACCGGCGGCGGAGGTCCTGCGGCGCGGGTGCGGTGGGCGTGCTCATGGGGACGGCTCCGGATCCTCGCGGGAAGGCTGACGGATTCGAAGCTAAATGTCCGCTATTGCGGCCTTGTAACAGTGGCCCATAGGCGCCACCGCGAAGCCGTCACCCGCTTCTTGCGAGGATGCCCCGGCGTTCATGCGGGGAGGAATCGCATCCGGGTGTTGCGGCGCGGAGCGTCGCCGCATCCGGTTCGGGGCGCGGAGCGCCCGTACCGCTGTCGTACCGCCGAGGTGATGCGAACGCGTGTGCCTGTGATCGCTGGTTGGGGTGGCGGTCGTGGGATCGGGGTGCATGTGTGCGGCTGTCGTACGTATGGTCCTTCGGAGGGTTCGGGATGCCATGGCGCCCGATTCGGGGGACCGTGAAGGGGGCGGGATGACGCGGGTGAGGGCGATTGCAGAGGCCGGGCACGCCCGCTACACCTACCGGCTGCGCGTGTCGTCCATCGCCCGCACCGCCCTGACGGCGGAGTGGGACCGGTGCCGGTGGGTGTGGAACGAATGTGTTGCCAAGTCCAAGGCCGTACACCTGCGCAACAAGGCCACCGGGCAGAAGCAGACGTGCGGTCCGGCGCAGCTCGACAGGATGCTGACCGAGGCCCGGGCCCGTACGCAGTGGCTGCGTGAGGGCTCGTCGGTTCTCCAGCAGCAGCTCATCCGGGACTTCGGCCGCTCCCGCGCGAAGGCGCACAAGGACATCAAAGAGCGCCTGCCTTTGGCACGCCGGGCCGGGATGCCAAAGTGGAAGACCAAGCGCGAGGCGTTGCCGACCCTCAACTACACCAGGCGCGGGTTCCGCCTGAAGGGCGGCCGGCTGCACCTGGCCGGGGGCATCGTCGTGACAGTGGTGTGGTCGCGGGAATTGCCGGCTGAGCCTTCCTCGGTGCGCGTGTACCAGGACAGCCTCGGGCACTGGTACTGCTCGTTCATCGTGCCCGCCCAGGTCCAGCACCTGCCCGAGACCGGCCGCGCACTCGGCGTCGACTGGGGTGTGAAGGAGACCGCGACCACCACGTCCGACGCGCACGACTTGCCACACGCCGAGCACGGCAAGAAGGCGAAGGAGAAGCTGACTCGGTACGACCGGATGATGGCCCGCCGCAAGCCGAAGAAGGGCCGGCCCGGATCGAAAGGCTATCGCGAGGCGAAGAAGCTGCGGGCGAAGGCGTACAAGAAGGTCGCGAGGCAGCGCGAGGACACCGGTCGCAAGTGGGCCAAGAAGGTTGTCCGCGACCACGACGTCCTCGCTGTGGAGGACTTCCGTCCGAAGTTCCTGGCCAGGACCACGATGGCCCGCAAGGCCGCTGACGCCGCCATCGGCGCAACCAAGGCTGCTTTGATCGAGATGGGCCGCAAGCACGGGCGGGACATCCGCCTCGTTCACCCCGCGCACACCACGATGGACTGCGCGCACTGCGATGCGAGAGCCAAGCACGCACTGCCGCTGGGTGAGCGCACCTACACCTGCGCCGCGTGCGGAACCGTGTCCCCACGGGACAAGAACTCCGCACGCGTGATGCTCGTCCGGGCTGGTCTCAACCCGGCTGGTGCCGATGGCGGAAGACCTCCTGGAGCGCTGCCCCAGGAGGCGGCCTGAGCCAGGAATCCCCTCCCATCAGGGAGGGGAGGATTCAAAGCTCCATCCGGTCGAGCGCCGCCCGGCAGAACGTGAGCAGCTTCTCGTCCTCGTGCACGTCATGGCTGCTGTAGCCGCTCTCGCGGACGTTGTGGCGGCGACTCCGGGCCACTTCCGCACGGATCAGCCCCTCCGCCGCCGAGGCCGCGGGGCCCATCTCCGCCAGGCACTCGGCGATGTCCACGCGCGCGTGCCGGTTCTCCTCCCAGGCCGCCATGAGCACGGGGAGCGCCGAGGCCACGTCCCCCGACACCCGCCACAGCGCCGTCGCGCACCGCACCCGCACCCACAGGTCACGCGCCGCGAGACCGGGAAGCAGGGCCGGCGCGCAGCCGGCCGCGGCCGGGCCGATCACGCCCAGGGCCCGAGCGGCCACGCACCGGTCGGCCTCCGGCGCGCCCGGCCGCAGCCGGACCTCCAGAGCGGGCAGCACCGCCCCGCGGTCGCCCTCCACCGACCACAGCGCGAGCGCCGCCTGCGCCGAGACCGCGGCCGCGTCGCTGTCCAGCAGGGCCCGTACGTCCGGCAGCGCCTCCCGGGCGGCGGGCCCGAAGGCCGCGAGCGCCCGCAGCGCCGCCTCCTGCACCCAGTCCCTGCGGTTCGACGGCGCCCCGCGCAGCACCCGCAGGACCTCGGGCAGGGCCTGGACGCCCCGCACCGAGGCCAGCGCGAAGAGGAGCGGCGCCGCCTGCTCGTACAGCCGGTCGTCCAGCTCGACCCGCGCCAGGCGGCGGCGCAGCGCGGAGGCGAGCGGGACGGCGGCGGGGCCCAGCGTGGGCACCGCGTACAGCAGATCCCGCCGGACCTCCGGCTCCCCCAGGGCCCGGGCGAGCAGCGGCACCGCGCGCGGATCCCCGGACCGGGCGAGGGCGAGCAGCTCCCTGCCGCGGCCGTCGGACGCTCCCGACGCCCCGGACGCCCCGGACTCCTGGGCCGCGAGCCGCGTCGCGAGGGCGTCGGTCGCGGGACCGGTCAGCTCGAACAGCCCCTCGAGGAACGTGGCGGCGGCCTCGCGCAGCCGCGGCTCGGGTTCGGCCAGCTGCGCCCCGACGAGGCGCACCACCTCCTCGTACCGCCCGCGCCACACCCGTATCAGCCCACCGCACAGCCAGATCGCCTCCGCTCTCTGAGAGCGGTCGGGGCTGCGCAGCTGGGCGAGGACCAGCGCGATCCGGTCCTCCACGCGGTCGTCGAGGGCGGTGTGGAGCGTGCGCATCAGCTCGTCGGTCCACGGGGTCGGGCGGCCTGCGGAGTACTCCTCGAACAGCTCGCGGACCTGCCCGATGAGGGTGGGCGTGGACGGCCGCTCGGGGGCGGCCGGCCCGGCGGGCGCGCTCCGCACCTCGTCGAGCAGCTCCGTCACCCGCTCCACGACGTCGTCGGGGACCTCGCCCGGTGCGCACCGGGCGAGCTGGGTGAGGGCGGCGAGCCGCAGCCCGGGCGCCTGGGCCGCGCGGGCGAGCCAGCCGAGCCACTCGACGGTCTCGGCCCGCAGCGACTCGTGCCGGCGCGCGATCCGCCCGACGGCCTCCACCAGGGCGAGCCGCACCTCCGTGTCGCACTCGACCGTCAGCCGCTCCCGCAGCAGGGTCAGGACCCGGGCCGGGTCGGGGTGCAGCGAGGCGAGCGCGCAGGGGGCGGCCAGCCGCACCTCGGGATCCGGGTCCTCGACGAGCCCGAGGAAGACGTCGGCTCCGGCGGCGACGGCAGCGGCCGCCATCGCGTAGTTGGCGGCGGGGATGAACTCCTCGTCGTCCGGATCGAGTTGGTCCAGCTCGTCGTCGCCGCTCAGGTCGATCCCGCCGATGCTGGTCAGCAACTCGACGATGCCGCCCCGGTCCTGGACCTTCGGATCGGCGACGAGTTCGAGCAGGAAGGGGATGCAGGCGAGCGTGGAGTCGTACACGTCGCCCTGGTGGTGCACCGCGCCGTACATCCCGTCCAGGGCGAGCTCGCGCTCCGCCGCATCCTCCGAGGCGAGTCCGCGCAGCAGCCCCGGCACATCGTCCGCGGGGCCGTAGGCATGGCCCAGCGAGGCCCAGTCGACCTCCTCGATCCCCGTCAGCATGCCGGCCGCCGCCTTCCCCGTGAGCGCTGTACCAGGCAGCAAGTGTGCACCACAGCCCCGCCAACCAGGACCCGCTGACCGGAGGCGACGCGCGAAGAGCGCCGAGGGCGCACGCTTTGCGCCACCTGCCCGGCGTGCTCGGGCAGTTGCCCGTGGGAATTGCCAAGGGAATGCTCGCGAGGTCGCCCGCGGAGTCGAGCGGGGAGTCGCCTCGGGAGGCGTCGGCCGCGACGAGCCGTTGAACCGCCGGTTCCGTGTGCCTCATGGCTGAATCGGCCGCGATCCGGGAGTAGCGGTGGCCCCCTCGGGTGAGGACTGAGCCGTGGATCTTCCTCGTATCGCGCCGATGCTCGCCACGCCCGGCCCGCTGCCACCCCCCGGGAGGCACGCCGAGTGGGCCTTCGAGACCAAGCAAGATGGCCAAAGGGCGATGCTCTATCTCGCGGGTGACGGCACGCTCGTGGTGCGCTCGCGGTCCGGCGAGGACGTCTCCGCCGCCTATCCGGAACTCCTGCCGCTGGGCCGGGCGCTGCCCGCTGGCCGGGCGGCCGTGCTGGACGCGGAGATCGTCGTGCTCGACGAGAAGGGGCGCAGCGACTTCGCCCGGCTCCAGCCCCGCATGGGCCTCGCGGGCTCTCCCGCACGGGCACGGCGACTGGCCGTACGGGAACCGGTCCACGCCGTCCTGTTCGACGTGGTGTTCCTGGACGGACGGCTGCTGACCGGCCTGCCCTGGGCGCAGCGGCGGCAGGAGCTCGAACGGCTGGCGCTGGACGGCCCGGCCTGGTCGACGCCGCGCGCCCTGGTGGGCCACGGCGAGGAGGCGCTCAGGGCGACCCGCGAGCACGGTCTGGAGGGGCTCGTCTGCAAGCGGATCACCTCCCGGTACGAGCCCGGAGCGCGGTCACGGAACTGGATCAAGATCCGCAACATGCGCACCGCGGACGTCGTCATCGGCGGCTGGCTGCCCGGCGGCGGCCGGCTGTCCGGCATGCCGGGATCGGTCCTCATGGGACAGCGTCACGCCGGCGGGCTGCGCTACGTCGGAGCCGTGGGCACCGGCTGGAGCGAGTCCGAGCGCGCCGCCCTTGCCCGGCTGCTGTACGCCGCCGAGATCGAGGAGTGCCCGTTCTCCGAGGTGCCGCCGGTGACCGGGGCGCACTGGGTCCTGCCGCGCCTGGTGGGCGAGGTCCGGTACGCCGTCCGCACCCGGGCAGGGCTGTTGCGCCAGGCGTCGTGGCTGCGGCTGCGTGCGGACCTGACGCCCGAGGAGTCCTCCGCCGATTTCGAATGATCAGGCGGGGCCTGGGGCGACCGGGTGGGGGCGGCGGCACGTGGAACGACGGTGACCTGGAACGACGGTGACCTGGAACGACGGTGACCTGGAACGACGGTGATCTGGAACGACGGTGATCTGGAGTTACGCGGGCCGTCAGGGCACGGGTCCGGCCCGGTCGGGGTCGAAGAGCGGCGCGAGCAGATCCCCGTACCGCTCCAGACGTGGCGCGATGTCGTCCATCAGCAGGACGAGCTGCCCGGGGTCCCCGCATGCCTCGACCTCCTCCCAGGTCACCGGCGCGGAGACGGTCGGCCGCGGCCGGGCCCGCAGGGTGTAGGGCGTGGCGGTGGTCTTGGCGGCGGCGTTCTGGCTGAAGTCGACGAAGACCTTCCCCGGCCGCAGGGCCCGTGCCATCCGGTGCACGACCAGGGAGGGGTGGTCCGCCTCGGCCCGGACCGCGAGCTGCTTCGCGTACGCCGACACCTCCTCGGACGGCGTCGGCTCCACCGGTACGAGCAGATGCAGGCCCTTGGCGCCGGAGGTCTTCGCGAACGCCTCCAGGCCGTCCGCCGCGAGCCGCTCGCGCAGCCAGAGCGCCACCCGGCAGCACTCCACGACGGTCGCGGGCGGCCCGGGGTCGAGGTCGAACACGAGCCGGTCGGCGACGGCGGGGGAGTCGGCCCGCCACTGCGGGGTGTGGAACTCCACCACCAGGTTCGCCGCCCACATCAGCGAGGGCAGGTCCTGGATCATCACCTGCCGGGCGCGCGGGTCCTCGGAGCGCGGCACCGGGGTGGTCTTCACCCAGGCGGGCGTGCCGGGCGGCGGGTTCTTGGTGAAGAAGAGCTGCCCCTCGGGACCGTCCGGGTAGCGCAGGAAGGACACCGGGCGGTCGCGCAGATGGGGGAGGAGCGCGGCCCCGACGGTGGCGTAGTAGTGCAGCAGCTCGCCCTTGGTGGTGCCGGTGGCGGGGTGGAGGATCTTCTCCAGGTTGCTGAGCGCCAGGCGCCGCCCCTCCACCTCTGTGATCGGCGTCATACGATGAGAATCTCTTACGAACCCGGTCATTGCATGCGAAAGGGATGAAACGTGCGATCCATATGGAACGGCGCCATTTCCTTCGGCCTGGTCAGCATCCCGATCAAGCTGGTGAACGCCACCGAGAGCCGGTCCGTGTCCTTCCGCCAGATCCACGCCGAGGACGGTGGCCGCATCCGCTACCGCAAGGTGTGCGAGCTGGACGGCCAGGAGGTCTCCCAGGCGGAGATCGGCAAGGCGTACGAGGACGCCGACGGCACCATGATCCCGATCACCGACGAGGACCTGGCGGCCATGCCGCTGCCGACGGCGAAGACGATCGAGATCGTGGCCTTCGTGCCGGCCGGGGAGATCGACCCGCTCCAGATGGACGCCGCCTACTACCTCTCCGCGAGCGGCGTGCCGGCCGCCAAGCCGTACACCCTGCTGCGGGAGGCGCTCAAGCGCAGCGACAAGGTCGCGGTCGCCAAGTACGCGCTGCGGGGGCGGGAGCGGCTCGGGATGCTCAGGGTCGTGGACGACGTGATCGCCATGCACGGGCTGCTCTGGCCGGACGAGATCCGTGCCCCCGAGGGGGTGGCCCCGGAGACGCCCGTCGCGATCCGCGATGCCGAACTGGACCTGGCGGACGCCCTGATGGCCACGCTCGGCGAGGTGGACATCAACACGCTGCACGACGACTACCGGGAGGCCGTCGAGCAGATGATCGCCGCGAAGGCGGAGGGCGGCGAGGGCGTGGCGCCCCCGGAGCCCGAGGCGGAGGGCGGCGGCAAGGTCATCGACCTGATGGCGGCGCTCGAGAGCAGCGTCCGCGCGGCGAAGGAGGCCCGCGGGGAGGGCGCCGTGGCCGAGGTGACGGAGCTCGCACCGCGCAAGACGGCGACGCGGACGCCGAAGGAGACGGGCGCGCGGAAGTCCACGGCGAAGACGGCCGCGAAGAAGACGGCGGCACCGGCCCGCAAGTCGACGTCGAGGGCCACGGCCGCGAAGAAGAGCACGGCGAAGGCCACCAAGTCCACGGCGAAGACGACGGCGAAGTCCACGGCGAAGTCCACGGCGAAGAAGACGGCGGCGAAGAAGACGACGGCCAAGAAGGCGACCCCGCGCAAGCGGACGGCGTGACGGGTCCGTCCGAGTCCGGGTACCAGTCCGGGTTCCGGGTCCGGGCTGAGCCGGGCCGGGGCCGGGTCCGGGATCGAGTCCGGGTCCGGGGCTGAGCCGGGGTCCCTGGCCCGGACCGCACCCCTACCCGCGCAGGAGCTCCCGCAGCGACCCCTTCATCGCGGTCACGAACGCCTCCCGTTCCGCCTCTCCCACCAGGTCGAGCGAGAGATACGGATTGAGGTCCTCCAGCTCCACGAGCAGCAGCTCCCCGCCCGGGGCCCGGCAGGCGTCGACGCGCTGGATGCCGTACTCCAGGGCGTTCCAGTCGACGAACCGCTGCGCGAACTCCAGGTCCGCGGCGGTCGGTTCGTACGGTTCGAGCATCCACCGGGCCTCCGGGTCCGGGGCGTACAGCGCGTACTGGAAGTCCCGCCCGACGAAGTAGAACGACACCTCGTACGCGAACGGGATCCGCGGCTGGACGAGCATCCCGTCCGGATCCACGTCCCCGAGCCGCGCCCGCTCCACGAACCTGAGACCGACCGAGTCCGCTCCGAGCAGCGGCTTCACCACGTACTCGGCCGCCTCCGGCAGCCCCTCGAACTCCTCGCGCCGCCCGGCCGTGGGAATGACCGGAAACCCCTCCCTCGACAGCTGGAGGAGATAGTCCTTGCCGGCCATGTCCCCCTTGCCGGTCAGGGAGTTGAACACACGCACCCCGGCCTCGCGCGCGGCGCGGGTGAAGGCGTCGTACGCCTCCTGGTAATGGATGACGGGCCCGCTGTTGCGCACCACGACGCCGTCGAAGCGGTCCATCAGTGCGGCGGCGTCCAAGGGGTGGCAGAGCGCGACGTCGAACTCCTCGCGCAGTCGCCCGGAGAGCCAGATGTCCTCGTCGCAGTAGCGCCGGCCGCGCGCCTGATAGCCGAGGTCCGTGACGTAAAGAAGCGTTCTCATGCCCGCATCCAATCAGGCGGGTCCGGCCGCCCGCCGAGCCCGTCCACCGCCCTGACCTGGCTCCATGTGGCCGACGCGACACAGGTTACGTGACTGAAACGCCGTCGATGAGTCGCTGTGGACCCGCCCCCTCCGGAACATAGCGTGGGCGAACAGGGGTGCGAAGCGCATCCACGACCGGAGCCGTCGGACGGCGTTCCCGGTGTCCGCCGGGCCGCCACGGCCCGCCCGGCACCGGCTGAGAGGTGAGGCGACACCATGCACTACCGGGTCCTGGGGCCGGTGCGGGTCTGGCGGGGGGACACCGAGCTCACTCTGGGCCCCCCGAAGCAGCAGGCCCTGCTGGCCATGCTGCTGGCGAGGGCGGGGGAACTCCTGACCCCCCAGGAGGTGATCGACGCCCTGTGGGAGGAACCGCCCGGCAGCGCGGTCAACGTGGTCCACCGCCACGTCGGTGCGCTCCGACGGCTCCTGGAACCCGAACTGCCGAGCCGGGCGGCCGCCCGGCGCCTGCTGCGGGGAGCCGGCGGCTACCGGCTGCGGGTCGACCCGGGCGAGCTGGACCTGCTGCACTTCCGGACCCTGCGCCAGGACGCCCGCAGGGCGACGCAGGGCGGCGCCGTGACGAAGGGCGTGGGCCTCCTCGTCGACGCCCTCGGGATGTGGGGCGGGCCGGCCGGTACCGGCCTGGCTCCGAGGGTCGCCGCGCACCCGCTCTTCACCGCGCTCAACCACGAGTACCTGGCCACGGTCAAGGAGGCCGCCGACGCCGCCCTGGCCACGGAGCACGCCCACGGCGAGCGGGTGCTGGCCCTGCTCCAACAGGCCACCCACCACTACCCCTTCGACGAGGCGCTGCACGCCCGGCTCGTCACCGTGCTCGCCGCGCTCGGCCGGCAGGCCGAGGCCCTGGCCGTCCACGAGTCCGTCCGCTCCCGGCTCGTGGGGGAGCTCGGCGTCGACCCGGGGCCGGAGCTGCGCGCGGCCCACGAACGCGTCCTGCGGCAGGCCGTGCCCGTCGTGGTCCCCGCGCTGCCCCAAAGCCCCGAAACCGAAGGCGCTGCCGGCCGGGAACCCGCGGCCCAGCCCGCTCCCTTACTTCTCCCCGCCCAACTGCCCTCCGACATCGCCACCTTCGCCGGGCGAAGACCGGAACTGGCCTTCTCGCGGGAGCTGCTGGACGGGGACGGGGAGGGGGACGGAGACGGCAACGGGTACGGGTACGGGGACGGAGACGGGGGCGAGAGCGGCCAGGATGCCGCCCCCGCAGCCGGAGCGCCCGGCGCGGCGCCGATCGCGGCCATCAGCGGCATGGCCGGCGTGGGAAAGACCACGCTCGCCGTGCACTGGGCCCACGAGGTGGCACACCGCTTCCCGGACGGCCAGCTCTTCGTGAACCTCCGGGGCTTCCATCCCACGATGGCTCCGCTCGGCGCACCCGACGTCATGCGCGAGGTGATATCCGCTCTCGGGGTCCCGCCGCAGCGGGTCCCCGAGAGCCCCGAGGCCCTCCCGGCCTTCTACCGCAGCCTCCTCGCGCCCCGACGCCTGCTGATCCTGCTGGACAACGCGCGGGACTCCGAGCAGGTGCGGCCCCTGCTCCCCGGCACCCCCGGCTGCCTGACGCTCATCACCAGCCGGCACCGCCTCGACGGGCTCGTCGTCACCCACACCGTGCGCTTCCTCGGTCTCGAAGTGCTCTCCCGCGCGGAGGGGATCGAGTTCCTGACGCGACGACTGGGCGAGGAACGGATCGCGGCCGAACCCAGGGCGGCCGAGGACATCGTCGAGCTGTGCGGGCACCTGCCGCTCGCCCTCGCGATCGTCGGCGCGCGCGCCCTGCTCAACCCGCGGTTCGCCCTGGCGGACGTGGCCGCGGAGCTGCGCGCCACCCGGGGCAGTCTTGACGCCTTCACCAGCAGCGACGCGAGCGCCGACGCCCGGAGCGTCTTCTCCTGGTCGTACCGCGCCCTCAGCCCGGCCGCCGCGCAGCTCTTCCGGCTGCTCGGCGGCGCCCACTCGGGGCCCGAACTCTCCGTGCCCGCGGCCGCGAGCCTCGCGGGCGTCCCGGTACGGGACGCGCGCCGCCACATCGGCGAACTCGTCGACAGTCACCTGCTGATGGAGGACGGGCCCGGCCGCTTCTCCTGCCACGAACTGCTGCGGGCCTACGCCAAGGAGCTGAGCGAGGACCGGGACGACGACGTCGTACGGACCCGGGCCGGGCGCCGGCTGGTCGAGCACTATCTGCACAGCGCACAGGCGGCCGACGCGCTCCTCGCCCCGTACCGGGACCGTGTGCCCCTGGCGCCTCCGGGCGACGGTGTCGTGCCGGAGGACCTGGCCGGGGAGAAGCAGGCGGCGCAGTGGCTGCACCGCCAGCGACAGGTGCTGCTCGCCGCCGTCGAGCGGGCCGCCGTGGAAGGCGAAGGTGGTGGCGGCGACGGCGGCGACGGCCTCTGCTGGCGACTCGCCGCGACCCTGGAACTCTTCCTCGACCGGGCAGGACGCTGGGAGGAGCAGCGCGGCATCCAGGAACTGGCCCTGCGCGCCGCCCGCCGGGACGGCGACGCCACGGGCCAGGCGTACGCACTGCGCACGCTGGGATTCGCGTACTGCCGGCTGGGCCGCTACGAGGAGTCCCACGACACGCTGTCGCGGGCACTGGACCGCTTCACCGCCTCGGGTGACCCGGACGGACAGGCAACGGCCCACCGCAATCTGGCATTTCTCAGCAATGCGAGGGGAAACCATCCGCAGGCGCTGGAGCACTATCGGCTGGCGTCCGCTCTCTATGACGTGTCGGGGCACCGCACGGGGGCGGCGGCCGTACTCAACGAGATCGGCTGGACCCATATCCTCACCGGCTCCTATGAACAGGCGCTGAACGACTGCGGAAAAGCCGTCGCCCTGCATCAGGAGACCGGGAACCGAAACGGCGAGGCCGCGGCCTGGGACAGTGTCGGATACGCCAGGCACCACCGCGGTGAATACCGCGAGGCCCTCGCCGCGTACGAGAAGGCGCTGGCCCTCTACCGCGATATCGGGGACATCAGCCTGCAGGCCGACACCCTCACGCACCTGGGCGACAGCCACGAGGCCGCGGGCGACCCGTCGGCGGCGGTCGTCGCCTGGCACGAAGCCGCCGAGCTCTTCGAGCACTTGGGACATCCCGACGCCCGGCAGGTACGGGAACGGCTCGCGCGACCGAGCCTGCCGGACGCGCGGTGAGCGGACGTCACTTTTTCGGCACTGGCCCCTGCCTACGCTGCTTCCCCGAACCGATCGGGGAGGCAGGAGGCATGCCGTGGCCACCGAAAGGATCGAGCCACGTCGATCTCCGATGCGAATACCGGAGGACCGATTTGGGCGTTGGTTTCAGGGCGAATCCATCGTCCTGGTCTTCCCGGCACCGAAAGCGAGAACAAAGATGCCCCTGCGTTCCGTTTCACGGTCGGAGGTCACGGAGTACGCCGCTGACGTTCAGCACTTCATGGCACCCGGAGGCCTGCTTTCCGGTGGCCGGAGTACCCGGCTTCGCGCAGCTCACTTCCGCGGTGACGGTCGAGTTCTCGGGGATGTCGATGGGGGTGACCCAGTGGTAGTCCTGATTACGGAAAGTCTCCAGCGCGATCGTGGTGATCTTCCGCTCTCCGAAAGAGATCGTGATGACGCCCTCGTCGCCCTGGAAGTTCGCCACGACGATGTCGGTGATCCCGAACACCTTGCCCTGGGGCACCTGGTACGTCCCCAGCTTCTTGCCACCGGCGCCCGTCTGGACGTCGATCGTGGCCGAACTCTGCTGACCCCGCCCGGTGCCGGCCGGTCCGGTATCGGTCCCTCCGTCGCCCTGCCCGCCGGAACCCTCTTCCTGCCCACCGGGCTTGGTGCTCGGCTTGGCCTGGCCCTTCGAGTCCTCCTTGGCCTTCTCCTGCTTCGCGGCCTCCTCCTTCTGCGCGGCGGTGGCGGCCTCCTTCGCGGCGCTGCGCACCGCCGGCCGGACCAGCGCGAACCAGGCGATCAGCAGCGCCATGAGCACCGCGAGCAGGATCAGCAGCCACTTCGGCAGGATCGGCAGCTGGACGAACTCGCCCTCGACGACGCCCGATCCGACAGGATGCGCCGGCTGCGCGGCGGGAGGCTCCCGGTCGCTCTTCAACGAGTCCCCGTCGGACCCGTCGGCCCCGTCGGTCTCGGCGGCGTCGGCGACCTCGATCTCGAAGGGCCGGCTGGCCGGCTCGCCGAACCAGATCAGCGAGCGGACCCGTGCCTTCAGCGCGATCTCGGCGGACTCGCCGGGTTCGAGACGCTGTCGCTGCGGAGTGGTGCGCAGAGTCAGCTCCTCCCCGGCCTGCCGGCTGGCGAGCGCGAGCGAGACCGGGGTGTTCCCCTGGTTGCGCAGGGCGATCCGGTAGCGCGCGCCGAGCCAGCCGCGCCGCCGACGGGGCGTCAACTCCCGACGTACCTCGTGGAACGCCTCGACGTGCACCGTGGTCTCCGGCACCACCACGTTCTCGGGGTGCTCCACGGGCAGGACGCGCACACCGAGCGGCTTCTCCCCGGCGCGGACCTCGGGGGAGCGGGGCGGGGCGAGCCGTACCGTCACCGTCTCCGAGGTGCCGGGATACAGCGAGACGCGGGCCGGTTCCACGGTGCTCCACGCGGCGCAGTCACCGACCACCGTGAGGGTGTACGCCTCGACGATGTCGCTGTCGTTACGCACGTTCAGGGTGGTCGTCGCCTCGCCGCCGGGCGACACCGTCACGGTCGGCATTTCGAGTTCGGCAGAAGTGGTCACGCCGGGAACCTAGGTCGCGAGCGCACCCCTCCCCCAGGGCGTGGGGGCCAAACGACCGGGCAGCGCGGGTGCCCCCGCGGACCATCGGCGCACTGACCGGCGCCGGACATGAACCAGTTGCCGGCCGCATACCTGACGGCCGGCGGACGACGAGGAAACGGGTGGAACACATGACAAACAGCGATCAGTGCGATGCCAGGGTGTCGGTCTCGGTCTACGCCGAGGACCTGATCCTTCGGGCGGGGATCGTCGAGCAACTGCGCCGGCGGCCGGAGGTGGAGCTCCTGGCCGAGGCCGACGCCGACAAGGCAAGGGCGACGCTGGTGGTGGTGGACACGGTCGACGACTCGACCGTGCAACTGCTGCGCCGCCTCCAGCGCAACACCGCCACGAGCACGGGGCTCGTCGTCGGGCGGTTCGAGTCCGGGGCGCTCCAGACGATGATCGAATGCTCGGTCGCCGCCGTCTTACGCCGCGCCGAGGCCGACCAGGACCGCCTCGTGCATCTGGTCACCGCGCTGGCCAAGGGCGAAGGCGTGCTGCCCGGCGACCTCCTGGGCAAGCTGCTCGCCCATGTCAGCAGCCTCCAGCGGACGGTGCTCGACCCGCGCGGACTGACCCTGTCCACCCTGACGACCCGGGAGGCCGACATGCTCCGGCTGGTCTCCGAGGGCTTCGACACCGTGGAGATCGCGCAGAAGACCTCGTACTCCGAGCGCACCGTCAAGAACGTGCTGCACGAGGTCACCACCCGGCTCCAACTGCGCAACCGCGCCCACGCGGTGGGCTACGCCATGCGGCACGGACTCATATGAATGCCCGAAAGAGCAGCGGACGCTTCCCCCGGCGCGGGTACTCACGGCCTGTCGCCGCACGGCCTGGACTGTGACGCTCGTCGGTGAACTCCGAGACTGCGAGGTGGACGTGACCGGCACCCCCGGCCCGGCGGGCCGTACCCGGCTGGGAAGACTGGCCGTCGCCGTGGCGGTGATGGTGCCGCTGCTCGCGGTGAGCTCACCGCGAGCGGCCACGCCCGTCGCCGCGCCCGTCCGCGCGGCGGCGGATGCGGACGACATCGGCCGCATCGCCTACGCGGGCACCGAGCACCGCTCCATGGGACGCGTCACCGGCACACCGGCCACGAGCGAGCCGCTGCTCGGCCCGGGCCCGGCCCACTTCGACACCGAGGCCTCCGCCCGCGGGGACCAGGTCGTCTTCACCAGTCTGCGCGACGGCGTGCGTCCCCAGGTGTACCTGCGGGACGCCGCCGGCGGCATACGCAAGCTGACCAGCGACCGGGACGCGGCGAACCCCGAACTCACCCCTGACGGCAGGTTCGTGGTCTTCGACTCAGCCGAACCCGGCCTCGGCTCCACCCAGCGCGACCTGTGGATCGTGGGCACCGACGGCACCGGGGCCCGCCCCCTCACCGAGACCCCCGTGAACGAGACCGCGCCCACCGTGTCGCCGGACGGCGCCAGGATCGCGTACGCCAGCGACATCGACCCCCTGCGCGGCCGGCAGATCTACGCCCGGCAGCTGGACGGCGGCGCAGCCGTCCGGATCAGCGACGGTCCGGCCGGGAACGCGGACGAACCCGCCTGGAACCCCGTCGACGACACGGTCAACCGCGACCTCGTCGCCTACACCCACACCGCCGCGCCCGGCGGCGAGCCCAGCGGCCCGAGGCTCCGCGTGACCGCCGGCCTGGGCGCCGACGGCCCGCTCCTCTCGGGCGAACAGGCGGGCTGGAGCACCCGGTCCGCCGCCTGGCAGCCCGACGGCGACACCATCCTCTTCCTCAGCCCCAACGGCCCCTGCGGCTGCACCAACCCGTACGACAGCGTCTACCGGGCCGTCGCCCACTCCACGAACACGGCCGAGGTCGTCCTCTACGAGGACCGCGCCGTCGACTCCCCGACCTGGCTCGGACCGCAGAACGGCGGCTCCGTCGTCGTCACCCGCATCACCCCCCAGGCCCGGAACCACGCGACCCTCCAGGACGTGCGGCCCGACGGCTCCGACCCGCGCGACCTCGGGATCAAGGTCCTGTGGGAGGACCCCGCCGCCCTCACCAACACCGACCCGGCGGCCGACCCGCTCTTCAACCCGGCCAAGGGCTACGACCCGTGGACCGAGCGGCAGAACTACACGCCCGACGGTCGGCGGATCGTCGTCACCCGTTTCCAGGGCGACCCCGAGGCCGGGCGGATCGAGCAGATCTGGCTGGCCGACGCCGACGGATCGAACGAAGCCCTGATGCCGCTCGCCGGACGCGGCCCCCGCGACTGGGACACCGACCCCACCTTCTCGCCCGACGGCAAGCTCCTCGCGTTCACCCGCACCTCGCCGGGCGGCGTCGGCAGCGCGTCCGGCCCCGGCCGCATCCTCATCGCGGACGCCACGACCGGCGCCCTCGTCGACGAGGTGCGCCCGCCGGCCGGTCGGACGGGCGGCGACGCCCAGCCGACGTGGTCCTCGGACGGCACGACCCTCGCCTTCACCCGTAACCACGTCATCGACGGCGTGGGCGGCAACAAGCACATCTGGACCGTGCCCGTGAAGGCGCTCGACCAGCAGCGGGACCTGAGCGTCGAGATGTGCCCGGGCAGCTGCCAGGTCATCGACGACAGCCCCGCGTTCTCGCCCGACGGAAAGCGGCTCGCGTTCAACCGCAAGGACGGCGGCGGCCGGGTCAACGAGCGCAACGGCGTCATGCTGACCGACCTGTCCGACGGCGGATGCCGGATCGTCCTGCCCACCGGCCGGAGCGGCGACCCGGACGGGTGCCGGCGGGACGTCCCCGACGCCTCCGCCACCGGCCCCTTCCAGCCGCGCGACGTCGCCTGGTCGCCGGACGCGAGCCGACTCGTGTTCAGCTCCCGCCGCGACCGGCCGGCCAACTCCCCGGAGTCGCTGTCCACCGTCGAGCTCGCGACGGGGACCGTCACGCCCCTGACCACGGCCCTGCCGGGCCGTCAGAAGGAGCCGGCGTACCAGCAGTCCGTGAACCTGACGGTGACCGCCCCGCCCACCGCCGACCCCATCACGGAGGGCGAGACCGGTGAGGTGACCGTGACGGTCACCAACCAGGGCCCGTCCGCCGCCCCCGGCACCACCTTCACGGCCGCGGTGCCCCCGGGCGTACGCCTCGACGGGCTGACCCCGTCGGCGGGACGGTGCGAGCCCGGGTCCCCGCAGTGCGACCTCGGCGTCCTCGCCCCCGGGGAGAGCGTGACCGTCACCGCGCGGCTGACCGGAGTGACCCCGGGCGACCAGGTCGTCGACTGGTCGGTCGCGGGGGCCGTGATCGACCGCAGCCCCGCCGACAACGCGACCCGGACCCTCGTCCCCGTCGAGGACGCGCCGGAGCCCCCGACGCCGACCCCGACCCCGACCCCGACGACCCCGACGCCCCCGCCGACGACCCCCACCCCGAGGCCCACGCCGCCCCCTCCGCCGACGCCCGCGCCGGAAGCCGGCCCCGGGCTGACCATCGACGCCCAGCCCGAACCGGGCTACGTCGGCGGCAAGGTGGTCGTCACGTACACCGTGCGCAACGGCCGTGAAGCGCTGGCCACCGGGCTCACCCTGCGGCTCGGTCTCCCGCGCGGCATCCCGGCGGGCAAGGCGCCCGCCGGCTGCACCGCCGGCGTCTGCGCGCTCGGCGACCTCGCGCCCGGAGCCTCCACCGTCGTCACGATCGTCCTGTCCCCGAACAAGGCCCTGACGACCCAGGTCACGGGCAGGATCACCACGTCCGGCACCGACGCCGACCCGCAGGACAACACCGCCCGCCGGCCGATACGGATCCTCCAGCCCGAGATCATCGCCGTACCGGCCATCGGCAAGCCCGGCTTCGTGACCTCCGTCCGCGGCAAGGACTTCCCGCCCGGCACGCCGGTGACGCTCAGCTGGAAGCCCGGCATCACCGCGGCGGCCGTGCCCACCCTTCCCCGCGCCGACGGGACGTTCATCGCCCAGCTGCTGATCCTCGCCAAGGACCAGACGGGGCCGCGCACCATCACCGCCAAGGGCGCCGGCTTCTCCCCGGTCACCACACCCTTCCTGGTGGTCACCGGCAACGTCGCCCCGCCCGACGAGGTGGCACGCCGGTGATCCACGAGATCGACGAGGGCGTCCGCCTGCTGCTCACCGAGTCCGGCCTCACGGAGAGCGGGGTCGACCTGGTCTTCGACCCGCCCACCCGGGAATGGGCGGCGCGCCGCAACGCCCCGACGATCAGCGTCTTCCTCTACGACATCAGGGAGGACGTCGGCCGGCGGCGGACCGGCACGGTGGAGGAGTACGACGAGAACGGCATGACCGTGGCGCGGCGCACGCCGCCCCGCTGGTTCGACCTCACCTACCTGGTCACGGCCTGGACCAACCGGCCGCAGGACGAGCACCGACTGCTCTCCGAGGTGCTCCGGTGCCTGGCCCGCACGGATGTGCTGCCCTCCCGGCTGCACACCGGGAGCCTGGTCGAACTGGGCCTCGCCGTGCCCATCGAAGTGGCCGGTGGCGCCACGGAGGGCCGCTCGGCCGGCGACGTGTGGTCCGCCCTCGGCGGCGAGCTCAAGGCCGGGATCGACCTGAAGGTCCTGGCGCCGCTGGCCGGCGAGCGCGTCGCCGCCGCGCCGCCGGTCACCGACGGACTGGTCGTACGGACCGCCGCGAGGGCGGACGGCTCGCAGGCGGAGCCCGGTCGGCAGCTGCGGTACGACGGTGTGACCGACCCCGGTCCGCACGGCTTCGCGGCCCGGCGCGACAGGCCCGATCCGGGCGAAAGGCCCGAGCGGGGCGACACGACCGAGCGGGGCGACAGGCCCGATGCGGGTCGCCGCCGCCGGGGGCCGGTGCGGTGATCCAGGACGACGTGGTGGAACAGGACGACGTGGCGAGCCGGAACGACGACGTACGTACCCTTCTGGACGGGGACCCGGCCGGGCTCACGCACCTCTGGGAGCGGCTCGCCCGTGTCGAGCTGCGGGTGCGCGAGGCGGTGGCGGCGCGCCGCGCGGACGATCCGGCCCCGGACGACCCGTACCGGGGCCAGTACCTCACCCCGGAGGGCGCGGAGCGGATCCTGCGGGCCCCGACCGCGTTCCACCCCGATACGGGCTCGGGTGCCGGGCCGGGGGACTGGCTGGGGGACGGGCGCGCCGTACCCCCCGGGTCGCGGCTGCGGCGGCTCGCAGAGGACTTCGAACTCCTCCCGGTGGACGAGGAGTTGCTGCTCGTCGCCCTCGCCCCCGACGTCGACGCCCGGTTCGAGGCGCTCTACGGCTACCTCAACGACGACCTCACCCGGCGGCGCCCGACGATCGGACTCGCCCTCGACCTGTGCGGGCTGCCCGTCGCGGGCCCGGGGCGGTTCCGCTTCTCCACCACCGCGCCCCTCGTCGCCGGCGGACTCCTGGAGATCACGGAACCCGACCGTCCGTTCCTCTCCCGGACGCTGCGGGTCCCCGACAGGGTCGCCGCCCATCTGCTCGGCGACGACGAACCGGACGGCCGACTGACCGGCCTGGTCGGCCTCGTCGGTACGGGCTCGGGCGACCCGGGGCCGTACGAGGAGACGGTCCTTCGCGTGGCCGCGGCCGCCACCACCGGCAGCGGCCCCGTCCATCTCCGGGACCGGGGCGGCGACGCCGGCCGGGTCGCCGTCGAGGCGCTCACGGCCGCGGGCCGACGCCCCCTGGTCCTCGACGTCGCCGCGCTCACCACGGGCCCCGAGGTCGCCCGGTTGCCGCACCTCCTCGCGACCGAGGCCAGGCTGTGCGGCGGCGGCATCGTCGTCGGCCCGCTCGAAGCACTCGAACCCGAACGCCCGGAGCGGGCCCGGTGGTTGCGCGACCTGTGCGGCGCCGCGGCGGGCGTCCCGCTGATCACGTACGGGACGAAGAGCTGGGACCCCCTGTGGTCCCGGCACAGCCCGGTCCCGTTCACGGTCGGCCCGCCCGCCACCGGACGCAAGGTCGCCCAGTGGCGCCAGGCGCTGGCGGAGGCGACGGGTTCGATCACGCCGCCCGTCGGCCTTCCCGCCGACGACGAACTCGGCGCGGCCGTCCTCTCGTACCGCCTCGACGCCGAGCAGGTGCGCAAGGCCGCCACGGTCGCCGTCCGCGCGGCGGCGGTCGAGCGGCGCCCCGTCGGACCCCAGGATCTACGGGCCGCCGTACGCGCGCAGAACGGCGCCGGCCTCGAACGCCTCGCCCGGCGCATCGAACCCGGCGTCGGTTGGGACGACCTCGTCCTGCCCCCGCCCACCCGCCGCCAGCTCGGCGAACTCGCCCTGCGCGCCCGCCACCGCGACCAGGTGCTCGGCCGGTGGCGGATGCGTCCGGGTGGCGGACGCGGGCGCGGAGTGATCGCCCTGTTCGCGGGCGAGTCCGGCACGGGCAAGACGATGTCGGCGGAGGTGGTGGCCGCCGAACTGGGCATGGAGCTCTACGTGGTGGACCTCTCCACGGTCGTCGACAAGTACGTCGGCGAGACGGAGAAGAACCTGGAGCGGATCTTCGTCGAGGCGTCCGAGGTGAACGGGGTCCTCCTCTTCGACGAGGCGGACGCGATCTTCGGGAAGCGCTCCGAGGTGAAGGACGCCCACGACCGCCACGCCAACATCGAATCGGCCTACCTGCTCCAACGGATGGAGTCCTTCGACGGGATCGCCGTCCTCACCACCAACCTCCGGGCCAATCTGGACGAGGCGTTCACGCGCCGCATCGATGTGATCGCCGACTTCCCCATGCCCGACGCGCGGCAGCGGCTGGCGCTGTGGGACCGCTGCCTGGGCCCCGAGATGCCCCGGGACGACGGCCTCGACCTGGCGTTCTGCGCGGACCGCTTCGAGCTCGCGGGGGGCTCGATCCGCGCCTGCGCCGTGACCGCGGCCTACCTCGCGGCGGAGGCGGGGAAGCCGCTCGGCATGGCGCAGGTCGTCTCCGCGGTGCTGCAGGAGTACCGCAAGCTCGGCCGCCTGGTGCTCGAGAGCGAGTTCGGCCCCTGGCTGAACAGCGACCGGACCCCGACGGCGGGTTGAGGCAGGTCGTCGCGAGGTGCCGGGGTGGCACGGACCGCCGGACCTCGGACGCCGGGCCTCTGACGTCGGACGTCGGTCCGCGGTGCCGGGTTGCCCCGCCCCACCTGCCCGTTCAGGCAGCACCGTTGCCCTTCGGCGGGGACTCCCGGGCCTATGACCAGGCACATCACGGCAGTGAGACTCGGTGGTGACCCAGTGGCCACTTGAAGGAGCGAGTATGCCGTCGTACCTGACCCCGGGCGTGTACGTGGAGGAGGTGCAGTCCGGTGCGCGGCCGATCGAAGGTGTGGGCACGGCGGTTGCCGCCTTCGTCGGGTTCGCGGAGCAGGGGCCGTTCCACCGTCCGACCCTGGTGACCAACTGGGACCAGTACGTCCAGACGTTCGGCGGTTTCACGGAGGGCACGTACCTCGCCCACTCCGTCTACGGCTACTTCGCCAACGGCGGCGGCACGGCGTACGTCGTCCGCGTCGGCGGCCCCGCGGCCGACCAGGCCGACGGCGGGCAGCCCGCCGCACTCCAGGCGCCCGCGCCCACCGCGATCGGCGGCTTCCTGGTGTCGGCCAGGCCCGGCGCCGGAGCGGAGGTCTCGGTGGAGATCGCCGACGCCGACGGCGAGAACCCGCCGGAGGACCGCTTCAAGCTGCTGGTCCGCCAGGGCGGCAAGGTGGTGGAGACGTACGAGGCCTCCATCCGCAAGAACGTCAAGGGCTACCTGCTCAACCAGGTCCGCGAGTCGAAGCTCGTCCAGATCGCCGAACAGCCGGGCGCGACGCAGACCCGGCCCGAGACGCAGACCTTCACGCTGGCCGCGGCGCCCGCCGCCGCACCGGCCGCCAAGGGCCCGGGCGGCGTCGCGCGGCTCGACCCGAACGAGTACGTCGGTGACTCCTCCGCCCGCACCGGCTTCGCCGGTCTCGAGGCCATCGACGAGATCACCATGGTCGCCGTACCGGACCTGATGAGCGCGTACCAGCGCGGCGAGATCGACGCCGAGGGCCTCAGGACCGTCCAGCTCGCCGTCATCTCCCACTGCGAGCAGATGGGCGACCGCGTCGCGGTCCTGGACTCCCCGCCCGCCATGAACGCGCAGAAGATCCGTACCTGGCGCCAGGACGAGGCCGGCTACGACTCCCGCTACGCCACCCTGTACTACCCCTGGATCTCGGTCTTCGACCCGGCCACCGGACGCAACACCACCGTCCCGCCCAGCGGCCACGTCGCGGGCGTCTGGGCGCGCAGCGACGGCGAGCGCGGTGTGCACAAGGCCCCGGCCAACGAGGTCATCCGCGGCGCCGTCGACCTGGAGATCCGTCTCAGCAAGGGCGAGCAGGACCTGCTCAACCCCATCGGCGTGAACTGCGTGCGCGCCTTCCCCGGCCGCGGCATCCGCATCTGGGGCGCCCGCACCCTGTCGTCGGACCCGGCCTGGCGGTACCTCAACGTCCGCCGGCTCTTCAACTACCTGGAGGAGTCCATCCTCCTTGGCACCCAGTGGGTGGTCTTCGAGCCGAACGACGACCGGCTGTGGTCCAGCATCCGGCGGAACGTCACCGCCTTCCTCAGCGAGGAATGGCGCCGGGGCGCGCTCTTCGGGAGCACCGCCTCGGAGGCGTTCTACGTCAAGTGCGATCGCGACAACAACCCGCCGGAGTCGGTCGACCTCGGCCAGGTGATCTGCGAGATCGGGGTGGCGCCGGTCAAGCCGGCCGAGTTCGTGATCTTCCGGCTGTCCCAGTTCTCCGACAGCACCAGCCTCGTCAACGAGTAACAGGAAAAGGTGACAAGCAGTCATGGCAGAGGGCGACGCTCTTTCCACTCATATCTTCGGGGTCCAGCTGGGCGGCTACATGGTCGAGTCGATCCAGGAGATCAGCGGCATGACCATGGAGGAGGATGTCGTCGAGGTCCGGCAGGTGACCCCTGACGGCAAGCTGCTCATCCGCAAGCAGCCGGGCGCGCGCCAGGCCGGTGAGGTGACGATCACCCGCGGCATGGACAAGAGCACCGAGTTCACCAAGTGGATCAAGGAGACGCTCGAGAACGGCGCGGTCGACTCCGCCCGGCAGAACCTCACGATCGAGATCAAGGACGCCGCCGGCGAGACCGTCCGCCGCGTCCAGCTCATGCAGGGCTGGGCGAGCAAGTGGGAAGGTCCCTCGCTCAAGGCCGGCGAGTCCAGCGCCGCCACCGAGACGGTGACCATCACCTTCGAGGAGATCGTGATCGAATGAGGCGCAGGACGGTCACTTCGGGCGGCCTGGAGGAGCTCCTCGAGGCAGCCGCCGCCTCGTCCGCCGACCGCGCGGCCGCCGCTCCGGCGGCCGCCCCGGCCCCGGCCCCGGCTTCGGGTCCGGCGGGGCAACGCGAGGAACTCCGCACCGAGTTCACCTTCGAGCTGCCGCGCGGGTACGTCGACGACGAGGGCACGGTCCACCGCACGGGGTCCATGCGCCTGGCGACGGCCCGGGACGAGCTGCGACCGCAGATCGACCTGCGGGTGAAGGAGAACCCGGCGTACCTGAGCGTGGTGCTGCTCAGCCAGGTGATCACCCAGCTGGGCACGATCACCGACGTCCACGCCGGGGTCGTCGAGCGCATGTACGCGACCGACGTCGCCTTCCTCCAGGACTTCTACCGGCGGATCAACAGCGAGGGGCACACGCACGCCGCGGTGACCTGCCCGCACTGCCACGACTCCTTCGAGGTGGACCTCTCCGGCGGGCGCCTGGGGGAATCGTGACGTACGCCCTTCCCCGGTTGCGGGAGGAGATCGCGTACGTCGCCTACCACTTCCACTGGCAGCGCGAGGACATCCTCGACCTCACCCACGCCGAGCGTCAGCAGTGGGTGCGGGAGATAGCGCGGATCAACACACGGGTGAACGAAGGCGGGTGACGGCATGGGCTTCTGGGACAGGTTCCGGCGGGACGCGGCACCGGAGTCCGGCGCGCCCGAGTCCGGGGCGTCCGAGTCCGGCGTACGGGATCCGGGTCCGGCCTCGGCGGGTGCCGCCGCACCGGAGGCTCCGGCCGGGCTCCCGGACTGGGACGGAGGCTGGCGCGAGGCCGGCCGGCCACCGGTCACCATCGCGCGCTCGACCCTGGGCGTGAGCGACGGGCTGCGCTTCCGTTCGGGTCTCGCCGCGTGGCAGAACCCGACGCTCACGGCGGGACTCGGTCACGGCCTCCTGCCGTCCGCCCCCGCCGGCCTGATCCACGGAGTCGCCCGCCCCGCCGCCCCGCGTACGACACCGATCGAGGGCGGCGGCCCGCTCCTGCTGCGCGTGGTGCGGCCGGAGGGGGAACCGGAGCCGGAGCTGGGGTCTTTGGGGGCCGAGCGCCCGATCCAGCGCGCCCGGAGTACGGCGGCTCCGACGGCAGGGCGTTCCGAGGAGAGCGGTCCGACGCGGGCGGGCCGGACGACATCGAACCCGGAGCGCTCGGACGCGAACGGTCCCACCGCCGTACCCGGACCCGTGCCGGTCCCGGGGCCCGAAGCCTCCGACCCGTTGGTCGTGTACCGGCGGACCGTGAGCGGTACCGGCACGGGTTCGGAATCCAAGACCCCGGCGTCGTCCGCCGCCCCCGGGCGGACGACGCCGGCCCCCGACCGCGCCGAGGGGAGCGGTCCCTCCGCCGCGCCCCTGCTGGGTTCGGGGCCCGGCGGCTCCGAGTCGCTTGTCGTGTCCAGGCGTACGGTGGGCGACGGCCCCGGCGCGGGGTCGGCGTCCGAGCCGCCCAGCGGCTCCGAGCCGTTGGTCGTGTCCCCCCGGCGGACCGAGAGCGACGGCCCCGGCGCGGGGTCGGGTTCCGAGACGCCCACGGGCTCCGCGTCCCTGGTCGTGTCCCGGCGTGCGGTGACCGACGGCCGTGGCGCGGGGGCGGGTTCCGAGTCGCCCGCGTCGCCCGCCGCCCCCCGATCTTCCGGGCCGACCGTACGGCCGGCAGACGCGAGCGGACCCACGACAGCCCGCGCGCCCAGGAACTCCGATACGCCCACCATCCTTCGGCGTACGGCCCCTGGGGCTGTCCCGCGGTCCGACGCGGGCGGGGTCGGGGCCACCGCGCTTCCCGTTGTGGGCGCGGCGCCCCATGCCTCCGATGACTCCGCCGCTCCCAGGCATGCCGCGTCGGCCGGCGCGAACGGACCCACCACCACAGACCGGGCGCCCCAGAGCCCCGAATCGTCCGCCTCCCCCCGGCGGACGCGGCCGGCCCCCGTCCGGCCGCGCCCGGTCGGCGCCCCGTTGGTCGTGGCCAGGCGCCCGGCGATGCCACCGCGTGTGGTTGCCGCGGTTCCGCCGCGAGCACCGGCCACGGCCGCCGACCGGGCGACCAACCCATCCCCCGACGGGAATCCCGTACGGGAGAACCCGGCACCGGCCGCCACCGGTACCACCCCCGTGATCGCCCGGGCGGAGCGAGCCGACGGCTCCGCCCGGGCACGTACCCCTGTACGGCCGGGGCTTGGCGAGCCGCTCGGTGAACTGCCCGCCACGGCACGGCAGATGGGTTCCACGGCGTCGATCGACGCGACGGCCCCGGCGCCCGCGCGGGAAGCCGAGGCGCCACCGCTGACCGTCATGCGCCGGGTGACCGACGCCGAGGAGAGCCGGCCGACGGCCGCCACCTCGACCTCGACCGCGACCTCGGTGGGAGGCGAGTCGGGCCCGACGGGATCGGCACCGTCCCGGCCGGGAACGGCCGGACCGAAGCCCACCACCCGGGCCGGGCTCGGCGCACCCCTGCGGGAACTGCCCCCGACGGCCACCCGGACCCCGAACTCGACGCCCACCCCGGCCGCACCCCTGCTCGGCGGCGCCCCGGTGGCGCAGCGCTCCACCGCGCCCACGGAGAGCGCGTCGCCGGCACGCCCCGGCAACACGCCCTCCAACACGCCGTCCGCCCCGATGGACGGTGGCGTGGGTCAACAGACCCCTGTACGGCCCCACTTCGACACCCCGGTGGTTCCGGCCACGAGCCCGGCGGACCCGCGACCGGAGCCGCTCGTCCCTGTGTCCCGCGCGGTGGGGACCGCCTCGCCCGACCAGGCGGATTCCGGCGCGAACACCCCTGCAACCGGGGCCCCGAAGGTAGAGCGGCCCACAGCGGGCGGCTCGATCCCCGTTCCCGCGGTCCAGCGCTCGCGCCGGCTGCTCGCCGACCGGCCGCTCGTCGTCAGTACGGGAGCCGCCGAAGGGTTCTCCGCACCAGCACCCACTCCGGGGGCCGGGTCCTCCCGCCCCGTAGTGGCCGCCACCTGGCGCCGCGACCCCGTGCAGCCCACGTCCCGATCCACGGCCACTCCCGCCCAGGCACCGTCCGCCGGCGGACGGACCGCCCCCGGGCCCGCGCCCGTACAGCGTGCCGACCAGCGGCAGGACACACCCCAGGTCCAGCGAAGCAGCAGCAAGGCACCACGCCAGACCACCACCCCCACCTACCCGACGCCGTCACCCCGCCGGGGACTCATGGCCCGGCTGCGTCCCGCTGCGCCCGACTCCCCGTCCGCACCGAACGCACACGACCTGCCGACCCGACAGGCACCCCGGACCGCCACCACGCCCGTGGACGCGGATGTCGCCCGGACACGCCCCGCCACCCCGGCCCCGACGCCGCCGAGCCACCCACCGACACCGGCGGCCCCGATCCAACGCTCCTCCACCCCCGCCCCGGTGCGCCCCGCCCCCTCGGCGGCGAACCGGCCCGCCCCCGCGCCCACCCCCGCCGCCGTGCCGCTCGTACGCCTCGACCCGCAGGGGAGCGCCACGACGCGGCCGGGCTCCGGGGACACGTCCGCCCCCGTGCAGCGCCTGGCCCAGCCGATGCCGCTCACCACGGCCACCGGGCCCGGCGCGCCGGCGGTCGGGGCGCCGCGACTCGGCCCCGAGCCGTCGCGCGGGCAGGGTGCGAACCGGCCCGACCGGCTCCAGGCCAAGGCCGTACAGCGGATGGCCGATGCCGGGCTCGGCGGCATCCCGGTGACCCCGGTCGCCCGCGCCGTCGACTCCTCCACCCGGACCAACGCCAACGCCACCGCCGCCACCCCGACCTCGGCCGCCGGCCCCGCCAAGCCCGCGCCGCGCGGAGCCGAGCTGGACGAGCTGGCCCGGCACCTGCTGGACCCGGTGGCCCGGCTGCTGAGGGCCGAGATGCGCCGAGGGCGGGAACGCACCGGTCGCCCCTACGACGGCCGCCGCTGACCCCGCACCCGTACCCCTACCCGCACCCGTACCAACACCCGTACACCAGCAGACAGAACCAGAACGTGCCCCGGGGCAAGGAGAAAGATGACGAACGACATCGTCGCGACGAGCGTGTTCTTCCGCCTCGCGATCGGCGGCAACGACCTGGGCGCCTTCCACACCTGCTCCGGTCTGGGGGCCGAGGTGGAGATGGAGCAGTACGCGGAGGGCGGCAACAACGGGTTCGCCTGGCAGCTCCCGGGCCGCATCACCTGGTCCAACATCACCCTGACCCGGCCGGTGACGTCCGACACCGCGAAGATCGCCCGCTGGCTCGACGAGATCCTCCAGCGGGTCGAGCCCAAGGACGGCGAGATCGTCGCGCTCAGGCCCGACCTCAGCCGCATCGTCAGCTGGCAGGTGCTGGGCATCGTCCCGGTGCGCTGGCAGGGACCGTCGTTCGACCCGGCCGACTCCCAGGCAGCCATCGAGACGCTGGAGATCGCCCACGAGGGCCTGCGGCCCTCCTGAGAACCGACCCGCCCCACGGAAAGGAGGAACGTACGAGATGGCACCCGCCCGCCGAGCGAGCCGCGCCCGAGCCCAACTGACGATCATGGAGCCGCCCGCGAAGGTCGGCGCCAAGCCGGGCGGCACGCTCGCCCGCATCAAGCTCCAGTTCAACCCGTCGACGCTGTCCCTCAGCAAGACCACCGAGTGGCGCCGCACGCCCTCCCGGATGGCGGGCCAGTCGGCCCTGCCCGAATTCGTCGGCAGCGGACCGCGTTCGCTGTCCCTGGACGTCTTCCTCGACGGGACGGCCAAGCACGACAACTCCGTGGAGCTGGCCGTCCAGCAGATGATGATCGCCTGCGTGCCCACCAAAGCCAGCCTGGCCCGCAAGACGCCCGCCAGCCCGTGGGTGCGCTTCGAATGGGGCACGTCGAAGACGACCTCGTTCGACGGCGTGCTGTCCAACCTGTCCGTCAACTACACCCTGTTCGACGTCGACGGGAAGCCGCTGCGCGCCACCTGCTCGCTCTCCATCGAGGAGGCGAGCGTCGACCCGGCGGGCCAGAACCCGACCTCGGGCTCGCGCGAGGCGCGACGCACGCACCGCGTCGTCGCGGGCGACAGCCTGCCGCTGCTGGCCTGGCGCGAGTACGGGGACGCCACCGCGTGGCGCGCCATCGCCGAGGCCAACGGAATCGACGACCCCATGGTCCTCGTCCCCGGTACGGAACTGGTCGTACCGGGCACCGAGGACACGCCCGCGGAGGAGGAAGGCCGATGAACGCCGGTGAGGAGCGGGGCGGCCGATCGTTCGCGGCGGACCCGATCGTCGAGGCCCCCGCCGAGCTGCCGCCCGCCTGGGTCGCGCAGTTGGTGAGCTGTGTGGTCGACGAGAACGTCGGACTGCCGGACACCGCCCTGCTGACGTACCGCGACCCGAACCACGAACTGCTCACCGCCACCGGCATCACCATCGGTACGCAGCTGAAGATCTCGGTGGTGACGGTCCAGGGGAAGGCCAAGGAGCGGCTGTTCGCCGGCGAGGTGACAGCACTCGAGCTGGACACCGACACCACGGGGTCGTTCACGGTGATCCGCGCGTACTCCAAGGCGCACCGCCTCCAGCGGGGCCGCAAGGTCGTCGCGTACCGCAACATGACCACCGCGGACATCGTCCGGAAGGTCGCCGCCGGTGCCGGTCTCGCCTGCGGCAGGATCCAGGCCTCGCCCGTCACGCACCAGCAGCTGTCGCAGGCGAACGTCTCCGACTGGGAGTTCCTCCAGTACCTGGCGGGCGAGAGCGGCGCCCAGGTGCGGATCGACGAGAAGGGGCTGCTCCAGTTCGTGAAGCCGACGCCCGCCGCGTCGGCGCCGGCCCCGTCCACCCCGGCGACCCGCAGCCCGATGGTCCTCGAGTACGGCCGTAACCTGCTGGCCCTGCGGGCCGTCCTGACGGGGGCCGACGGGGCGGGCAACGTGGAGGTACGCGGCTGGAACGTGACCACGAAGACGCCGCTGGTGGCCACCAAGCCGTCCGTCCGCAGCACGACCGTCACCCCCGGGATGAACCCCTCGGTGGCGTCCGCGTTCGGTGCGAAGGCCAAGGTCACCGTCGCCGACACCCCGTACCGCACGCAGGCCGAGACGACGGCCGTGGCCGGTTCGGTGGCCGCGTCGGTGAGCGCCGGGTTCGGCGAGATCGAGGCGGTCGCCGAGGGCAACCCCAAGCTGCGGGCGGGCAAGCCGGTCACCCTGGGCAACGTGGGCAAGGAGTTCTCCGGCCGGTACACCGCGACCGCCGCGCACCACGTCCTGGAGCCGCAGGGCGGCTACCGCACGACCGTGATCGTCAGCTCCTCGCCCGACCGCTCCCTCACGGGCCTCGCCACGGGGGCGAACGCGCCCGCGCGCGGGCCGCGCATGCCCGGCCTGGCGATCGGCGTGGTCACCGACATCCGTGAGACGGGCGGGGGCCAGCGCGGCTGGGTGAAGCTGAAGTTCCCCTGGCTCGACGCCACATACGTGACGGACTGGGTACGGACCGTCCAGTGGGGCGGCCAGGGCGGGGGAGGGGTGTTCAGCCCCGAGGTCAACGACGAGGTGCTCGTCGGCTTCGAGCAGGGACTGCTCGACAGTCCGTACGTGCTCGGCGGCCTCTACAACGGGGTCGACAAACCGTCCCCGCACGACGTCCCGCTGGTCGACAAGACGAGCGGCAAGGTCCAACGCCGTTCCCTGGTGTCCCGTTCGGGCCACCGGCTCGAACTGCTCGACATCCCGCGCGGAACGTCCGGGGTGCGCCTGGCCAGCGGCAACAAGCGGCTGGAGGTGAAGCTCGACGAGCGCCGCAACCAGATCGAACTCACCGTCCTGGGCCCGGGCGGCAGACGGGCGTTGAGCTCGGTGACGCTGACGCCGCGCGGCATCACGCTCGACGCGGGTACCGGGGACATCGAGCTGAACGGCCGATCGGTGTCGATCAACGGCAAGACGGGGGTCACGGTCGACGGCGGGCTGCTCGCGACGATCAAGGCACGGATGATCCGCCTCAACTAGGGGTTCCCCCTCAACTGGGGGTTCCCACCCAGGGCGACCACCCCACCCCCACCCCCACCCCCACCCCCACCCCCACCCCCACCCCCACCGCCTCCCCTACACCACAGACCACTTCAGCAAGGAGAAAGACGAAGATGCCTCCCGCAGCCCGCGTCGGAGACGCCACGGCCCACGGCGGTCTCATCGCCACCCCGCCGCCCGGCGCCGTCATGGTCCCCACCGTGCTCATCGGTGGCAAGCCGGCCGCGGTGACCGGGAGTGTGCACACCTGCCCGGCGCACGCCTACCTCGGCCCGGCCAACGTGATCATGCCGAACCCGCGCGCCGCGGTGACCGGGGCCGTGCTGATCGGCGGGCTGCCCGCCGCGTGCGTACGGGACCAGACGGCCTGCGGGGCACAGATCGTCGTCGGTGCGCCGAACGTCCTCATCGGGGGGCCGATGTGAGCGAGCGGTTCATCGGACGGGGCTGGGGCTTCCCGCTGCGGGTGGGGCCCACCGGCGGGATCGGCATGGTGGAGCGCGACCGGGAGATCGAGGAGGCGATCCGCCTCGTGCTCGGCACGGCACCGGGGGAGCGCCCGATGCGCCCCGAGTTCGGCTGCGGGATCCACGACTACGTCTTCGCACCGGGCGACGGCGCGACCGCGGGCCGCATCGGCCACGAGGTGCGTACGGCGCTGGAACGCTGGGAGCCGCGCATCGAGGTCGAGGACGTGGTGGTCGCGTTCGACGCCGTGGACGACGGCACGTTCTACATCGACGTCCGGTACACCGTGCGGTCCACCAACGACCTGCGGAACCTGGTCTTCCCGTTCTACTCCATCCCCTCCACCGAGGGCGCCGACGAGGCAGGAGCACGCTGATGGCCCTGCCCTCACCCAACCTGGACGACCGCCGCTTCCAGCAGCTCGTCGACGAGGCGAAGCGCTATGTGCAGCAGCGGGCGCCGGAGTGGACCGACCACAACGTGTCGGACCCCGGGGTCACGCTCATCGAGACGTTCGCGTACATGGTCGACCAGCTGCTCTACCGACTGAACCGGGTGCCGGAGAAGAACTACGCGGCCTTCCTGGACCTGTTGGGCGTCCGTCTTTTCCCGCCCACGGCGGCGACGGCGGACATCGACTTCTGGCTGTCCGCGCCCCAGCCCGACACCGTGATGCTGCGGGCGGGCGTCGAGGTGGCCACCGTACGCAGCGAGACGGAGGAGGCGGTGGTGTTCAGCACCACCGCCGACCTGCCGATCGTGCCCAGCTCGCTGACCCGCCTGGTGACCGCCCCGGCCGGGGGCGAGCAGACGGACCGTACGACCGCGCTCGGCGAAGGCCGGGACATCCCCTGCTTCCAGGCCGCCCCGGCGCCCGGCGACGCGCTGCTGTTCGGTCTGCCGACCGCCGTACCGCGCTGCATCGTCGCCGTCCGGCTGGACAGCAGGGTCGAGGGCGTCGGTGTCGACCCCCGGCAGCCGCCCCTCGTGTGGGAGGCGTGGGACGGCGCGCGGTGGGTCGTCTGCGAGACGGGTTCGGACACCACGGGCGGGCTCAACAGGCCCGGCGAGGTCATCGTGTTCGTACCGGCCGGGCACACCGCGTCGGTGGTCGCCGGCACCCGCGCCGGATGGCTGCGCTGCCGCGTCACCGCCCCGGAGGCCGGCCAGCCCTTCTACTCGGAGTCCCCGACCGTCCGCGAGGCGGAGGTGTTCACCGTCGGCGGCACGATGACGGTCGAGCACGCGGAGACCGTGCACGACACCCCCCTCGGCGCCTCCGACGGGGTGGCGGGCCAGCGGTTCCGGCTGCCCAGGCCGCCGCTGCTGCTCGACGGCGAACCGCCGGTGGTCGAGGTGTCCTCGGCCGACGGCTGGCAGACCTGGACGCCGGTCGACCACTTCGGCGACTCGTCACCCACCGACCGGCACGTGGTCGTGGACGCCACCACCGGAGAGTTCGCCTTCCCGCCCGCGGTGCGCGAGCCGGACGGCACCCTGCGTACCTACGGCGCGGTGCCCGACCAGGGCGCCCAGGTGCGCGTCCCGCGCTACCGCACCGGCGGCGGCGCGGCGGGCAATGTGGCGCGCGGCGCGATCTCGGTGCTGCGCAGCTCCGTCCCGTACATCGCCCGGGTCGAGAACCGCGAGGCGGCGCGCGGCGGGGTCGACGGCGAGACCGTGGACAACGCCAAGGTGAGGGCCCCGCACGTGCTGCGGGTACGGGACCGGGCGGTCACGGCGGAGGACTACGAGTTCATCGCCCGGGAGGCGGCCCCCTCGGTGAAGCGGGTGCGCTGTCTGCCGGCCGTGGCGGGGGAGGGCGGCGCCGTACGGGTGCTGATCGTGCCGGACGCGGTGGCGGACGAGGGCGACGACCGTCTCCGCTTCGAGCAACTGATCCCCTCGGACCAGGTCCTGTCCGCGATCACCACCCGCCTCGACGAGCGCCGCCTGGTCGGCACTCGCCTGGTGGTCGAACCTCCCTCCTACCAGGGCGTCACGGTGGTCGCCCGGCTCGTGGCCGAGGTCCAGGACGCGGACCGGGTACGGGAGGCCGCGCTGGCCGCGCTGTTCCGGCACCTCAACCCGCTGCACGGCGGAGCCGACGGCACGGGCTGGGCGTTCGGCCGTCCCGTCCAGTACGGAGAGGTCTTCGCCGTCCTCCAACGCGCGGCGCAGAACGCCCTGGTGGAGGAGGTCCGACTCTTCCCCGCCGACCCGGTCACCGGCCGCCGAGGCGCCCCTGCCGAGCGGATCGACGTGGCACGCAACGCCCTGGTCTTCTCCTACCAGCACCACGTGGTCGTCACCACGGGGGACTTGGGCGGCGGAGCATGACCAGAGCCGCGATCCCCGGCCTGCCGAGCCGCCACCCGATAGGCGCCCTGCTCCCGGCCCTGTACGCGGACGACGACCTCGCGCAGCGCTTCACGGCCGGCCTCGACACGGTCCTGGCCCCGGTGCTCTCGACGCTGGACAACCTCCCGGCGTACTTCGACCCCGCGCTCACGCCCCCGGACTTCCTGCGCTGGCTCTCGAGCTGGCTGGGCGTGGAGCTGGACGAGGAGTGGCCGGAGGAACTGGCCAGAACGGTCGTGGCCCGAGCGATGGAGCTCCACCGCTGGCGCGGCACGCGCCGAGGCCTGGAGGAACGGCTGCGCCTGTGCCTGGGGGTGGAGGCCCAGATCATCGACGGCGGCGGAGCGACATGGTCAAGGACACCGAGCGCGGCCCTACCACCGCCCCCGACGGGCGAACTCCTGGTAAGGGCCTGGCCGACCGGAACACGAACGGTGACCGCCCACCAGGTCCTGGACGTGGTCACGGCGACCTGCCCGGTCCACCTCACCTGCCGAGTGGAGATCCTCACCGGCCGCCCCGACGAGGAAGGCACCTGACGATGCGCCCCTGCCCGGACTGCGGCACGGCGAACGCCGACACGGACGACTTCTGCGGAAACTGCGGCGCGTACTTGGGCTGGTCGCAGGAGGGTGAGAAGAAGGAGCGGGAGGAGGAGGCACCGCAACTCCCGCTCGCACCGCCATCCGCGGCTGCAGCGGAACTCCCGTCGGCACTTGCGCCGGTACTCGCGTCGGAACTCCCCTCGGGACTTCCGACTGAGCTCCCGACGGAACCCCCGACGGAATCCCAGACGGGATTCCTGAGGGGACTGCTGAGGGGCTTCCAACCGGACCTCGCGGCGGGCCTACCGTCGGATCTCCAGTCCGGCCTACCGTCGGATGTCCCGTCCGGCCTTCCATCGGATCTCCCCACGGGCCTTCCGTCGGATCTCCCGACGGATTCTCCGACGCAACCCGAGGCGGACACAGACACCCGCACAGACCGCCCTGCTCCCACGACCGCGCTCGTTCCCACGACCCCACCCAGGCCCACACACCGGCCGACGAACACCCCCACTCCGCCCCCCAGTCCGTCCCCCACACCGACACCTGTCCCCATCAGCCCGCCCGCGCCGGCACCGCAGCCGGAGGAGCCCGCGGTGGGAGCGGTGAAGCCGGCGAAACCGATCGCGCAGCGCCCGAAGGTACGCCCGTCGGCGGCACAGGGGCAGCAGGTGGGCCCCCCGTGCCCGTCGTGCGGAACACCGAACGCGCCGGACCGCCGCTTCTGCCGCCGCTGCGCGACCCCGCTGCGCCAGACGGCCCAGGTGGCGCCGCTGCCGTGGTGGCGGACGGTGTGGCCGTTCCGCCGCCGGGTGCGCTCGGGCTCGGGCCAGTGGGCGCGCCGATCGGTGATCGCGGTCGTGGTGCTGGGACTCCTGGTGGGCGGCTACTTCCTGATCCCGACCGGCCGTTGGGTGTACGAGGACGTACGGGACAAGCTGTCCAAGGCGACGCACATCACCCCGGCATCGGTCGAGGCCACGGCATCGGTGCCGAAGCACGGGGCAACGCTGGCGACGGACGGCCTGAGCAACACGTACTGGGGAGCCCCGGCGGCGGGCGACTCGATCTCCTTCACGTTCCGCTCCCCGTTCCGCTTGGTGGACGTTGTCGTCCACACGGGCGTCTCGAAGAAGCCGGAACAATTCCGCGACCAGGCCCGCCCGACGAAAGCGGACCTGGTGGTGACCGCATCGGACGGCAAGGTCCACAGAAAGGCCGTGACCCTGGCCGACAAGCCGGGCCCCCAGACGATCCAGACGGGTTACAGCGACGTGGTCTCGGTCCAACTGATCATCCGCGAGTCGGCGGGCCTCTCCAAGGGCCGCCACATAGCCCTGGCGGAGGTCGAGTTCTTCAAGCGCTCCTGACCACGACTCGGCCGTGTGGCGAGTGCCGCTGGGTGTCGCCGCCACCTGCCGAGTCGCGTCACGTCCCACTGACGGACGATCACCTCACGCGTCCCGTCCGGTTCGCGCTCTTCGCACGGAGGCCTGGACTGTCGACCCTCGCGGTATGGGGGATTTCGAAGAGGGGCCACGCCGACTGGGGGCCGGTCGGTCGAGCTGCCCGTACTGCGGACTGCTGGCGGATCTTGTGCCGACACTGGAGCACGACTGGGTGCTGCTGGAGCCGGACATGACACCGTTGGCACATGTGGTCCCGGCGGAGCATCGATGGATCGTGCTCTCCGACGGGCGGGTGACGGTCTACGGCGTATGCCCACCGGACCCGTCCCAGCGATGCCGCATAGAGCACCGCCTCGCCTGCTCGGCACAACCACGACCGGACCTCTGGCCCTGGCTGACGACCCTACGAGCCGAGAACGCCCGCCAGGCACAACGCCGGACACCCCCGGAGAAGTGGCCGGACGCCGGATGAGAACAAGGGAGCCCCATCCAGCTGTTGCAAGCGAGATCTCCCCAGCGGCGTGGGTCCGGCCCACACAGCCGGCAGGGCAGTCTGCGGTGACCGTGCATCCTGCTGGCTCTGCTTCCTCTCCTCGGATGACTGGCCGCTCGATTGAATCACCTGGGTAGGCTGGGCGGTCAGGACAGGCAAGGGGGAGGAGCGGGGATGGGGAACAGCTCACAGCGGATGCCGCTGGAGGTGCGGCAAGTTCGAGAGGCGCTGCTGAGGGAGTTCGCTGACCGAATCTCCATGGACGACTTCGAGAAGAAGGACCCCAAGGAGCGTGAGACCGCTCTCTTGTCCCGGGCCGTGTCGGCGAAGGCGGCACGCATTCTGACGGACTGCACATCGGACGAGGCGGCCGCTGGGGTGATCGACGGCCGGGACGACTTCGGTATCGACTCGGTGGCGTTCTCTCCTTCCGGAGCGGAACTCTGGCTGATCCAGGCGAAGTGGAAGAACTCAGGGACGGCAGGCTTCGACACCGAGGCGGCGCTCAAGCTCATTCACGGTCTCAAGAAGCTCGACAATCGGGACTTCGACCAGTTCAACGAGCGGCTGCGACTCCTCGGCGACAGGGTGCACGGGGTTCTCAAACTGCCTACCTGCAAGGTGCACCTGGTCGTCGCCCTCATGGGAGACGGTCGGCTCTCGTCCGAGATTCGCAACATCCTCGATGAGGCGGCCCGCGAATTCGGCGGCTTCGGTCGCACCGTTGAATACAGAGTCGTGGACCAGGCGGATTTCCACCGAGCGATTCGGGAAGATCTGGAGCCGCAGCCGATCACGCTCACCGCGAAGATGACCGAGGGTTGGCATGACCGCGAGACTCCCTACAAGGCCATCGTTGGCGAGGTGAGCGCCGCGGAGCTGGCCCAATGGTACGCAGAGAACGGTGAGCGCCTCTACGACCGGAACGTTCGTAAGTCGCTCGGACTCACCGGAGTTAACAAGACCCTGGTCGACAGCATGTTGGAAGATCCCGACGGCTTCCTCTACCGCCACAATGGCATCACGGTGCAGTGCGACACCATCGAGCGGGAGTTCTTCGCGAAGCGCACGACCGGCGCCCCGATCTCTCTCACCCTCCGTAACGCCAGCGTTGTGAACGGGGCGCAGACCGTAACCTCGGCGAACCGGGCTTTCGAGAAGGACCCGGACGCGGTGGCGGAAGCGTACGTCTCCGTCCGGATCGTTTCGGTGCAGGGAACGCCTGAGGGGTTCGCCCAGAGCATCACCAAGGCCACGAACACTCAGAACCACATGGAGCGGCGGGATTTCATCGCCATCGATCCTGTTCAGAGCGAGATCCAGAAGGACTTCAAGCTCTCGCTCGACAAGGAGTACGTCTTTCGGCGTGGAGAGATGGAGCCGGCTCCCGAGTCGGGCTGCTCGGTCACTGAGGCGGCCACCGCGCTCGCCTGTGCCTATCGGGATCCCACCTTCGCGGTCCGGGTGAAGGGATCGACCGAGGCCTTGTGGAAGGAAGGCGCCGACGGCGCGTACACCCGCCTGTTCGGGCAACAGCCGAGTGCCTACCAGATCTGGCGGTCCGTGCAACTCCTGCGGGAAATTCGCGACGAGCTCACGAAGTTCCGGTCGGCCCTGTCGGGGAGGGCGGCATCCATCGCCGACAGCGGAGCGCTGCTGGCCGCCCACGTGGTGTTCCAACGCATCGGCAGCGAGGTCATCGAAGAACCCGACAGTGACTGGGACACGATTCTGCAGGGCGTGCCCGACGAGGTGCGAAGTGTCCTGGCATGCCTGATCAACATGGTCGACAATCTCTTCACCAGCAAGAGCTACATCACCAGTACCTTCGCCAATGAGGAGAAGTCCAGACAGCTGGTTCAAGCAGTCTTGCTGACACTCGACGCTGGGAACGGCACCCCTGACCTCTCGGAGTTCGTGACGGCAGTCGGCAAGAAGCGTGCGAAGCGTCCGCCGACGATTCACCTACTCGTCGACCACGACCTCATCCCCGACGGCACCCCTCTGACCTACGCACCCAGTGACACCGAAGAGCGGGCCATCGGCGCCTGGCTCGACCAGGACCCGCGCCGCCGTCGGGCTACCTGGGTCAACGACCGCAAGGCACCGATCCTCTGGGAGGCGGACGGCCAGCGCTACTCGCCAGGCGGACTGGTGAACCACATCTGGCAGCGGGCCGAGTGGCGGGAACAGTGGAGTGCAGTCCAAGGGCCGAAGCAGTGGCGAATGCCTGGTGAAGGGACGCTGGTGGAAATCGCCGAGCGGTTGTGGCGGCGGCTGGAAACGGACCAGGAAGCGGAGGAAGGTGGCCAGTCCTAGCTGAGGTGCCCGCGGCCGACACCGTCTGGGCCGAGTGCTTCGGCCCAGACGGTCTTGCCCGACGGTGGTCGTGGCGTGATACCCCACTGGGTGGCGAGGGCCTCGACGGGCAGCAGACTTGCCCAGACTCACCAGAGACGCCGACGCCGGAGTCGGCAGCCATTTATGCGAGTGAGCAGGGCAAGTTCCGTGCCGATCCGCTGACCAGGGTCAGCTGGCGGATCACCGATTCTGCCAAGCTGGGGCGCGTGGGCGGAGCTGGTCGACCCTTCGCGGGGATGCACTACGCCGGGCTGCGGCCGGCCGAGGCTGTTGCCCTCGCCCTACCGGACTGCAAACTGCAGGCGGACGGGTGGGGCAACGTGATCTTTCTTGCCACCCGCCCCCAGGCCGGCAAGAAGTGGACCCGACAGCGGACGATCTGACGAAGTGCGCGGCCTGAAGATCCCTCCTCCAGGAGACACTCGTCCGGCGCCGCTCCCGCCCGAAGTCGTGGGGTTGCGCACGAGGGCGCCGGACTTCAGCACGGCGGACGAAGGTCGGCTGTTCTTCAACGAGAAGAGCGGCATCATGGGATCCAGAACCTATGACCGCGTCTGGCATGAGGCCCGCGAACCCGCCCTCCCGTCGGACCTGCAGGCTTCCCTCTCGTCGCCCGCGCCAATGACCTGCGGCACTCGGCCCGGTCTTCTGGTTGAACGCCGGCGTCGATCTCAGTGAGGTTGCGGAACGGGCAGGCAACAGCGTCGAAGTGCTCATGACCCGGTATGCGAAGTGCCTCATAGGGCGCCAGGCCGTCGCGAACCTGCGCATCGCCGCGCTGCTGGACGAATACAGTTGAGAAATAGTCAGCAAAAGGCCCTGCCTTGTGCCAGGTCGAGATGTCTGCCGGTGAAGGCGGGATAGTGTCCAAGGCGGCGCCTTCGTCTCGAACCGTGGCCAGCTGAGCTCCAAAAGGTGCAACGGTCTGCCGCTCTGTGGGCCATAGCCCTGAAGCTGACCGGCGAAACTGCAGGTCACGGCACACGCGCCTCAGGGGAGAGTGTCCCGCTGGGCCTCGCGTCTCACGTGTCCCGCGCGCATCGGTTCCGTGGGATCGGACAACGGGGACCTTGCGCGTGTGCCGCGATGAAGGGGCCAGGGCAGAGCGGTTCGCGTCGACGAAGTGACGGCAAGGTGGGACGGGTGCGTTTTGCCGCAGACATAAGAAGACCCCTGACTAGCATTTCTGCTGTCCAGGGGTCTTCCGGCACTCCTATCGAAGTGCCCCCGGCAGGATTCGAACCTGCGCACACGGCTCCGGAGGGCATGGCCGAGGCGCGTCCAGGTGTGCGGTTTACCTGCGTAAACGCCAACAGGTCCCTTGAACGCCACGCTGCTCACACGTCACTCACACGCTTTGTCGCCTCAGTCCGTGCTCCCGGTGCACGGACTGAGCTAGCCAGTGGGTCAAGAATGAGACTTGCGGCTGGTTTATGCCCCTACCCGAGATGACGGGTTCTCGTCACACTCTGGTTGGAGTGAGCGAGACATCCATTGGCTTGGTGCTGAGTGCGCTGGGGGGAAGCCGTTGGCTTACGTTCCGATACTCAAGGGCAAAGCGGGGGAGTTCTCGGCTCTTGGGCATGTCACGCCAGCTGTCCGCTCATGCATCCGCCCTGTCATGGAGCTGGTCCCTGACCCAGACGTCCGGGATGCTCTGGAGACCTTCTGTGACCGTGCGATGGACGCAGTGCCCCAGGGGACGGTCCTGACTGTCGACAGCGGAGCCTTACCGGTAGCCCGCGTCCTTGAGGGCGATGCCGGTGGTCCGATCGCCCGCCTCAGTGAGTCCCTCGGATTCCGTGGCGTAGCTATGTGCCCGGTCGTTCGGCACACAGACGAAAGAGGCGTCCTGGTTGAGGCGGCACGGGCTACGGCGGAGCATCAGCATGGTGCCTGTTTCCGGGTTTCTGTTGCTGTTGACTCGGCTCAGTGCCTTCCCGATCACGCCCAGATCCGCGGGCTCCTCAAGGTGTTACACCTTGAACCAGAGGAAGTTGACCTCCTCATCGATGCCGGTCCTGTGGATTCGGAGATCGAAAGGGATCGACTTGCTGAACGCGCAGTCCTCGCCTTGGAGGCCCTTGCCTCATGGGGCTGGCGCCACGAGTGCGTTGCTGCCGGCGCCTTCCCGGTCAACCTGACAGGCTTCCCGAGGGGCCGAGCAACGCCGGTGGCCCGGAGAGACGCACAGCTCTGGCGGCGCGTCCTCAATGGATACTGCGGGAAATCCCCAGACTTCGGAGACTTCGGCGTGACGCATCCCCGGATGCCCGTGAAGTCCAGGGGGACGCCGGATCCCAACATGCGCTACACGACACCGGATGCCTGGCAGGTCTTCGTCTATCCGCGAGTGCGCCCCGGCAATGACGACTTCTTTGTTCTGAGCGCTGACTTGGTCGACTCTCCTCACTGGCCAGACACAGGCGCGCGAACGTCGTGGGGTGACGCCCGGCTGAACGAGTGCGCGAATCGTCAGAGGCCCAAGGCTGGAGGCGGAACGGAGTGGCGGGCCTGGGCAACCTCGCACCACCTGGCGGTGGTGTCATCCAACCTCGCCACCTTTGGGCACCCCTGAGATGCCGGGGCATCACTGGCCATTCAGGTTGGACTTCTTCGTCCCGAAGTAATTCGGGCGTGAGTACGATCCGGTTAGGATGCGCCGCTGACCTGCGACGGAAGTCCGTGGACGTCCGTGATTGTGCGCGGGCGTTGTCACTCAGTTAGACACTCAAGTCAGTCGCCCCTGAGGAGGCTGTCAGGGGCATCCAGCGCCTGGCTGGCCAACGATCGGAAACGCTCGAAGTGCGCGTTGGCAGCTTGTCGGTAGGAGTGCCCGCCGGGCCGAAGTGGAGGTGGGGGAGGTGCCACGGGTCGCAGCGGCTCGCTGAGAACTGAAGTCTCACCCCTCAAGCTTGCTGCCCACCTCGCGTAGAACGCAGCAGCGCCCGAAGCCTCTGAGACAACCTCAGCAGGCCCTTCGACGGATACCACTGCGACGGCCTTCTTCATGGGCAGCCGAAGTTCCTCCGCACGATCAAGCGCAGCACAAAGCGACGCGTTGGGGGGTTCGTACGCGCGGAAATGGGCTTGGGCGGCTTCAACGGCAGCCACGTACTCTGTCGTGGCAGTGATGAAGGTTGCGTAAGCCTCACGGCGCCCCTGCCGACGCCACTGCTCGTGTTGCGCCCGTCGCTGAGTCTTGCCAGTCAACCTTGCCGAGCTAACAACTCCGACGGCAGCCAGGGTGGCGCTGACCACAGCCGCGATACCGCCTACAAGTGCTACATCCCCCGTATCCATGATGGGTATTGTGTCCGATCACGCGCGGCCGGACAGCCCGGACAGCTGGCCTCGGAGCTGTCCGGATCGTTTTCCCGGTTCAAAGTGCTAGCCGGACAGTCGGACAGCTGGGACACCCCTGGGAGGCCTCGGGCTCCCGGCTCATACACCAGGTGACGAGTAGCCGCTCGGGAGCCCCTGGACACGAGAGCGAATGTTGTCGAAGGTCCGACCTGCGAAGGCGGCCCGTGGGCCTGTGGATCCCGGGCCGGATCAGTCGACGGTCTCCTCTGTGACTTCGATCCCCCATTTTTGAGTTGCAGCGCGCATCCGCTGCTGCATGTCACGGTGCCAGTACCTAATACGGATGGCTCCGTCCGTCGTGGCTTGGAGGGCCTCGGGCTGGCCGAAGTGCTGGACGATGCCATTCGCGAGGACCGTAGTCGCAGCGATGAGCGGCCCACCGTCCTCGGCGAGGTCGTCGATGTCGAGTACAGCGCTGGCGTACGGCGGGTGATCTGTCTGTTGGTCACCGAGTTGGTCACGGAAGAGTCGGCTTTGAACAAGCCTTGCCTGCAGCGCGGGCGTTACCGGCCAGATCGACGCGCGTACCGTGGCATTGCCGCCGGCCGCAGCGCGGTCGCGCGCGTGGCGTGCCAGGAAACGGAGTCCACCCCATAGGGCGTTGAACACGTACTCGTCGTCCACATCACTCACCGACGAGGCCTCGGTGTTCGGGGCCAGTGCTTCCCTGTTGGCCACGATTGCGGCGAACGACCCAGCCCCGCTCTCGTACAGCTCGCAAGCCAAACGGGTGGCCAGGCCCTTGCCGCTCATTCTGTCGTCGGCTACAAGGCGCCCGCTGCCAACTGAAGCGCGATACCAGACGGTGTGCCCCAATGGAACGCCGAACGGGTCCGCGTGGACAACCTCGTCTCTGAACTCCTTGAGTGCCTTGGTGTCGAGCGTGAAGCCACCAGCGACATCGGGGACCAGCGTCACAACGGCGAAAGTTGTGGTGGACGTGTCGAGCCGCTGCACCAGGTCGGCCTCACACCGGACGGCCTCGTCGAGCCTGCTCTGCATTCCTGTGAACCGATCCCGGTAGGCAGTGGCTACCTCAGGCTCGGCGAGGTACGTGGTGGTGGTTCCGTTGCGGCGCGGGAAGCGCAGTGCGTTGTTGACGAGGACCGCGTGCGGGGCGTTGGGACTCCGGGGGACTGCGATCAGGAGGAAGCCGTGGTCGTCCTCCTCGGGCGATGCGATCGGCAGGATGTCGAAGGTTGGCAGCGGCGAGACCAGCGATGACACGATCTGACGGATACGGCCCACCTCGTCGTCGCTCAGGGCGACTCCGGGGGCCGCGCAGGCTCGGGCTTGGTCGTCCTCGTCGACGCCGAGGACGATGACGCCGCCGGCGGTGTTGGCCATCGCGGCGACGTCACCGGCGAGGTCCCGCTTCTCCGCGTCCTTATTGCCGTACAGGCCCCGCTTGAAGTCGAGGTCGTAGTGCTCAGTGACCTGGTTGTCCACTAGAGCAGCGACTTGTGCGTAGGAGACGGAGTCGAGACGGGCGGCGAAGAGGCGTTCGAGACGCCTGGAGCGCAGAGCGACCATGGAGCTGATTGTCATCCGCGCTGCACGGTGGTGTCTGCGAAATACGGAGCCTCGCTCCCGAAGCAATTCGGGCACATTTGTGACCCGGTGAGAATGTCCCGCTGACCTGCGGTGGGAGTCCGTCAAGGTCCGTGGACGTCCGTAGGTGTGCGCTCTGGTTGTCACTCAGTTAGACACTCACTGCGGCCGCCTCAGGCAGCCTGGCCATTCCAGTCGTCCAGGTGATCGCGGGCGACGTCGAGGAAGTCGGAGAGAGCGTTCGAGGCCGCGACTATGGAGGCCATGACCTCGTTATGCCGCACGATCGGCCCGTCTACCATGGTGACGGCCAGCTCCGGGTTGTCGACGGAGAACGGGCTGCTGGCGGTGAGGTTGATGTAGTCGCCCAGGTTGCCCATGGCGTCAGTGCACTTGTCGAGCACGCTGTAGGCCTCCTCAGCTACGATCTTTGGGCCAGCGATTCGAACGCGTACTGCGGCATCTCCGAGCGGGTCGGCGAGGGCCATAAGTTCGGGGCCTGTGGGGAGCGGTTCCTGAATGTCGCTTCCATGGCTCTGGCCGTGTGCGTACACGGCGTTTGCCTTGTCCTGGACCCCGCTGATCCGGAGATGACCGCCGCGACATCCCCGACGCCGTCCGCGACCACCCGCGCGTGTTCCTCACCCTCACCGCGCCGTCGTTCGGTGCGGTCCACAACCGCCCGGGCACCCGGCCCTGCCGCTGCGGCACCCACCACTCCGAAGGCGATCCGGCCCTTGGTACCCCGCTCGACCCGGACGCGTACGACTACCCGGGCGCCGTGCTCTTCAACAACCACGCCGGACAGCTCTGGCAGCGGTTCACGACCCGCCTTCGCAGGGAGATCGCCGCCTACGCCGGCCTCTCACAGCGGGAGCTGAAGGAGGTCGCCCGGCTCTCGTACGGCAAGGTTGCTGAGTTCCAGAAGCGCGGAGCCGTTCATTTCCACGCCGTGATCCGCATCGACGGACCAGACGGGCCGGACACCCCGCCGCCCTCCTGGGCCACGACCGAGCTTCTCACCGCCGCCGTTCAGGCCGCTGCCACGCACTCGTACACGACCATCACCGTGCCCGCCGTCGGCGACGAGCCGTTACGGCGCCTCCGCTGGGGCGCCCAGCTCGACATCCGGCCTGTCAAAGCCTTCGGGGACGGCTCGGACATCACCGAACAGGCCGTTGCCTCTTACATCGCCAAGTACGCCACCAAAGCCGCGGAGACCACCGGCAGCCTCGACCGTCGCATCGGCAACCGCGAGGCCCTGCTTCTCCTCGGCGTGCCGGATCACACTCGCCGCCTCGTCGAAGCCTGCTTTGACCTCGATCCCGTATATCCCGACCGCCGACTCCTGGCGTGGGCCCACATGCTCGGCTTCCGCGGCCACTTCTCCACCAAGTCCCGGCAGTACTCGACCACCCTGAGCGAACTCCGCCAGACCCGCGCCGACTACCGCGCCGCCCAAGAGCGCACCGCCCGCGGCCTGGACGACATCGAGCCGGACACCGTCCTCGTCCTCGCCTCCTGGCAGTACGCCGGCCACGGCCACACCCCCGGCGAAGCAGCCCTGGCCGCGTCCATCGCCCGGGACATCCAGCTCAACCGCGAGACCGCCCGCGAGGCCCTACGCGACCAACTCGCCCTGGAAGGAGCCCTGACGTGAAAGACGAGCTGATGACCGTCCCGCAGATCCTCGCCGAGCTCGGCGGTGTCTCGCGGCGGACCTTCTACCGGTGGCGTGAGCTGGAACAGGGCCCCGCGGCCTTCAAGCTGCCCAATGGTGAGCTGCGCGTGTGGCGGTCCGACTTCAGTGCATGGCTTCGCAATCTGGAGGGTGCAGCCGCGTGAAGTCCCTCGACGTCAAGATCTGGGGTGTTCGCAAGCGGAACACCAAGAAGCCGTCTTATGACGTGCGCTGGGCCGTTGCAGGCCGGGTCTTCTCCGAGTCCTTCAGGACGAAAGCGCTCGCCGACAACTATCGCTCCAAGCTGATGCGGGCAACACGTGACGGCGAGGAATTCGACACGGAGTCTGGCCTCCCCGGCTCCATGGAGGCGAAGAAGTCAGCCCTGACCTGGTACGCCTTCGCTCTGAAGTACCTGGCGATGAAGTGGCCGCATGCTGCACCGAACACGCGCGACGGCATCAACGAATCACTGACCTCGGTTACGACTGCACTTCTCGACGATCGTCCGGGGCGGCCGTCCGATGGTCTGATGCGGAAGGCATTGCGGAATTGGGCCTTCGTCCTCCCCGGCCCGGATGAGCGTGAGCTGCCGACAGAGATCGGCAACGTACTGCACTGGGTCGCCAAGGCCTCTCGGCCGCTTTCTGATCTTGCCGACCCCGTGATCGGGCGGGCGGTCCTCGACTCGCTCAAGCTCAAGTTGGACGGCACTGCGGCGGCTGCCGAGACCGTGCGCCGGAAGCGCCGCACCCTCGTCAACGCCGTGCACTACGCGGTGGACCTGGGGGAGTTTCCGGAAAACCCCCTTGCCTCGATCCGGTGGCAGAAGCCCAAGGTCTCCAGCGAGGTGGACCCGCGGGTCGTGGCCAACCCGGAGCAAGCCCGGTCCCTCCTCCACGCTGTCTCGTACGTCGGCGGCTACCGGCGAGCTCGCGGCCGGCGCCTGGTCGGGTTGTTTGCTGGGATGTACTTCGGTGGCTTCCGTCCGGCAGAGGTGGTGGGCCTGGCCGAGCCGGATCTGACGCTTCCGACGTCCGGGTGGGGCTCCGCCCTCCTGCACCGGACCCGTCCGAGCGTCGGCAAGCAGTGGACCGACTCGGGGGAGAGTCACGATGACCGCGGGCTGAAGAACCGCCCGAACGAGGACGTCCGCCGGGTCCCCATCTCTCCCCAGCTCGTGGCGATCTTCCGCGAGCACATCGAGACCTTCGGGACTGCCGACGACGGTCGCCTGTTCTTCAGCGAGAGCGGGGGAGTGGTCGCCTCGTCGACGTACTACCGGGCCTGGCAGGAAGCCCGGTCGCTGGCACTCCCGCCCGCAGCGGTCGCCTCGCCGCTCGCCCGACGGCCGTACGACCTTCGGCACTCGGCGCTCTCCACGTGGCTCAACGCCGGCGTGGACGCCACTGAGGTTGCCGAGCGAGCCGGCAACAGCGTCGAGGTGCTGCTCAGTCGGTATGCCAAGTGCCTCGACGGTCGCCAGGAGGTGGCGAATCGCCGCATCGAGGACCTGTTGCGGGAGTACGAGTGATCGTGGTTGTCGAGTTGGTGGATACTCCCGGCGTGGACATATCCGATGAAGGCCCAAAGCTTGATCGCGAATGGATCGAGGTGGGCAACAACGTGTGCGGCGTTCTGCATGGTTGCCGCAACGCCTCGGCTGTGGCCGCCCGCTTCGTCGGAGCCGGCTGGAGCTCTCGCTCGTCGTCCTGGTACGGCTACGAGCTGGAGACCAGCTGGTGCCAGGTGGAGATCGATCCGATCGACGGTCCGAAGATCTTGCTCAACGGTGTCGTCGACCCAGCGCGGCTCGACGAGTTGGCTCGTCTCCTGAACTACTTCGGGCTCCCGTACGAGCTGGAGCTCAATGACGAGGACAACGTCCTCGTACGCGAGATCCGAGGGTGAACAACCAACGCACCCATGGCACCTGGACCTGTCCAGGGGCCTTCGTCGTTCCCCGGGACTGACCTGCGTCGATGCCCCAAGATCCTGTCCACGAATAGTCCACGGACCCCGACATACGGCCGCTCCCAGCAGCACACGCCTGCACACGCAAGAAGACCCCGTCCTCAGCATTTACGCTGGTGGCGGGGTCTTTAGGCACTTCCTGCGAAGTGCCCCCGGCAGGATTCGAACCTGCGCACACGGCTCCGGAGGCCGTTGCTCTATCCCCTGAGCTACGGGGGCGTTCGCCGCGTTCGGCGGCGACGGGTAGAACCCTACCAGCATCCGGGCGATGCCTGTGAACAGGTATTTCCGTCGCGTCACCGACCCCTCGTTCCCTCTCACGGGTCGGAAGTGGGCAAAACCCGGACGCAGCCCCTCCCCGCGACCTACTCTCGTCGTGTGTCAGGCGTGTCCGGGCGGGTGCTCGTTGTCGATGACAACCGGGTGATCCGGCAGTTGATCAGGGTCAATCTCGAGCTCGAGGGGTTCGAGGTCGTGACCGCGGCCGATGGTGCCGAGTGTCTGGATGTCGTGCATCAGGTCTGTCCTGATGTCGTCACCCTCGACGTCGTCATGCCCCGGTTGGACGGGTTGCGTACCGCCGAGAAGCTGCGGTCCGATCCGCGGACCAGTCATGTGCCCGTCGCCATCGTCAGTGCCTGTACGCAGCACGAGATGGACAGTGGTGTCGCGGCCGGCGTCGACGCGTTCCTGGCCAAGCCCTTCGAGCCCGCCGAGCTCGTTCGCGTCGTGCGGCAGCTCATGCACCGGGACCGGCGGGAACGGGGCGAGCGCCGTGACGGACAGGAGGGGCCGTCCGGCGTCGACGACAGACACGGGGCTGGGCGTGCGGGAAGCGCGAGCGGCTCCCATCCGTAAGGGCGCGAGCGGTTCCATCAGTAGCGGGCGTGGCCTCTCTTAGCGGGTTCCACCCGTGGAGGGCGTGCCCACCTCGCGGGTCCCACGCCCAAGGGCGCGAGCGGATCCCGGCCGTAGTGGGCGTGGCGCCCCTCGTGGGTCCCACCCTTTAGCGGCCTTGCCGCCTCCAGCGGCTCCCGCCCCTATGCGCCGTGCGGCCTCCAGCGGCTCCCGCCCCCACGCGGCGTGCCACCCCCAGCTGCTCCCACCCCCCACGCTGCATCCCACCCCCGAGTGACCGCATCGCGAAACCGGTTCGCGTTTCGACCCCCCTATTCCCATACGCTTGTCCCGTGACCCCCGCGGACCTCTCCCTCACTGTGCTGCACGCCGTGCGCCGTGCGGTCGACGATGGTGCGCTGCGGGTCGATGTTCCCGAGAGTCTCAAGATCGAGCGGCCCCGGCCCGGGGGGCGCGGGGACTACGCGAGCAATGTGGCCCTGGTCCTCGCGCGGGGCGCGCAGCGTGCGCCCCGCGATGTCGCCGCGATCCTCCGGGACCGGCTCGATCGGAGTCCCGGGATCGCCGCCGTCGACATCACCGGGCCCGGGTTCCTCAACTTCACCCTGCGTCGGGAGGCCCAGCAGGACCTCGTCCGCGAGATCCTCCGCCTCGGTCCCCGGTACGGGTGGCGCGAGCCCACCGGGGAGAGCGTACGGATCGGTCACCGCGCCGACATCCGCGCCGCCGTCACCGCCGACGCCGTGCGGCGGATCCTTCTCTCCCAGGGCATCGCCGTACGGACCGGGGGGCCGGCCCCCGAGTTCTCGCCTCTGCCCGTACCGCACACCTCCCGCGACCTCCTCCACCGCCTCGGCGTCGACGCCGCGCGCTGGGGGCTCCTCTCTGCCGCCGCCCACGACCAGGCGCGACTCGGCAGCGAGCTTCTCCGTCAGGACGAGGGCAATCCCCTCTTCCGCGTCCGGTACGCCTACTCCCGTACCCGCGCCCTCGTACGGAACGCCGAGCAGCTCGGGTTCCGGAGTGAGACGAGCGAGACGAGAGAGACGAAGAGTGAGACGAAGGGTGAGACGAGCGAGGCGGGCGAGCACGTGGGCGCACCCGCGCTCACGCACGTGAACGCACCCGCTCTCACGCACCTCCTCGGCGACCACCCCGTCGTCCTCGCCTCCGCCGCCCGCCATCGCGCGCCCGACCGGGTCGCCCGGCACCTCGAAGCCATCGCCGACGCGCTGCTCGACTTCCAGCACACCGTCCTGCCCCGCGGCGACGAGAAACCCTCGGCCGCCCACCGCTCCCGGCTCGCGCTCGCCGAAGCCGCCGGGGTGGTGCTCGCCGGTGGCCTCTCCCTGCTCGGCATCAGCGCACCCGACCAGATTTGAAAGATGCAGACATGAGCCGTTCCGCCCACCCCGCCGGGCCCCGCCACGCCGACGTCCTCCCCGAAGGGCACTACACGGCCCCGCCCAGCGACCTGAACCAGCTCGACCCCAAGGTCTGGGCCCGGACCGTCGAGCGGAACGACCGTGGCGTCGTCACCGTCGGCGGCATCGGTGTCGACGAGCTCCGCGAGGAGTTCGGGACCCCCGCCTACTTCCTCGACGAGGCCGACTTCCGCGCCCGCTGCCGCGCCTGGGCCGACGCCTTCGGCCAGGACGCGGATGTGTTCTACGCCGGGAAGGCGTTCCTCTCCCGCGCCATCGTGCGGTGGCTCAAGGAGGAGGGGCTGAATCTGGACGTGTGCTCCGGTGGTGAGCTCTCCACCGCCCTCTCCGCCGGCATGCCCCCTGAGCGCATCGCCTTCCACGGGAACAACAAGAGCGAAGAAGAGATCCACAGGGCCGTCTCCGTCGGCGTCGGGCGCATCGTCCTCGACTCCTTCCAGGAGATCGTCCGCGTCGCCCACATCGCCCAGTCCCTCGGCAAGCGGCAGCGCGTCCAGATCCGCGTCACGGTCGGCGTCGAGGCGCACACCCACGAGTTCATCGCCACCGCCCACGAGGACCAGAAGTTCGGCATCGCCCTGGCCGGGGGACAGGCCGCCGAGGCCGTACGGCGGGCGCTGAAGCTCGACGGGCTCGAGCTCATCGGGATCCACTCGCACATCGGGTCCCAGATCTTCGACATGGCCGGCTTCGAGGTGTCCGCCCGCCGCGTCGTCCAGCTGCTCGCCGAGGTACGCGACGAACACGGCGTCGAGCTCCCCGAGATCGACCTCGGCGGCGGTCTCGGCATCGCCTACACCTCCGAGGACGACCCCCGCGAGCCCCACCACATCGCCAAGGCTCTGAATGAGATCGTCACGCGGGAGTGCGAGGCCGCCGGGCTCCGCACGCCGCGCATCTCCGTCGAGCCCGGGCGTGCCATCGTCGGCCCCACCGCCTTCACCCTGTACGAGGTCGGCACCGTCAAGCCCCTCGAAGGGCTGCGGACCTACGTCTCCGTCGACGGCGGCATGTCGGACAACATCCGCACCGCGCTGTACGACGCCGAGTACAGCGTCGCCCTCGTCTCGCGGACGAGTGACGCCGAGCCCATGCTCGTCCGCGTCGTCGGCAAGCACTGCGAGAGCGGCGACATCGTCGTACGCGACGCGTTCCTGCCCGCCGACGTCGCGCCCGGCGATCTCATCGCCGTACCGGCCACCGGGGCGTACTGCCGCTCCATGGCCAGCAACTACAACCACGCACTCCGCCCGCCCGTCGTCGCCGTCCGCGACGGCGAGGCGCGGGTGATCGTCCGGCGCGAGACGGAGGAAGATCTCCTGCGTCTCGATGTCGGGTGATGAAATAGGCGTCTCAGGATCCGGACGAGGGACAGAAACGCTCGTCCGGTGAGTGAGACTGGTCCAACCGTAGAGATACGAAGTAGTACGAGAAACGAGGTCGGATGATGCGTACGCGTCCGCTGAAGGTGGCGCTGCTGGGCTGTGGTGTGGTCGGCTCAGAGGTGGCGCGCATCATGACGACGCACGCCGACGACCTCGCCGCGCGCATCGGCGCCCCGGTCGAGCTCGCCGGCGTGGCGGTCCGCCGCCCGGACAAGGTCCGTGAGGGCATCCCCGCGGAGCTGATCACCACCGACGCGACCGCCCTGGTCAAACGGGGCGACATCGACGTCGTCGTCGAGGTCATCGGCGGGGTCGAGCCCGCCCGCACCCTCATCACCACCGCCTTCGAGCACGGCGTCTCCGTCGTCTCGGCCAACAAGGCGCTCCTCGCCCAGGACGGCGCGAACCTCTACGCCTCCGCCGACCAGCACGGGCAGGATCTCTACTACGAAGCGGCCGTCGCGGGGGCCATTCCCCTCATCCGGCCGCTGCGCGAGTCCCTTGCCGGCGACAAGATCAACCGTGTGATGGGCATCGTCAACGGCACGACGAACTTCATCCTCGACAAGATGGACACGTCCGGCGCCGGGTACTCCGAGGCGCTCGACGAGGCCACCGCCCTCGGGTACGCGGAAGCCGACCCCACCGCCGACGTCGAAGGGTTCGACGCCGCCGCCAAGGCCGCCATCCTCGCCGGGATCGCCTTCCACACCCGCGTACGTCTCGACGACGTCTACCGCGAGGGCATGACCGAGGTCACCGCCGCCGACTTCGCCTCCGCCAAGCGCATGGGCTGCACCATCAAGCTGCTCGCCATCTGTGAGCGCTCCGCCGACGGCGGGTCCGTCACCGCGCGCGTGCACCCCGCAATGATCCCGCTGAGCCACCCGCTCGCCTCCGTCCGCGAGGCCTACAACGCGGTCTTCGTCGAGGCCGAGGCCGCCGGGCGGCTCATGTTCTACGGCCCCGGCGCCGGCGGCTCTCCGACCGCCTCGGCCGTCCTCGGCGACCTGGTCGCCGTGTGCCGCAACAAGCTCAACGAGGCCACCGGCCCCGGCGAGTCCGCGTACACCCAGCTGCCCGTGAGCCCCATGGGCGAGGTCGTGACGCGGTACCACATCAGCCTCGACGTGGCCGACAAGCCTGGCGTGCTCGCCCAGGTCGCGACGGTCTTCGCCGAGCACGGGGTGTCGATCGACACCGTCCGCCAGCAGGGCAAGGACGGCGAGGCCTCCCTCGTCGTCGTCACCCACCGCGCGCCCGACTCCGCCCTCTCCGGGACCGTCGAGGCGCTGCGCAAGCTCGACACCGTGCGCGGTGTCGCCAGCATCATGCGTGTTGAAGGGGAGTAAGGACCCATGACCAGCAAGGGCACCCACCAGTGGCGCGGCATCATCGAGGAGTACCGGGACCGCCTTCCGGTCACGGACACGACGCCCGTCGTCACGCTCCGTGAGGGCGGCACGCCGCTCGTCCCCGCTCAGGTCCTCTCCGAGCGCACGGGCTGCGAGGTGCACCTCAAGGTCGAGGGCGCCAACCCCACCGGTTCCTTCAAGGACCGCGGCATGACCATGGCCATCTCCAAGGCCAAGGAGGAGGGCGCGCAGGCCGTCATCTGCGCCTCCACCGGCAACACCTCGGCGTCCGCGGCGGCTTACGCGGTACGCGCCGGAATGGTGTCCGCCGTCCTCGTGCCGCAGGGCAAGATCGCGCTCGGCAAGATGGGCCAGGCCCTCGTGCACGGCGCGAAGATCCTCCAGGTCGACGGCAACTTCGACGACTGTCTGGACCTGGCCCGCGCGCTGTCGGACAACTACCCCGTCGCGCTGGTCAATTCCGTCAACCCGGTCCGTATCGAGGGGCAGAAGACCGCCGCCTTCGAGATCGTGGACATGCTGGGCGACGCCCCCGACATCCATGTCCTGCCCGTGGGCAACGCCGGCAACATCACGGCGTACTGGAAGGGATACCGGGAGTACGCCGCGGACGGCATGTCCACGCACCGCCCGCGCATGTGGGGCTTCCAGGCCTCCGGTTCCGCGCCGCTCGTGCGCGGCGAGGTCGTCAAGGACCCGTCGACCATCGCCACCGCGATCCGGATCGGCAACCCGGCCTCCTGGGACTTCGCGATCGCCGCGCGGGACGAGTCCGGCGGCCTCATCGACGAGGTGACGGACCGTGAGATCCTGCGCGCCTACCGGCTGTTGGCCGCCCAGGAGGGTGTCTTCGTGGAGCCCGCCTCGGCCGCGTCGGTCGCCGGTCTGCTGAAGGCCGCCGAGCAGGGCAAGGTCGACCCGGGCCAGCGGATCGTCTGCACCGTCACCGGCAACGGCCTGAAGGACCCCGACTGGGCCGTCGCCGGCGCGCCCCAGCCGGTCACCGTCCCGGTCGACGCCGCGGCCGCCGCCGAGCGCCTCGGTCTGGCCTGATCCGTACCGCCTGAATCCCCCGCCTGATTCACCCCGCGTTCACCTCACCTGATCGGGTTTCGCCCCACGGTGAAACCCGATCAGGAACGTACATAGGCGCACAGGATGGCTCGCGACACGCATCGTGCGCCTCCTGTGCGCCCTATGTCGCCACAGAACCTTCCTTCGATAGGCTGTACCGAACCCGCCCCGTTGCATATGCGCGGTGTCGTTGCCGTTGTCGCCCCCGAGGCAGAAGCGGCCCCCGGGTTTCCGTGTACTTCTCTTGAAATCCCGTAGTCGCAAGTCAAGGAGAGTCATCGAGCGATGGCCGGTCCCGCGTTCCGCGCCGCCGCCGTACGGGTGCGCGTTCCCGCCACCAGCGCCAACCTCGGCCCGGGCTTCGATGCCTTCGGCCTGTCGCTGGGTCTTTACGACGACGTCGTCGTCCGGGTCGCCGATTCCGGGCTGCACATCGACATCGCCGGCGAGGGCGCCGACACGCTCCCGCGCGACGAGAGCCACCTGCTCGTACGCTCCCTGCGCACGGCCTTCGACCTGCTCGGCGGGCAGCCGCGCGGCCTCGAGGTCGTCTGCGCCAACCGCATCCCGCACGGCCGCGGCCTCGGCTCCTCCTCCGCCGCCATCTGCGCCGGCATCGTCGCCGCCCGCGCCGTGACCATAGGCGGCGACGCCCGCCTCGACGAGGCGGCCCTCCTCGAGCTCGCCACGGAGATCGAGGGGCACCCCGACAACGTCGCCGCCTGCCTGCTCGGTGGCTTCACGCTCGCCTGGACCGAGTCCGGTGCCGCGCGGGCGATCAGGATGGATCCCTCGGATTCCATCGTTCCGGTGGTTTTCGTCCCCGGTAAGCCCGTGCTGACCGAGACCGCCCGCGGTCTGCTGCCGCGCACCGTCCCGCACGTCGACGCCGCGGCCAACGCCGGACGCGCCGCGCTCCTCGTGGAGGCGCTGACCCGCCGCCCCGAGCTGCTGCTCGCGGCCACCGAGGACCGGCTGCACCAGGAGTACCGGGCTCCCGCGATGCCCGAGAGCATCGCCCTTGTGAACCGGCTGCGGGCGGACGGAGTCCCCGCGGTCATCTCCGGCGCGGGCCCCACGGTGCTCGCGCTGGCCGAACACGGGACGGCCGACAAGGTCGCCCGGCTGGCGGGAGAGGGGTGGGCCGCGAACCGGCTCGACCTCGACGTGTCCGGAGCGAGTGTTCTGCCGCTCGCGCCATAGGGACACGTGATTGCCGGTGATGGAGAGGGGGAATGTTTGTTGGAGCCGGTAGTGTTAACCTCAAGTCAGCACCCGGCGCCTTTGTGGCGCGGTGCTGAGTGTCCCCATCCGGGACCACCAATTCTTCCGGGAGCCTCCCCAACTGCCTGAGCAGCCTGCCTGAGCAGTTTCGAGCACGCTCCGGAACCGGCACGACACCCCTCGCTCTTTCCTTGTGAGGGCCGAGCAGGGGGCCTCGGGCCGGACCCACAGCACGTTTTTCTCTTCCGCCGTACCCGGCGGGACCACCGCCCCGACACGGTCCACAAGCCAGGACCGTCGTCGGACAGCACAACCGGTCGCCGAGCCAGATGGCCGACGTCCGCTCCAGGGAAGGACCCTTCGTGAGCGACACCACCGATCTGATGGGCGTGACTGCCGACAACAATGTCGACAACGCCGCGCCCGCCGCAGGTGCTGCCACTGGCACCACCGCACGGCGCCGCCGCTCCGGCACCGGCCTCGAGGGCATGGTCCTGGCCGAGCTGCAGCAGGTCGCGTCCGGCCTCGGCATCAGGGGCACCGCGCGGATGCGCAAGAGCCAGCTGATCGAGGTCATCAAGGAGGCGCAGGCCGGAGGCGGCTCCGCCCCCGCCAAGGCCGCCGCCGACACGGCTGACGCCAAGCCGAAGCGCCGCGCCACCTCCAAGGCCCGTACGGGCGACGAGGCCGCCGAGGCCGCGCCCAAGGCCGACAAGGCCGAGAAGGCCGTGGCCCAGCAGCAGATCGACATTCCCGGTCAGCCTGCCTCCGAGGACCAGCCGGCCGGCGAGCGCCGTCGTCGCCGGGCCACCGCGCCCGCCGGCAGCCCGGAGGCCGAGGCCAAGGCCGAGACCGCCCAGGCCGTGAAGACCGAGACCAAGGTCGAGGCCCGTGCGGAGGCCCGCACCGAGGCGCGTACGGACACGTCCGCCGACGCCAAGGCCGACACCGCCGTCGACACCGCCGAGGGCCGCGGCCGCCGTGACCGCGGTGAGCGCGGGGACCGCCGTGACCGCGGCGACCGTCAGCGCGACCGCCGTGACCGCGGCAAGGGCGAGGACCAGCAGGGCGGTGGCCAGGGCGGCCAGCGTCAGCAGCGTCAGGGCGGCCAGCAGCAGAACACCGGCCCGCAGGACGACTTCGACGACGAGGGCGGCCGTCGTGGCCGTCGCGGCCGCTACCGCGACCGTCGTGGCCGTCGTGGCCGTGACGAGTTCGCGACCGGTGAGCCGCAGGTCTCCGACGACGACGTCCTGATCCCCGTCGCGGGCATCCTGGACATCCTCGACAACTACGCGTTCATCCGGACCTCCGGCTACCTGCCCGGCCCGAACGACGTGTACGTCTCGCTCGCCCAGGTCCGCAAGAACGGTCTGCGCAAGGGCGACCACGTCACCGGCGCCGTGCGTCAGCCGAAGGAGGGCGAGCGCCGCGAGAAGTTCAACGCGCTGGTCCGCCTGGACTCCTCGAACGGCATGGCCGCCGATTCCGGCCGTGGCCGCCCGGAGTTCAACAAGCTGACCCCGCTCTACCCGCAGGACCGGCTCCGTCTGGAGACCGACCCGGGCGTGCTGACCACGCGGATCATCGACCTCGTGTCGCCGATCGGCAAGGGCCAGCGAGGCCTGATCGTGGCCCCGCCGAAGACCGGCAAGACCATGATCATGCAGGCGATCGCCAACGCGATCACGCACAACAACCCCGAGTGCCACCTGATGGTCGTCCTGGTCGACGAGCGTCCGGAAGAGGTCACCGACATGCAGCGGTCGGTCAAGGGCGAGGTCATCTCCTCGACCTTCGACCGCCCGGCCGAGGACCACACCACGGTCGCCGAGCTGGCCATCGAGCGCGCCAAGCGTCTCGTGGAGCTGGGTCACGACGTGGTCGTCCTGCTCGACTCGATCACCCGCCTGGGCCGCGCGTACAACCTTGCTGCGCCCGCCTCCGGCCGCATCCTGTCCGGTGGTGTCGACTCGACCGCGCTCTACCCGCCGAAGCGCTTCTTCGGTGCGGCGCGCAACATCGAGGACGGCGGCTCGCTGACCATCCTGGCCACCGCGCTGGTCGACACCGGCTCGCGCATGGACGAGGTGATCTTCGAGGAGTTCAAGGGCACCGGCAACATGGAGCTCAAGCTCGACCGGAAGCTCGCCGACAAGCGCATCTTCCCGGCCGTCGACGTCGACGCCTCGGGTACGCGTAAGGAAGAGATCCTGCTCGGCAGTGACGAGCTCGCGGTCACCTGGAAGCTGCGTCGCGTGCTGCACGCGCTCGACCAGCAGCAGGCGATCGAGCTGCTGCTCGACAAGATGAAGCAGACGAAGTCGAACGGCGAGTTCCTTCTGCAGATCCAGAAGACGACTCCCGGGTCCGGCAACAACGACTGAGGCGAGACCTCCGTCACACGGCGAGGGCAGAGCACCGACCTTGTAACCCCGCCGTGACCTGGACAAACCACCGCGCCCACCGTGCCTCGCACGGTGGGCGCGGTGCGTTGTCGTCCGTCGCTCAGTGAAACCTCACAGGTTCCTATGCAACCCTTTCGGGTGCTTCGCCGTCACAGAAGGTGAACCTAGGACCTGAGGTAGGAATGTCTGAGCAGAGCAAGGGCGGCCGAATACGAGGCAACGGCCGGCGCCGCAAGCAGCCCACCAGGGGCCGCCGCGCCGTGACCGTCGCCGCCTGGAGCGCGGCCGTGCTCGTCGTCGTCGGCGGCTCCGGACTCGGCTACGTGTACGTCAAGCTGAACGGCAACCTCAAGAGCGTCGACATCAACGCCCAGCTCGGCACCGACCGCCCCGAGAACGTCGACAACGGCTCGATGGACATCCTCGTCCTCGGCTCCGACTCCCGCTCCGGCGACAACGGCGCGTACGGCACCGACGAGGGCGGCGCCCGCTCCGACACCGCGATGATCGTGCACGTCTACGAGGGCCACAAGAAGGCCGGCGTCGTCTCCGTCCCGCGCGACACCCTCGTCGACCGCCCCGCCTGCACCGACGGGCAGGGCACCGCCGTGGCCGGCGAGAAGCGGGCCATGTTCAACACCGCCTACGAGGTCGGCGGCCCGGCCTGCGCCGTGAAGACGGTCGAGTCGATGTCCGGCATCCGCATGGACCACTACATCGAGGTCGACTTCACCGGATTCAAGAAGCTGATCGACAAGCTCGGCGGCGTGGATATCACCACGACGAAGGCCATCAAGGACTCCAAGAGCCACCTCGACCTCGCACCGGGCACCCACACCCTCGACGGTGAGCAGTCCCTCGGTCTGGTGCGCACCCGCAAGAGCGTCGGCGACGGCAGCGACCTCGGCCGCATCCAGCTCCAGCAGGCCTTCATGAAGGCCTTCATCGACCAGGTCAAGAACGTCGGCGTCTTCTCCAACCCGAAGAAGCTCCTGGACGTCGCCGACACCGCCACCAAGGCCATCACGCCGGACTCCGAGCTCGACTCGGTCAACGAGCTCATGACCTTCGCCAAGGGGCTCTCCGGGCTCGGCGCCGAGGACGTCCACATGATCACGATGCCGGTGGAGTACGACCCCGCCGACCCGAACCGCGTGATACCGCTGGAAGCCCAGTCCCGGCAGGTCTGGCAGGCGCTCAAGAACGACAAGCCCATCCCGGCCTCGGCGACGAAGGACACGGCCACCGGCAAGGCCGACGGCCTCGTGAAATAGCACGGAAGCGGCCCCCTCGTCGGCCCCGGAATAGTTTCACCACGGACCCGGTTTTGGGAGATACGGCCGGTCCTGGCAGACTGGTACGTCGGCCCCGGTTCACGCAGGTGCATCCCGCACAGCGACCCGGCGCCCTCCCGAAACTAGGAGACACCTTGAAGCGCGAGATCCACCCCGAGTACGTCGAGACCCAGGTCAGCTGCACCTGTGGCGCGTCGTTCACCACTCGTAGCACGCTGACCGAGGGCACCATCCGTGCCGAGGTCTGCTCCGAGTGCCACCCGTTCTACACGGGCAAGCAGAAGATCCTCGACACCGGCGGCCGCGTCGCCCGCTTCGAGGCCCGCTTCGGCAAGGCTGCGGCCAAGAAGTAGCACGTCACTGCGCCGGTCCTTGGTCGCTCCCGCAGGGGGCTACCGGACCGGCGCTTTGCCGTCCCCGCAGTCCGTTCGTACGAAAACCAGGAGCCCCCGATGTTCGAGGCGGTCGAGGAACTGATCGGCGAGCACGCCGATCTCGAGAAGAAGCTCGCTGACCCTTCGGTCCACGCGGACCAGGCCAACGCGCGCAAGCTGAACAAGCGTTACGCCGAGCTGACCCCGATCGTCGCCGTCTACCGTTCGTGGAAGCAGAACGGTGACGACATCGAGACCGCCCGCGAGCTGATGCACGACGACCCCGACTTCGCGGCCGAGGTCAAGGAGCTGGAGAAGCAGCGCGAGGAGCTGACCGACAAGCTGCGGCTGCTGCTCGTCCCGCGCGACCCCAGCGACGACAAGGACGTCATCCTGGAGATCAAGGCCGGCGCGGGCGGCGACGAGTCCGCCCTGTTCGCCGGCGACCTGCTGCGGATGTACCTGCGCTACGCCGAGCGCGTCGGCTGGAAGACCGAGATCATCGACTCGACCGAGTCCGAGCTCGGCGGCTACAAGGACGTCCAGGTCGCGGTGAAGACCAAGGGCGGCAACGGCGCGACCGAGCCCGGCCAGGGCGTCTGGGCACGGCTGAAGTACGAGGGCGGGGTGCACCGCGTGCAGCGCGTGCCCGCCACCGAGTCGGCCGGCCGGATCCACACCTCCGCGGCCGGTGTCCTCGTGACCCCCGAGGCCGAGGAGATCGACGTCGAGATCCACGCCAACGACCTGCGCATCGACGTGTACCGCTCCTCCGGTCCCGGCGGCCAGTCCGTCAACACGACCGACTCCGCGGTCCGCATCACGCACCTGCCGACCGGCATCGTCGCCTCCTGCCAGAACGAGAAGAGCCAGCTCCAGAACAAGGAGCAGGCCATGCGTATCCTCCGGTCCCGGCTGCTCGCCGCAGCCCAGGAGGAGGCCGAGTCCAAGGCCGCCGACGCCCGCCGCAGCCAGGTGCGTACGGTCGACCGGTCCGAGAAGATCCGGACGTACAACTTCCCGGAAAACCGGATCTCGGACCACCGCGTCGGCTTCAAGGCGTACAACTTGGACCAGGTGCTCGACGGCGACCTGGACGCGATGATCCAGGCCTGCGTCGACGCCGACTCCGCCGCGAAGCTCGCCGCCGCGTAAGTGGCGTACGTTCCGTAAGCCCACCCCGCACCACGGAGGACCAGCGTGAACCTGCTGCTTGCCGAGGTGGCCCAGGCCACCCAGCGGCTGGCCGACGCCGGCGTTCCCTCGCCGCGTTTCGACGCGGAGGAGCTCGCCGCGTTCGTGCACGGCGTCAAGCGGGGGGAGCTGCACAACGTCAAGGACGCGGACTTCGACGCCCGCTACTGGGAGGCGGTGGCCCGCCGGGAGGCCCGCGAGCCGCTCCAGCACATCACCGGGCGGGCGTTCTTCCGCTACCTGGAGCTCCAGGTCGGGCCGGGCGTCTTCGTGCCCCGCCCGGAGACCGAGTCGGTCGTGGGCTGGGCCATAGACGCCGTACGGGCGATGGACGTGGTCGAGCCGCTGATCGTGGACCTGTGCACCGGCTCGGGCGCGATCGCTCTCGCCATGGCGCAGGAGGTGCCGCGCTCCCGCGTGCACGCGGTCGAGCTCTCCGACGACGCGCTGGTGTGGACCCGCAAGAACGCCGAGGGCTCGCGGGTCACCGTCCACCAGGGCGACGCGCTGGCCGCGCTGCCCGAGCTCGACGGCCAGGTCGACCTGGTCATCTCCAACCCGCCGTACATCCCGCTGACCGAGTGGGAGTACGTCGCGCCCGAGGCACGGGACCACGACCCGGAGATGGCGCTCTTCTCCGGCGAGGACGGCCTCGACACGATCCGGGGGATCGAACGCACCGCGCACCGGCTGCTGCGCCCGGGGGGTCTCGTCGTGATCGAACACGCGGACACCCAGGGCGGCCAGGTGCCGTGGATCTTCAACGAGGAGGCCGGCTGGGCGGATGCCGCCGACCACCCGGACCTGAACAACCGCCCGCGCTTCGCGACCGCCCGCAAGGCCATGCCGTGACCCGCGCTGCCATGACCACGCTTGTGTATGAGGAGGCCCGCTGATGGCTCGGCGATACGACTGCAACGAGGCGACGGACCGAGTGACCGGCCTGCGCGAGGCCGCGTCCGCCGTTCGTCGTGGCGAGCTGGTCGTGCTGCCCACCGACACCGTGTACGGGATCGGCGCGGACGCCTTCAGCTCGGAGGCGGTCGCGGACCTGCTGGACGCCAAGGGTCGGGGCCGCAACATGCCCACGCCCGTCCTCATCGGCTCCCCGAACACGCTGCACGGGCTCGTCACGGACTTCTCCGAGCAGGCGTGGGAACTCGTCGACGCGTTCTGGCCGGGCGCGCTGACGCTGGTCGCCAAGCACCAGCCGTCGCTGCAGTGGGACCTGGGGGACACCCGGGGCACCGTGGCGATCCGGATGCCGCTGCACCCGGTCGCGATCGAGCTGCTCACCGAGGTCGGCCCGATGGCCGTCTCCTCGGCGAACCTCACGGGTCACCCGGCGCCGGAGGACTGCGACGCGGCGCAGGGCATGCTGGGCGACTCCGTCTCCGTGTACCTCGACGGCGGACCGACCCCGGGGATCGTCCCGTCCTCGATCGTGGACGTCACGGGCAAGGTGCCGGTCCTGCTGCGCGAGGGCGCGCTGTCGCCCGAGGAGCTCCGCAAGGTGGTACCCGACCTCGAGGTGGCCAATTGACCGCCCCTGAGGGGCGTGGCATAGCGGGGCACGAGAGCAGTTCCTTCCGCATTCTCCACGTCAGCACCGGCAACGTCTGCCGCTCGCCGATCACCGAGCGGCTGACCCGCCATGCCCTGTGCGACCGCCTGGGCGACCCCCGGGGCGGCGGCCTGATCGTGGAGAGCGCGGGCACTTGGGGTCACGAGGGCGCCCCGATGGAGGCCAACGCGGAGCTGGTCCTCGCCGACTTCGGCGCGGACTACAGCGGCTTCGTGGGCCGCGAGCTCCTCGACGAGCACGTCATCCGCGCGGACCTCGTCCTGACGGCGACCCGGGACCACCGGGCGCAGGTCATCTCGATGGGCCACTCGGCGGGCCTGCGCACCTTCACCCTGAAGGAGTTCACCCGCCTCGTCCGCGCCATAGACCCGGCGACCCTGCCGGACCCCTTGGACGACGGCATGGTCGAACGCGCCCGCGCGCTGGTCCGCGCGGCGGCGGCTCTACGCGGGTGGCTCCTGGCCCCGAGCGCGGAGGCGGACGAGGTCAACGACCCGTACGGCGCCCCGATCACCTTCTTCCGCTCGATCGGCGAGGAGATCAACACGGCGCTGGATCCTGTGGTGACGGCGCTGACGGGGGTTCCCGCACGGCGGTAGGGCCAGACGGCCCAGGAACCCGGTGAACATCGGGCAAACAGGCTCCCGCGCGCCTACATTGGAGCTGAAGCCCAGCCCACGCCTGGAGCCACAGATGCCGGTCACCGCTCCCCCCGAAGAGGATCTCGACGTCCTGCGCCGGCAGGACCCGGAGATCGCCGACGTGCTGCTCGGGGAGGTGCGCCGGCAGTCCGACAGCCTTCAGCTGATCGCCGCCGAGAACTTCACCTCGCCCGCCGTCCTCGCCGCGCTCGGCTCCCCGCTCGCCAACAAGTACGCCGAGGGCTATCCCGGCGCCCGCCACCACGGCGGCTGCGAGTTCGTCGACGCCGCCGAGCGGATCGCCGTGGACCGGGCCACGGTCCTCTTCGGCGCCGAGCACGCCAACGTGCAGTCCCACTCCGGTTCCTCCGCCGTCCTCGCCGCCTACGCTGCCCTCCTGCGGCCCGGGGACACCGTCCTTGCCATGGGCCTCGAACACGGCGGCCATCTCACCCACGGCTCGCCCGCCAACTTCTCCGGGCGCTGGTTCGACTTCGTGCCCTACGGCGTCGACGCCGAGACCGGGCTCGTCGACTACGAACAGGTCGCCGCCCTCGCCCGCCACCACCGCCCCAAGGCGATCGTCTGCGGCTCGATCTCCTACCCCCGCCACCTCGACTACGCGCTCTTCCGCGAGATCGCCGACGAGGCCGGCGCCTATCTCATCGCCGACGCCGCCCACCCCATCGGCCTCGTCGCCGGGGGAGCGGCCCCCAGCCCCGTCCCGTACGCCGATGTGGTGTGCGCCACCACCCACAAGGTGCTCCGGGGCCCCCGCGGCGGAATGATCCTCTGCGGCGCCGAACTCGCCGGCCGCGTCGACCGGGCCGTCTTCCCCTTCACCCAGGGCGGCGCCCAGATGCACACCATCGCCGCCAAGGCCGTCGCCTTCGGCGAGGCGGCGACCCCCGCCTTCACCACGTACGCCCATCAGGTGGTCGCGCACGCCCGTGTCCTCGCCGACGCGCTCGCCGCCGAGGGCTTCGCCATCACCACCGGCGGTACCGACACCCACCTCATCACCGCCGACCCCGCCCCCCTCGGCGTCGACGGCCGCACCGCCCGGATGCGCCTCGCCGCCGCCGGCCTCGTCCTCGACACCTGTGCCCTGCCGTACGGGGACGGGCGCGGCATCCGTCTCGGCACGGCCGCCGTCACCACCCAGGGGATGGGCGCCCGGGAGATGGCCCGGATCGCCGCGTTGTTCACGATCGCGCTACGGGACGACGCCGCGGAGACGGCGCGGGTACGCGCCGAAGTACGCGAACTGGCCGGGCGATTTCCCCCGTATGGCCGGTGATGGAAGGCGGAGCGCAACCATCCTCGCGGGCCGTATGTCCTCAAGCACATGGACAGCACGGCTAGGGTGTGGGGCTGAGATGGCCAGCGATTCCTGTGGGGCAGCCCGTGCGTGATTACCTGCTGACGCTCTGTGTCACGGCCGCGGTGACCTATCTGCTGACCGGTCCGGTGCGGAAGTTCGCCATCGCGACCGGGGCGATGCCGGAGATCCGTGCCCGAGACGTACACCGAGAACCGACTCCGCGGCTCGGTGGCATCGCCATGTTCTTCGGGCTGTGCGCCGGTCTGTTGGTCGCCGACCACCTCCAGAACCTCAACAGCGTCTTCGAGCTCTCCAACGAGCCCCGCGCGCTGCTGTCCGGCGCCGCGCTGATCTGGCTGATCGGCGTCCTCGACGACAAGTTCGAGCTGGACGCCCTGATCAAGCTGGGCGCGCAGATGATCTCCGCCGGCGTGATGGTGATCCAGGGTCTGACGATCCTGTGGCTGCCGATCCCCGGTGTCGGCACGGTCGCCCTCACCCGGGGGCAGGGCACGCTCCTCACGGTCGCCCTGGTGGTCCTCACCATCAACGCCGTGAACTTCGTGGACGGCCTGGACGGGCTCGCCGCCGGCATGGTCTGCATCGCCGCCGCGGCCTTCTTCCTGTACGCGTACCGCCTCTGGTACGGCTACACGATCGAGGCCGCCGCCCCCGCCACGCTCTTCGCCGCGATCCTCATGGGCATGTGCCTGGGCTTCCTCCCGCACAACATGCATCCGGCGCGGATCTTCATGGGCGACTCCGGCTCGATGCTGATCGGTCTGATCCTGGCCGCCTCGGCGATCTCGATCACCGGCCAGGTCGACCCGGACGTGCTGAAGCTCTTCGAGGGCTCGACCCGTGAGGCCACCCACGCCGCCCTGCCGGTCTTCATCCCGCTCGTCCTGCCGCTGACGATCATCGCGATCCCGATGGCGGACCTGATCCTGGCGATCGTCCGCCGCACCTGGAACGGCCAGTCGCCGTTCGCGGCCGACCGCGGTCATCTGCACCACCGGCTCCTGGAGATCGGGCACTCGCACAGCCGAGCGGTCCTGATCATGTACTTCTGGTCGGCGCTGATCGCCTTCGGGACGCTGGCGTACTCGGTGCACTCGACGTCCATGTGGATCGTGCTCGCGGTGGTGTTCCTCAGCGCGATCGGTCTGGTGCTGCTCCTGCTGCCGCGCTTCGAGCCGCGCGCCCCGCGCTGGGCGGAGTCCTTCGTTCCGCCGCGCTACCGGCGCCGCAGGAAGGTGGCTGCGGAACCTGTGGCTCCGGTCTCCGCGTCCGTGGAGGAGCCGCTGGAGGAGCGCATCCCCGTCCCGGCCGGGGTCAACGGGTCCACCGCCATCGGTCACCGTTCGCGCTTCACCGACCGGCGGAAGGCCGGAACGCCGAGTTGACGAAAGTCGCATCGGGGGGCAATACCAGACAAGTGCACCCCGTGTCGCGCACACACGCGCGCAGTAACTCTCATGTGTGACAGTCCGCACACCTCACGGGTAAAGAACTACTCAAATAGTTTGTGATACCGTTCACGAGACCCGGCGCCAGAGCCGAAAGACCGTAGTGCGACGGTCTCTTGGCCCCGAGACACACCTCGGACCGGGCTTACGCTCGTCCCTGACGACACCATCGCCCCCACCAGCAACAGCGGAGACACCGCCATGCCGTCCAACGACGCACGCATCCTTCTGTCAGCTGCCATTCCCACTGCTGCCACCGGCGCCATCGCCACGGTCATCAGCGGCGTGGTTGCCGGCGGCAAGGGCGCGATCGGCGCCGTCATCGGCTGCGCGGTCGTGATCGCCTTCATGGGGATCGGGCTCGTGGTGCTCCAGCGGACGGCCAAGTCGTACCCGCACCTGTTCCAGGCGATGGGTCTCCTGCTCTACACGACCCAGCTGCTGCTTCTCTTCGTCTTGATGCTGTTGCTGAAGAACACGACGTTCTTCGACTTCAAAGCCTTCGCCTTCACCCTGCTCGCGTCGACCCTCGTCTGGATCGCCGCGCAAGCACGTGCGTACATGAAGGCCAAGATCATGTACATCGACGACCCCAAGAACCCGGGGTCGTCGTCGTGAGGGGTAGGGCCGGGATAAAGGCGCTTTCGGCTTCCTGCTATCGTCCGGTGCCAACTGCGGCACTGCGGGCGCGGGCATCCGAGCTGACGCCTGTCCCAGCGCGAGGCTCGACGCCGAACCGCCGCCCCCTTATCCGTAAGACCAGTCCAGTGCCGACCCGCGGCTGCGTGCCGCGCCGACACAACGAGGTTGCCGTACCTATGCGCCACGCTGAAGGAGCCCGCGGTGAGTGCTGACCAGACGCTTGCCTTCGACCCGGATTGCCACATCTTCAGTGGATGCGGCTTCCCGGCGCCGGGCCTGCACACGTTCATGTACGAGCCCATCGCCACGGTGGGGGGCATCGACATCACCAAGCCGATGCTGCTCGCTCTGCTGGGCTCCATCGTGGTCGTCGGGTTCTTCTGGGCTGCCTTCAACAAGCCCAAGCTGATCCCCGGCAAGATGCAGATGGTCGGCGAGGCCGGTTACGACTTCGTCCGCCGCGGCATCGTCTACGAGATCATCGGCAAGAAGGACGGCGAGAAGTACGTCCCCTTCATGGTGTCGCTGTTCTTCTTCGTCTGGATCATGAACCTCTGGTCGATCATTCCGCTCGCCCAGTTCCCGGTCACCTCGCTGATCGCCTTCCCGGCCGGTCTCGCGCTGATCGTGTACGTCATGTGGATCTCGCTGACCTTCAAGAAGCACGGCTTCGTCGGCGGCTGGAAGAACATCGTCGGTTACGACAAGTCCCTCGGCGCGATCCTCCCGATGGTCGTCGTCCTCGAGTTCTTCTCGAACCTGATCATCCGGCCCTTCACGCACGCGGTCCGACTGTTCGCGAACATGTTCGCCGGTCACCTGCTGATCGTGATGTTCTCGCTGGCCACCTGGTACCTCATGAACGGCCTGGGCTTCGTCTACGCCGGCGCCTCGTTCGTGATGGTCCTCGTGATGACGGCCTTCGAGCTCTTCATCCAGGCCGTCCAGGCGTACGTCTTCGTCCTCCTGGCCTGCAGCTACATCCAGGGCGCGCTCGCCGAGCACCACTGAGCGACTCCCGCCCGGGATTCAGCTACACCCCCAATCCAACAGTCGTCCGGTGGCCAACCCCCACCGGGTCATTGAAAGAGAAGGAAGTAACGGCATGTCCGCTGCTCTCGACATGGTCAACCTCGCGGCCTCCGCCAAGGAGAACGTCGTCGGCAACGTCGCCTCGATCGGCTACGGCCTCGCCGCGATCGGCCCCGGCGTCGGCGTCGGCATCATCTTCGGTAACGGTACGCAGGCCCTCGCCCGCCAGCCCGAGGCCGCCGGTCTGATCCGCACCAACCAGATCATGGGCTTCGCCTTCTGTGAGGCGCTCGCCCTCATCGGCATCGTCATGGGCTTCGTCTACCAGTAAATCGGACCGACAGCCCAAACCTTTTTACGGAAGGCACTGATGTGAACGCTCTGCTTCTTGCGCAGGCGGAGGAGCCCCAGCCTCCTCTGATCCCGCATCTTGACGAGCTCGTCATCGGCCTGATCGCCTTCGTCATCGTCTTCGGCTTCCTCGCCAAGAAGCTCCTCCCGAACATCAACAAGGTTCTGGACGAGCGTCGGCAGGCCATCGAGGGTGGCATCGAGAAGGCCGAGTCGGCCCAGATCGAGGCCCAGAGTGTGCTGGAGCAGTACAAGGCCCAGCTCGCCGAGGCCCGCCATGAGGCCGCGCGTCTTCGCCAGGAGGCGACGGAGCAGGGCACCGCGATCATCCAGGAGATGAAGGCGGAAGGCCAGCGCCAGCGCGAGGAGATCATCGCGGCCGGCCACACGCAGATCGAGGCCGACCGCAAGGCCGCGGCGACCTCGCTGCGCCAGGACGTGGGCAAGCTCGCCACCGACCTGGCCGGCAAGCTGGTCGGCGAGTCCCTCGAGGACCACGCCCGCCAGAGCCGCACGATCGACCGCTTCCTCGACGAGCTCGAGGAGAAGGCCGAGGCCGTCCGATGAACGGAGCGAGCCGTGAAGCACTGGCCGCCGCACGTGAGTCCCTCGACGCGCTGACCGACAACACCTCGGTCGACGCGGCGAAGCTCGCGGGCGAGCTGGCCTCCGTCACCGCGCTGCTCGACCGCGAGGTCTCGCTGCGTCGGGTCCTGACCGACCCGGCGCAGGCGGGCGAGGCCAAGGCCGAGCTCGCCGGGCGGCTGCTCGGCGGTCAGGTGGGCGGCGAGACCGTCGACCTGGTCTCCGGCATGGTGCGTTCCCGCTGGTCGCAGTCGCGTGACCTGGTCGACTCGGCCGAGGAGCTGGCGAACACCGCCGACCTCACCGCGGCCCAGCAGGCCGGCGCGCTGGACGACGTCGAGGACGAGCTGTTCCGGTTCGGCCGGATCGTCTCCTCCAGCACCGAGCTGCGCTCGGCGCTGACGGACAAGGCCGCCACGGTCTCCGCCAAGAGCGAGCTGCTGCGCAGCCTGCTCGGCGGCAAGGCCAACGCGGTCACCGAGCGTCTGGTCGTCCGTCTCGTGACCCAGCCGCGGGGACGTAGCCTGGAGGCGGGACTCGAGTCCCTCTCCAAGCTCGCTGCGGCGCGCCGGGACCGGCTGGTCGCCGTCGTCACCACGGCGGTGCCGCTGACCGACCAGCAGAAGCAGCGCCTCGGTGCCGTCCTGGCCAAGCTGTACGGCCGCCAGATGCACCTGAACCTGGACGTGGACCCCGCGGTCCTCGGCGGGATCTCGGTGCAGGTCGGCGACGAGGTCATCAACGGGACCATCGCGGAGCGCCTCGACGAGGCGACCCGGCGACTGGCCGGCTGACGTCAGCCACCAACTGAACACAGCATCACCGGCGGCCCGGTTGGGCCGTGCAGAGATTGCAGAAGATTCCTGGGGGTCGGCCCCCAGACCCCCAAGAAAACTTCGGGCCCAACAAGGAGAGCAGGGAACCCAGATGGCGGAGCTCACGATCCGGCCGGAGGAGATCCGGGACGCGCTGGAGACCTTTGTCCAGTCGTACCAGCCGGACGCGGCCTCGCGCGAGGAGGTCGGAACGGTCAGCCTGGCCGGCGACGGCATCGCCAAGGTGGAGGGTCTTCCCTCGGCCATGGCAAACGAGCTGCTGAAGTTCGAGGACGGCACCCTCGGTCTCGCCCTCAACCTCGAGGAGCGCGAGATCGGTGCGATCGTCCTCGGCGAGTTCAGCGGTATCGAGGAGGGACAGCCGGTGCAGCGCACCGGTGAGGTTCTCTCCGTAGGTGTCGGCGAGGGCTACCTCGGCCGCGTTGTCGACCCGCTCGGCAACCCGATCGACGGCCTCGGCGAGATCGCGACCGAGGGCCGCCGCGCCCTCGAGCTGCAGGCACCGGGCGTTATGGCCCGTAAGTCGGTCCACGAGCCGATGGAGACCGGCTACAAGGCCGTCGACGCGATGACCCCGGTCGGCCGTGGCCAGCGTCAGCTGATCATCGGTGACCGTCAGACCGGCAAGACCGCGCTGTGTGTCGACACGATCATCAACCAGCGTGACAACTGGCGCTCGGGCGACGTGAACAAGCAGGTTCGCTGCATCTACGTCGCCGTGGGCCAGAAGGGCTCCACCATCGCGTCCGTGCGCGGCGCCCTGGAGGAGGCCGGCGCGCTCGAGTACACGACGATCGTCGCCGCCCCGGCGTCCGACCCGGCCGGCTTCAAGTACCTGGCGCCGTACACCGGTTCCGCCATCGGTCAGCACTGGATGTACCAGGGCAAGCACGTCCTGATCGTCTTCGACGACCTGTCGAAGCAGGCCGACGCCTACCGCGCCGTGTCCCTGCTGCTGCGCCGCCCGCCGGGCCGTGAGGCCTACCCGGGTGACGTCTTCTACCTGCACTCCCGCCTGCTCGAGCGCTGCGCGAAGCTCTCGGACGAGATGGGCGCGGGCTCGATGACCGGTCTGCCGATCGTCGAGACGAAGGCCAACGACGTCTCGGCGTTCATCCCGACCAACGTCATCTCGATCACCGACGGCCAGTGCTTCCTGGAGTCCGACCTGTTCAACGCCGGCCAGCGTCCGGCCCTGAACGTCGGTATCTCGGTTTCCCGTGTCGGTGGCTCCGCCCAGCACAAGGCGATGAAGCAGATCTCCGGTCGCCTCCGTGTCGACCTCGCCCAGTTCCGTGAGCTGGAGGCGTTCGCCGCCTTCGGTTCCGACCTGGACGCGGCCTCGAAGGCGCAGCTGGAGCGTGGTCAGCGCATGGTCGAGCTGCTCAAGCAGGCTCAGTACCAGCCGATGCCCACCGAGAACCAGGTCGTCTCCATCTGGGCCGGCACCACCGGCAAGATGGACGATGTCCCGGTCGTCGACATCCGTCGCTTCGAGGCCGAGCTCCTCGCGTACCTGCGCCAGAACCACGCGGGTCTCATGAGCTCCATCCGTGAGGGCGGCAAGCTGTCGGACGACACCCTGCAGTCCGTCGGTGACGCCATCGCGGAGTTCAAGAAGCAGTTCGAGACCTCTGACGGGAAGCTGCTGGGCGACGACGCTTCCGCTGCCGTCAACGTCTCGAAGTGACGACGGAAGGGACCTGACTCATGGGAGCGCAGCTCCGGGTCTACAAGCGTCGCATCAAATCCGTCACCGCGACGAAGAAGATCACCAAGGCGATGGAGATGATCGCCGCCTCGCGTGTCGTCAAGGCGCAGCGCAAGGTGCAGGCGTCGACTCCGTACGCGACCGAGCTCACCCGCGCGGTCACGGCGGTGGCCACGGGTGCGAACGACAAGCACCCGCTGACCACCGAGGCGGAGAACCCGACCCGTGCCGCGGTCCTGCTCCTCTCGAGCGACCGCGGTCTGGCCGGCGCCTTCAACTCCAACGCCATCAAGGCGGCGGAACAGCTCACCAAGAAGCTGGAGGGCGAGGGCCGCGAGGTCGACATCTACGTCGTCGGTCGCCGTGGCATCGCGCACTACAACTTCCGTGAGCGCAAGCTGGCCGACTCGTGGGTCGGTTTCACGGATCAGCCGGAGTACGCGGACGCCAAGACGATCGCGGCACCGCTGATCGAGGCGATCGAGAAGGACACGGCCGAGGGCGGCGTGGACGAGCTCCACATCGTCTACACCGAGTTCGTCTCGATGATGACGCAGACGGCGGTTGAGGCCCGGCTGCTGCCCCTCAGCCTCGACGAGGTGGCGAAGGAGGCGGGCGAGCAGGACACGCTCCGTCCGCTGTACGACTTCGAGCCGTCGGCGGAGGACGTCCTCGACGCCCTGCTGCCGCGCTACGTCGAGAGCCGGATCTACAACGCGCTGCTCCAGTCGGCTGCCTCCAAGCACGCCGCCACGCGCCGTGCGATGAAGTCGGCGACCGACAACGCGGGAGACTTGATCAACAACCTCTCCCGACTTGCCAACGCGGCCCGCCAGGCCGAAATCACCCAGGAAATCAGCGAGATCGTCGGTGGCACCGCAGCCCTGGCCGACGCGACCGCGGGGAGTGACAAGTAATGACGACCACTGTTGAGACGGCCGCCGCCACGGGCCGCGTCGCCCGGGTCATCGGCCCGGTCGTCGACGTGGAGTTCCCCGTCGACGCGATGCCGGAGATCTACAACGCCCTGCACGTCGAGGTCGCCGACCCGGCCGAGGAGGGCAAGCTCAAGACGCTGACCCTCGAGGTCGCGCAGCACCTCGGTGACGGCATCGTCCGTACCATCTCGATGCAGCCCACCGACGGTCTGGTCCGCCAGGCCCCCGTGGTCGACACCGGCGACGGCATCACGGTGCCGGTCGGCGATGTCACCAAGGGTCGCGTGTTCAACACGCTGGGCCAGATCCTGAACGAGCCCGAGGCCGAGTCCGAGGTCGGCGAGCGCTGGTCCATCCACCGCAAGGCCCCGGCGTTCGCGGACCTCGAGTCGAAGACCGAGATGTTCGAGACCGGCCTGAAGGTCGTCGACCTTCTCACCCCGTACGTCAAGGGTGGAAAGATCGGTCTGTTCGGTGGCGCCGGTGTCGGCAAGACCGTTCTGATCCAGGAAATGATCATGCGTGTGGCGAAGCTGCACGAGGGCGTTTCCGTCTTCGCCGGCGTGGGTGAGCGCACCCGTGAGGGCAACGACCTCATCGCCGAGATGGAGGAGTCCGGCGTTCTGGACAAGACCGCGCTGGTCTTCGGCCAGATGGACGAGCCCCCGGGCACCCGTCTGCGCGTGGCCCTGGCCGGTCTGACCATGGCGGAGTACTTCCGCGATGTGCAGAAGCAGGACGTGCTGTTCTTCATCGACAACATCTTCCGCTTCACGCAGGCCGGCTCCGAGGTCTCGACCCTGCTCGGCCGTATGCCCTCCGCGGTGGGTTACCAGCCGAACCTGGCCGACGAGATGGGTCTCCTCCAGGAGCGCATCACCTCGACCCGTGGTCACTCGATCACCTCGATGCAGGCGATCTACGTCCCCGCGGACGACCTGACCGACCCGGCCCCGGCCACCACCTTCGCCCACCTCGACGCGACGACGGTTCTCTCCCGTCCGATCTCCGAGAAGGGCATCTACCCGGCCGTGGACCCGCTGGACTCCACGTCCCGGATCCTGGACCCGCGCTACATCGCGCAGGACCACTACGACGCCGCCATGCGCGTCAAGGGCATCCTGCAGAAGTACAAGGACCTCCAGGACATCATCGCGATTCTCGGTATCGACGAGCTGAGCGAGGAGGACAAGCTCGTTGTCCACCGCGCCCGCCGTGTCGAGCGCTTCCTGTCCCAGAACACCCACGCGGCGAAGCAGTTCACCGGTGTGGACGGTTCGGACGTTCCGCTCGACGAGTCGATCGCCGCGTTCAACGCGATCTGCGACGGTGAGTACGACCACTTCCCCGAGCAGGCCTTCTTCATGTGCGGTGGCATCGAGGACCTCAAGAAGAACGCCAAGGAGCTCGGCGTCTCCTGAGCCCCGTGCTCTCGTGAGGGGGGCGGGCATGTCCCGCCCCCCTCTTCACGCCCATTAGAATTGACCCCAACACCCGGCAGTACCGCCGGGTGGTGACCCGAGGAGCCACCCTTGGCTGCTGAGCTGCACGTCGAGCTGGTCGCCGCGGACCGGAGTGTCTGGTCCGGCGAGGCCACCCTGGTCATCGCACGTACCACCTCCGGCGACATCGGCGTCATGCCCGGCCACCAGCCGCTGCTCGGTGTGCTGGAGTCGGGCCCGGTGACCATCCGTACGAGCGAGGGCGAGACCGTCGTCGCCGCTGTGCACGGTGGATTCATCTCGTTCGCCGACGACAAGCTGTCTCTGCTCGCGGAGATCGCCGAGCTGGCGGACGAGATCGACGCCCAGCGCGCCGAGCGCGCGCTGGAGCGCGCCAAGTCGGAATCGGACGCCGCCGCCGAGCGTCGCGCCGATGTCCGGTTGCGTGCGGTAGCGGTCCGCTAGCGGACCGCGCCGAGAGTTGTGCCCTCAGCCGCGGCACGGCTGGAATTCTCCAGACCGTGTCGCGGCTGAGGCGATGCAGATGCAGGTTGTATTCGGTTACGCCGGCGAAGCCGGTCACGGGACGCAGCGAGGAGGTCGGTGAAGATGTTCCTCGCTCTGCTCCTGAGCGGCCTGGTCGTCGCACTGGTGGTGATCGGGCTCTTTGTCTTCGGCTTGCGCCGACGCCTGATCCAGCGTGCCGGCGGCACCTTCGACTGCTCCCTGCGCTGGAACGTCCCCGAGGAGCCGGACCTCTCCGGCAAGGGCTGGGTGTACGGCGTCGCCCGTTACAGCGGTGACCAGGTGTCCTGGTTCCGTGTCTTCTCCTACGCGCCCCGTCCGCGCCGTGTCCTGGAGCGTTCGGCGATCGAGGTCCTGGAGCGCCGGATGCCGGAGGGCGAGGAGGAGCTCGCGCTGCTCTCCGACGCCGTGATCCAGGGCTGTATGCACCGGGGGACCCGTCTGGAGCTGGCGATGAGCGAGGACGCGCTGACCGGCTTCCTCGCCTGGCTGGAGGCGGCGCCTCCGGGGCAGAGGGTCAATGTCGCGTAATCGATGACAAACGACGGCGGGGACGGTGTGCTGCACCGTCCCCGCCGCGTTTTCCGTGGGGCTAGTTCAGCCCGCTGTTGATGGCGCCGACCAGCTCGCCGTTGCTGGTGTCACCGCTGAACTCCCAGAAGAACGCGCCGCCCAGGCCCTGGTTCTTCGCCCAGCTCATCTTGGACGTGACTGTGGCCGGGGTGTCGTAGCTCCACCAGTTCGAGCCGCAGTGCGCGTACGCCGTTCCGGCCACGGTGCCGTTGGCCGGGCAGGAGTTCTTCAGGACCTTGTAGTCCTCGATGCCCTGCTCGTACGTGCCGGCCGCCGGGCCCGTCGCCGTGCCGCCCGGGGCGGACTGGGTGACCCCGGTCCAGCCGCGGCCGTAGAAGCCGATGCCGAGCAGCAGCTTGTTCGCCGGGACGCCCTTCGCCTTGAACTTGGCGATCGCCTCCGCGGAGTTGAAGCCCGCCTGCGGGATGCCGGCGTAGGAGGTGAGCGGGGAGTGCGGGGCCGTCGGGCCCTGCGCCGCCCAGGCGCCGAAGAAGTCGTACGTCATCACGTTGAACCAGTTCATGTACTGCGCGGCGCCCGCGTAGTCGGCGGCGTCGATCTTGCCGCCGGAGGAGGCGTCGGCCGTGACGGCCGCCGTGACCAGGTTGCCGCTGCCGAACTTGGCGCGCATGGCCTGCATCATGTTCTTGAAGGAGGCCGGGCCGCTGGTGTCGCAGCTCAGACCACAGGCGTTCGGGTACTCCCAGTCCAGGTCGATGCCGTCGAAGACGTCGGCCCAGCGCGGGTCCTCCACCAGGTCGTAGCAGGACTGCGCGAAGGCGGCCGGGTTCTGCACGGCCTGGCCGAAGCCGCCGGACCAGGTCCAGCCGCCGAACGACCACAGCACCTTGATGTGCGGGTACTGGGCCTTGAGCTTGCGCAGCTGGTTGAAGTTGCCGCGCAGCGGCTGGTCCCAGGTGTCGGCCTTGCCGTCCACGGACTGGTCGGCGGTGTAGGCCTTGTCGTAGTCGGCGTAGGCGTCACCGATGGTGCACCTGCCGCCCTGGACGTTGCCGAAGGCGTAGTTGATGTGCGTGATCTTGGCCGCGGAGCCCGACGTCACCAGGTTCTTGACGTGGTAGTTGCGGCCGTAGACGCCCCAGTTGGTGAAATAGCCCAGCTTCACGGCGTTGCCGACCGGCGGGATGGTCCCGCCCGTGGTGCGGACGCTCGCGGCGCCGCTCGCCGGGCCGGTCTGGTCGATGGTGTCGCGGGCGACGACCGTGTAGCTGTAGTCGGTGCCGGCGGTCAGCCCGGTGTTGGTGTACGTGAGTCCGGTGACCGTGGCGATGGTGGTGCCGTCGCGCTTGACGTCGTAGTTCTTGATGCCCTTGTCGTCCGTGGCGGCGGTCCAGGTCAGCTTGACCGAGGTGTTGGTGATGTCGGAGGCGACGGGGGTGCCGGGGGCGGAGGGCGCGTTGTCACCGGGCTGGGTGGTGCCGTCGCAGGAGCCGCCGTTGATCTTGCAGCCGCTCGGCGCGCCGGAGCCGGTGCCGTTGAAGCCGAAGGAGACGGTGGCGCCGGGGGCGAGGGTGCCGTTCCAGCCGACGTTCTTGGCGGTCCAGTGGGTGCCGGAGCTGGTGACGGTGGCGTCCCAGGCGGAGGTGACGGCCGTGCCGGCGGGGTAGTCCCATTCGACGGTCCAGGAGGAGAGGGTGGTGGTGCCGGTGTTCTTCACCGTCCACTTGCCCTCGAAGCCCGTGCCCCAGTCGGAGACCTTGGTGTAGCTGGCGGTGGCCGAGGTCGCGGCCTCGGCGGGTGCTGCGAGGCCGACCATGGCGGCCAGGGGCAGGATCAGGGCGGTCAGACCGGCGGCGGCCCGGTGTCTGAACCCTGTTCTGCGCGTCGGTGCTTGAGTGCTCAACGGTGCTCCTCAAGTTGCGGGACGGACAAGGTGGGGGTGGTCCGTGAACGTGCGCGCGCTCCGCGAGCGTAGGAAGGTCTGGACCAATCGTCAAGAGGTCCAGACCAACGTCGGTGTACCGGGGTCCGCTTCGACTCAGACCCCCAACTCCTGTGCCAGCACGGCGGCTTGAACCCTGCTCCGCAGCTCCAGCTTGCCAAGCACCTTGCTGACATGCGTCTTCACCGTCGCCTCCGCCATCTCCAGGCGTACCGCGATCTCGGCGTTCGACAGCCCCTTGCCCAGCGCGGAGAGCACCTCCCGCTCCCGCGGGGTCAGCGCGTCCAGGACGGACGGGTCCGCTGCGCCCGGCGCACGCACCGGAGTACGGGGCGCCGCGAACTCGGCGATCAGTCGCCGGGTCACGGCGGGGGCGATCAGCCCCTCGCCGCGCGCCACCGTCCGTACCGCCTCGATCAGGTCCTTCGCCTCGGTGTTCTTCAGCAGGAAGCCCGCCGCCCCGGCCCGCAGCGCCCCGAAGACGTACTCGTCCAGATCGAAGGTCGTCAGGACGAGCACATCGGCCAGGCGCTCGGAGACCACGAGACGGGTCGCCGTCACCCCGTCCATCCGCGGCATCTGCACATCCATCAGGACCAGGTCCGGGCGCAGTTCGCGGGCCAGTTCCACCGCACGCTCGCCGTCCGCGGCCTCCCCGACCACCTCGATGTCGGGGGCGCTGCCCAGGATGAGGACCAGCCCCGCCCGCACCGCGCTCTGATCCTCCGCCACGATCACCCGAACCATGCCTGCGGCTCCTTGTCGCTCGTACCCACGGGCAGGACCGCCCGTACCCGCCACACCTTGCCCCCGTCGTCGGCCGGCAGGGGACCTGCCTCGAACTCCCCGTCGAGGAGCGCCACCCGCTCGCGCATCCCGACCAGACCCGCCCCGGAGCCGGGCGCGCGAGGACCCGGCTGTCCACCGAACGGGCTGGTCACGCCGACCGTGAGGGCCCTGTCCCGGCGGCGGCCCAGCTCCACCCGCACCTCGCCGGGTGCCGCGTGCTTGAGCGCGTTGGTCAGCGACTCCTGCACGATCCGGTACGCGGCGAGCTCGACCGGCGCCGGCAGCCCGTCGGCGCCCCCGGGCCGCGTGTCGTCAAGGGTGAACGTCAGGCCGCTGTGCCCGCCGTTCGTCCGGGCCTGGGCGAGCAGCGCCTCCAGGCCGTCCAGGGTGGGCGCGGCCGCCGGCTCGGCGTCGCCGCTGCTGTCCCGCAGCAGCCCGATGAGCCGTCGCATCTCCGCCAGGCCCTCCACGCTGTTCTCCCGGATGACGGTGAGCGCCTGCCGGGTCGTGCCCGGTTCGTCGATCGACAGCGCGGCGGTGGAGTGGATCGCGATGGCGGAGAGATGGTTGGCGACCATGTCGTGCAGCTCGCGGGCCATCCGCGCACGCTCGGCCACGACCGCCTGGGTCCGGTCCATCTCGGCGAGCAGCGCGGTCTGCTCCGCGCGCAGCCGCGCGGCGTCGGCGGCCTGGCGGTGGTTGCGCACCACCGCGCCGGTGACGGCGGGCAGGAACGAGACCATGCCCGTGATCAGGCCGACCACGAGGGCGATCGCGTTCTGCCACCAGACGAGGAAGCCGATCGTCACGCCGACCGTGATCAGCCCGGTCGTGTACGGGATGCGCCGGGCGGAGGCGGGGGAGCCGTACACCACCGCCGAATAGACCACGTCCGTGAACATCAGCGCGGTCACCAGGCTGCCGTAGGTGAACTGGTCCGCCACGAGAGCGACCGTACCGACGGTCAGAGCGGTCTGCGGCAGCGTGCGGCGCATGGCCTCCATCGAGACCATCACGACGAGCGGGATCAGGGTCGCCCAGCGCTCCGTGATCAGCCGGTCGGTCTGGGTGTGCAGCCCGAAGGACCACATCAGCAGGCCGACGGCGAGCCCGCCGGCGGCGATGAGCAGGTCGTCGCGGTGCGGTCGGGGGAGTGTCACGGTCCCATCCAACACGCCGGGCGGCCTCCGGGCCTCGCCGTCCCGGCCGATCCGTACCTCCGTCGAAGGATGTAGACGCACTTCGTCACCGGAGACGAGGAGAAGCGCCGATCGGGACGGGAGGCTGAGAAGGAACCGAGAGGGGAGTACCGCCGTGATCGTCGCACTCATCGCGATCTGCGAGGTCGGCTTCTGGGTCCTGCTGGCCGCCGGACTCGCCGCCCGCTATCTGCTGAAGATGCCCCGGACGGGCCTCGCTCTGCTGCTGTGCGAGCCGCTCCTGGAAGTCGTCCTGCTCGTCGTCACCGCGATCGACCTCAAGAACGGAGCCGACCCGAGCTGGAAGCACGGCCTCGCCGCGGTGTACATCGGCTACACCGTCGGTCACGGCCACCGCACCGTGAAGTGGCTCGACGGCCACGCCGCACACCGCTTCGGCGGCGCCCCGCCGCCCGCGAAGCCGCCCCAGTACGGCATGGCGCGCGCCCGCCACGAGGGCAAGGTGTGGCTCGGCTCGGTGACGGCGGCGGTCGTCGCGTCGGCTCTGCTGCTGCTCGCGGCCTGGTACGTCGGCCCGGACGGGAACACCGAGTCGCTGAAGGGCTGGATCCAGGTCGCCTGGCGGGCGGCGGGCATCCACGGCCTGATCGCGCTGTCGTACGTGATCTGGCCGAGGAAGGCCCCGAGGAGTGAGGCGTCAGCGGTCCCCGCCCGGGACCCAGAGCACGTCCCCGACCTCCTTGTTCGCCACCCTCGCAAGGATGAAGAGCAGGTCTGAGAGGCGGTTGAGATAGGTCGCGGTGAGCGGGTTCATCGTCTCGCCGTGTACCTCCAGCGCCGCCCAGGTGGAGCGCTCCGCGCGCCGGACCACCGTGCACGCCTGGTGCAGCAGTGCCGCACCGGGCGTGCCGCCCGGCAGGATGAAGGAGCGCAGCTTGTCGAGCTGCTCCAGGAAGCGGTCGCAGTCCGCCTCCAGCTTGTCGACGTAACTCTGCTCGACCCGCAGCGGCGGGTACTTCGGGTTCTCGACCACCGGGGTGGAGAGGTCGGCGCCCACGTCGAACAGGTCGTTCTGGACGCGGACGAGGACCTTCACGATCTCCTCGTCGAGCTGCCCGAGGGCGATGGCCGTGCCGAGGACGGCGTTGGCCTCGTTGGCGTCGGCGTACGCCGAGATCCGCAGATCGGTCTTGGCGGTCCGGCTCATGTCGCCCAGCGCGGTGGTGCCCTGGTCGCCGGTACGGGTGTAGATGCGCGTCAGATTGACCATGACCCCAGCGTAGTTACGCTCCGGCCCTCCGGAACGTCCGTGTGCCGACCGTCACGGCGAGCGTCGTGAGGGCGACGGCCACCAGGACGCCGTACAGCATGGTCGCCGTCGCGTACCGCCCGACGTACGCGTCCCGTACCGCGTCCACCAGATAGCGGAACGGCATGAAGTGCGAGAGCACGTCCAGCCAGCCGGGGGCGAGCGCCATCGGCAGCATCAGCCCGGACAGCAGCATCGAGGGCATCGCGAGCGCGTTGATCGCCGGGCCGAACTCCTGCGGGGTACGGACCTTCATCGCCAGCACGTACGAGAGCGAGGCCAGCGAGAGGGTCAGCAGGGCGACGAACACGAAGCCGATCAGGATCCCGGCGAGCGGCGCCCGCAGCCCCATCACCAGCGCGGCGAGCACCAGCAACACGGCCTGGAACACGAAGAGCGAGGCGTCGCGCAGGACCCGGCCGAGGAGCAGCGCGAGCCGGCTGACCGGGGTGACGCGCATCCGGTCCACCACTCCCCAGTTCTTCTCCATGATGAGCGAGAAGCCGGCGAACGAGGCGCCGAAGAGCCCGAGTTGGAGCAGCAGCCCGGGAACGAGGATCTGCCAGGAGTCGCCCTCGCGGCCGAGCGGCAGACCGGTGAGCAGCGGTCCGAAGAAGAGCAGGTACAGCAGCGGCATCAGCACGCCGAAGAGGATCTGGAACTTCGAGCGCAGGGTCTGGCGGGCGTAGCGCCCGAAGACGAGCGCGGTGTCGTGGAGAAGCAAGGCGAGTCCTATACGGCGACGGGAGTGAGGTCGACGGGGGCGGGGCCGCGCCCGGTGATGGCGAGGAAGGCGTCCTGGAGGGTGGCGACTGCGTGCTCGGCCTTGAGGGCGGCCGGGCTGCCCTCGGCGACGACGACGCCCTTGTCCACGATCACCAGCCGGTCCGCGAGGGCGTCGGCCTCGTCGAGATAGTGGGTCGTGAGCACCACGGTGGTGCCGTGGGTGTCGCGCAGCCGGCGCACCAGCGCCCACAGGTCGGCCCGGCTGCCCGGGTCGAGGCCGGTCGTGGGCTCGTCGAGGAAGAGCACCTCGGGCCGGTGGGTGAGGCCGAGCGCGAGGTCGAGGCGGCGCCGCTGGCCGCCGGAGAGCGCCGCGGTGGAGCGGTCGAGGAGCTCGGTGAGGTCGAGCTCGCGCGCCAGCTCCTCGGCGCGGGCCGCCGCGTCGGCCTTGGACAGCCGGTAGAGCCGTCCCTGGGTGACGAGTTCGGAGCGCACGGTCTCCTGCGGGTCGACCCCGCCGGACTGGGCGACGTACCCGATCCGCTGCCGTACGGCAGCGGGGGCGCCGAGCAGGTCGTGGCCCGCGACGGTGGCCGCGCCGCCGGTGGGCGGCAGCAGCGTGGTGAGCATCCGCAGGGTGGTGGTCTTGCCGGCGCCGTTGGGGCCGAGGAGGCCGAGGATCTCGCCCGGCCGCACGGTGAGGTCGATCCCGCGGACCGCCTCCACGGGGCCGTTCCTGGTCTGGAAGGTCCGGGACAGCCCGGACGTACTGATGATGGGCATGGTGACCACAAAAACAGAGTCCCTGAAATTTTGCAACGTCTCCAAAAATTCAGGGCCACCTAGAATGACGCCATGGCTGAGGGGCTCAGGGAGCGCAAGAAGCGTCAGACGAAGCAGCGGATCTCGGACATCGCGACCGGACTCTTCCTGGAGCACGGCTTCGTGACCGTGACCATCGCGGAGATCGCGGACGCCGCGGACGTCTCCGTCAACACGGTCTACAACTACTTCCCGGCCAAGGAGGACCTCTTCCTCGACCGGATGGAGGGCGTCACCCTCCGCCTGGCCCGGATGATCCGCGGCCGCGACCGAGGGGAGTCCGCCGCCCACGCCGTGCTGCGCGAGATGCGCCGGCAGATCGGCGCCGTCTCGCCCGAGTACGGACTCATGGACGGCTTCGACGCCTTCATGAACGTCATCGAGCACGCCCCCACCCTCAAGGCCCGGCTCTTCTACCTCCAGCAGGAGGTGCACGACGCCGTCGTCGCCACCCTGCGCGAGGAGACCGGAGCGGCCGCCGACGACCCGCTGCCGCTGCTCGTCGGCGGCCAGATCGCCTGGATCGAGAACACCGCCGTCGGCTACATCACCCGCGAGATGACCGCCGGCCGCAAGGCCACCACCGTCTCCCGCGAGACCCTCGTCCTCCTCGACGAGATCGAGGAGCTGCTGAGCGAGCGGGTGCTGACGTACGCGGTGCGCGCCTAGGTGCCCCCGGGGGACCTGTCGTGAGTGTGACGTCCGTCAAACCGGGCGTGACGCGCATTACTTAGCGGTCACATGCGGCCTCACGCCCGCTAATCTCCGCCGGAGAGTCAGAAGTGAACAGGTGTTAAGGGGTGGAAGACCGTGGCCAGGAAGCTCGCCGTCATCGGAGCCGGACTCATGGGGTCCGGAATCGCGCAGGTCTCGGCCCAGGCGGGGTGGGACGTCGTCCTGCGTGACGTCACCGACGCCGCGCTGACCCGCGGAACCGACGGCATCAAGGCGTCGTACGACCGCTTCGTCGCCAAGGGCAAGCTCGACGCCGCCGACGCCGAGGCCGCCCTCGGCCGGATCACCGCCACCACCGAACTCGACGCGGTCGCCGACGCCGACATCGTCGTCGAGGCCGTCTTCGAGAAGCTGGAGGTGAAGCACGAGATCTTCCGCGCCCTCGACAAGACCGTCAAGGACGGCGCCGTGCTCGCCTCCAACACCTCCGCCATCCCGATCACCAAGATCGCCGCGGTGACGGAGCGCCCGGAGGCCGTCGTCGGCACCCACTTCTTCTCGCCGGTCCCGATGATGCAGCTCTGCGAGCTCGTCCGGGGCTACAAGACCAGCGACGAGACCCTCGCCACCGCGCGGGAGTTCGCCGAGTCCGTCGGCAAGACCTGCATCGTCGTCAACCGCGACGTCGCCGGCTTCGTCACCACCCGCCTCATCACGGCGCTCGTCGTCGAGGCCGCCAAGCTCTACGAGTCGGGCGTGGCGACCGCCGAGGACATCGACATCGCCTGCAAGCTGGGCTTCGGACACGCCATGGGGCCGCTCGCCACCGCCGATCTGACGGGCGTCGACATCCTCGTGAACGCCACCAGCAACATCTACACCGAGACCCAGGACGAGAAGTTCGCACCGCCGGAGCTGATGCGCCGGATGGTGGACGCCGGTGACATCGGCCGCAAGAGCGGGCAGGGGTTCTACAAGCACTGAGTTCCGAAGGCCGTTTGGGCCATCACCCCACAGGGTGAATTCGGTATCAGTTCGCTTACAAGGCGCAACGCTTCTGCGCCGACGGCAGTCAGTTGTTGCAAAGACGGAGCACTCCCAGGGAGCGCATATGCACATCAGGGGCGACCACGTCGAGCTGGTCGTCGGGGGCCGCCTCGACGTCCGCAGCGCGGCGGACGCCCGTACGGTCCTGCACTCGGCCGTCGACGACGGAGTCGGCGACCTCGTGCTCGACCTGACCGGTCTCGACTCCTGGGACGCCACCGGGCTCGGGGTCATCATGGGCGCACATCGCCGGGCCGGCCGCTGCGGCCGCCGGCTGGTGCTGCGCGGGGTCCCACCGCAGATGCAGCGCCTGCTCGTGGCCACCCGGCTGCACCGCATCCTTGCCATCGAGGGCGGCCTCGCCGCGGAGTCGCTGCCCCGCGTCTGACGCCCGCGTCCGATCCTCGCGTCCGACGGCGGAGCAGGGCGGACCACGGCGGAGCAGGGCGGACCACGGCGTGAATCGGCGCCGTACCGCCTGTGAAGCTGCTGTGCGAAACCGGCGTCCCGGGCCAATCCTTAGCGGACCGTGACGTCTCAGGCGGGGTGGCACCCCGCCTGTTCCCGGATACTGGAAGAACGTCTAGGGTTCGGTCGCCTGCCCAATGACGGACCCACCCGGCGGGCACCGGACCAGAAGCGACAGCGAGCGTGCAGATCGGCCGGAGGGGCTTCCGCACGCACCGCTTTTGGGGGGCTTGGACCATGGACCCGATGAACCGGGAGCCGGAAGAGTACGGCTACGACCAGCAGGGCGACGACGCCCGCGACGGACGCGGCCTCCCCGTGCCCGAGCGCGGACCTGCCACGCCCGCCCGCGTGCGCACCGCCCGGGTCGTCTCGGGCGACCTGCTGCTCACCGTCAACCCCGTCGACGGCAGCGAGATCGAGGCCTGCCCGCCCGGGGAGCAGCCCGCGCCGCCCCGCCGCCGCACCGCCCAGGAGCGGACCGACGCCGTCCGCGCGGCCGCCCCGCCCGTACCGCCGGGCCCCGCCGCCCCGCGTCTGCCGCTCCTCGAGCGGCAGGAGGAGCACGAGCGGCTCGTCCAGCTCCTCGGCCGCGGCCGCTCCGTCCGCCTCACCGGCCCGGCCGGCTCCGGACGCACCGCCCTGCTCGACGCCGTCGCCGTCGACTGCGCCGACCTCGCGCCCGACGGCGTCGTCCGCCTCTCCGGCCACCACCGGACCCCCACCGAGCTGCTGTACGAACTCTTCGTCACCGTCCAGCACGCCCCGGACCACCGGCCCGACCGCCCCGCCCTCCTCGAACTGGTCCACGACATCGGCGCGATCGTCGTCGTCGACGACCTGGAGTTCGGCGGCACCACCCTCGACGAGCTGCTCACCGCCGCCCCCGAGTGCGCCTTCCTGCTCGCGGCCACCCCCGACGTCCCGGCCCCCTCGGCCGACGCCCACATCGAAGAGCTCGCCCTCGCCGGCCTCGGCCGCGCCACCGCCCTCGAACTCCTGGAGAGCGCCGTCGACCGGCCGCTCACCGACGACGAGGCCAACTGGGCGGGCGACCTCTGGTTCGAGTCCGAGGGGCTGCCGCTCCGCTTCGTCCAGGCCGGCGCCCTGCTCCGCCAGCGCGACCGGCTCCGGGTCACCCCCGCCGAGTTCGACGCCTTCGGCGCCCAGGAGGACGCCGTCCCGTCCGAGTTCGACGCCTTCGGCGCCCTCGACGACGCCTTCGGCCCGGCCACCGCGGCCCCGGCGCCCCAGCCGGACGCCGCCGACGTCGAGCTGCGCGACATACCCCTGCCGAGCCTCGGCGAGGGCGCGGCCCCGGCCGCGCTGCTCGCCTCCCGGCTCAGCCGCTCCGCCCAGGAGACCCTGCGGTTCGCCGTCGCCCTCGGCGGCGAGGTGCCGCACCAGGCCCACCTCCCCGCCCTCGTCGGCGACACGCACGCGGACGCCGCCCTCGGCGAACTCATGACCTGCGGACTGCTGACCCCGGTCGGCCCCCGCTACCGCCTCGCCGCCGGCGTCCTCACCCAGCTCCTCGCCCACGGGTACGGCGGGTCCGCCGAGGACACCGCGGCCCGGGCCCACACCGTCGCCCAGCACTACGCCTGGTGGGCCGGACACCCCTCCGTCACCCCCGCCCGCGCGGCAGCCGAGTCCGACGCCCTGCTCGCGGCCCTGACCGCGCTCCTGCCCGGAACGGCCCCCGAGCACTCCGCCACCGCCGCCCTCCTCGCCCGCAGCGCCGCGCCGGCCTTCGCCGCCGGGCTCCACTGGGGCGCCTGGGAGCGGGCCCTGCGCAGCGGCCAGGAGGCCGCCCGGGTCGCCGGCGAGGTCGCCGAAGAGGCGTACTTCCACCACGAGTTGGGTGTCCTCGCGCTCTGTGCCGGCAACCTGGAGCGGGCTCGCGCCGAACTGGAGGCGTCGATCGGCATGCGCGGCGTCCTCGCCGACAAGCGCGGCACGGTCGCCGGCCGCCGGGCGCTCGCCCTGGTCGCCGACCGCTCCGGAGGCCCCCTCGGTGGCGACCGCACCCCGGCGGGCGAGGAACTGCCCGCCGCCCGGTACGAGGAGTCCGCCTCCCCGCCCCGCGGCATCCCCAAGGCCGTCGTCCCGAAGGCCGTCGTCCCGCGGGCCGTCGCACCCAAGACCGCGCCGATCCCCGCGTTCCCGGACTTCGCCGACGAGGGCCCGACCCTCATCACCCGCTCCGACGCCCCGCAGAACGGCGCCGGGACGAAGGGCGGCGGTACGAAGGGCGGTGGCCCCTTCGGCATCATCGCCGGGGCCCGCCGCAACCTCGTCGCGGTCGGTACGGGAGCGCTCCTGGCCGCCGTACTGGGCACCGTCGTGACCATCGGGGCGACCTCCGGCAGCGCCGAGGACCCGGGCTCGGACCGCGTCACCTCCGACCGTACGGCCAGCCAGGACGACGGCGAGGCAGGCCTGGAGGCGGAAGAGCCGGCCGAGGGTGAGTCGGCCCACCCCTCGGACAGCGGCTCGCCGACCCCGTCCGGTTCTTCGACGACCTCGGGCACACCCGCCAACCCGGGTACCTCGCCCTCCCCGTCGGGCGCGCCGAGCACGGGCGCGTCCACGACCGGATCCCCGGCCCCGACGACGACGCCTCCGCGCCCGTCGACGAGCCCGACGAGGACGACGACGCCGACGAAGCCCACGCCGTCCACGACGCCGCCCACCACTCCGCCGACGACGCCGCCGACGACGCCGCCGACGACTGAGCCCACACCTCCGACGGAGACCACGCAGAGCCAGGGCAGCCCGTCCAACTCCGCCTCGGGCGACTCCACCAGCCCGACCGGCTCGCCCGCCTGACCGGACACACGACTACGGCCCCGAGTGCGTTCACCGCACCCGGGGCCGTAGTCGTACATCCGTATCCGTACGGATCCCTACGTATCCGTACTAGAACAGCCTCAGCTTGTCGTCCTCGATGCCCCGCATCGCGTCGTAGTCGAGCACCACGCAGTCGATGCCCCGGTCCGTGGCCAGCACCCGTGCCTGCGGCTTGATCTCCTGGGCCGCGAAGACGCCCTTCACCGGTGCGAGGTGCGGATCCCGGTTCAGCAGTTCGAGGTAGCGGGTCAGCTGCTCGACCCCGTCGATCTCACCGCGTCGCTTGATCTCCACCGCGACCGTCGCCCCGTCGGCGTCCCGGCACAGGATGTCCACCGGGCCGATCGCCGTCGGGTATTCGCGGCGGATCAGCGTGTGGCCCTCGCCGAGGGTCTCGATGCGGTCGGCGAGCAGCTCCTGGAGGTGCGCTTCCACGCCGTCCTTGATGAGACCCGGGTCCACCCCGAGCTCGTGCGAGGAGTCGTGGAGGATCTCCTCCATCGTGATGATCAATTTCTCGCCCGCTTTGTTCACCACGGTCCAGATGCCGGCCTCGCCGTCGACGCCCTCCTTGAGGGTGCACGGCGGCGACATCCAGTTGAGGGGTTTGTACGCCCGGTCGTCCGCGTGGATGGAGACGCTGCCGTCTGCCTTGACCAGGATCAGACGGGGAGCGGAGGGCAGGTGGGCGGTGAGCCGGCCCGCGTAGTCCACGGAACAACGGGCGATGACGAGACGCATGGTCGGCAACGCTACAAGACACACGCTCTTCCGCGCGATTCGGCCCTTAACGCCCGCTGGACGACCGTCACTTATTGGCCGGTTGTGTTCCCAATCTCCTGGTGCGCTCCGGACAGCGCGCTTACCGTGGAAGCAGGAGGTCGCCGTCCGTGCACGCTGCGTGTCGTACGGGGGGTCCTTCATCCCTGCCCGTAAGACCCCGCCCGTCGGGGTCGCGAGAGGAGAACCCATGTCGCTCGACGTCTCACCGGCGCTGTTGGAACAGGCCGAGCGAGGCGAGGTCGACGAAGCCGACTTCGTCGACTGCGTCCGGACCTCCCTGCCCTACGCATGGGAGATGATCAGCTCTCTGGTGGCTCAGCTGAAGGTGGACGGCGGCGAGTTCGCCGACAACCAGACGCCGCCGCCGAACGAGCAGGCACGTGGTCAGCTGTTGCGTGCACTCGCGAGTGATGCGATCCGTGGTGCGCTGCAGCGGCACTTCGGGGTGCGTCTGGCCTTCCAGAACTGCCACCGCGTGGCGGTGTTCCCGCTGGACCCCGCGGTGGACGAGCGGCTCGCCCGCTTCACCTCCGTACGGGGTCAGCTGCTCAACCAGTCGCCGGAACTGCGCGACTGCTGAGGCACGGTGCTGCCGCTCCGCATCGCGGGAGACGCGAACGATGCGAGAGATGCCGGAGCGGCGGCATCCCACTCGAACTGCTCATGGACTCCGCACCGCCCATGCCCTCAGACCAGCAGGGGGAGCACCTCGGCCCCCAGCCGCCGTACGTTCTCCTCGGTGGCCGCGAGATCGCCCGTGCCCTCGGCGAGCAGCGCGAAGCGCGTGATGCCCGTACGCTCCGAGGTCGCCGCGAGCCGGTCCGCCGCGAGCCGGGGCGTGCCCACCGGGTGCAGTCCGCACAACAGCTCCGTGTACGCGACGGGGTCCCGCATCGCGCGGTGCCGGCCGTCCACCGTCACATGGGCGTCGAGGCCCTGCTTCAGCCAGCCCGGCATGGCCTTCACCAGGGCCTCGGCCGCGTCCTGCGTACGGTCCGCGAGCTGGGCGACGCCCGCCGAGACGTGGCCGGCGCCGATCCGCGCGACCTCGTCGGGTGTGCGGCCGGCCTCCCGTGCGCAACGAGCCCAGGCGGCCACCATCTCGGCCTTGTCCTCGTCCCCGCAGTGCATCCCGAGCAGCATCGGAAGCCCGCGCTCGGCGGCCAGCTTCACGCTCGCGGGGGAGGTGCAGGCGACCACGACCTCGGGCGCCGCGTCGCCGCCGATGAGCTCGCCGGGGCGAGGCACGACCGCCACCTCACGGAAGGCGAATCGTTCTCCCTCAGCCGAGACACGGGGTTCGGACAGCCAGCGCAGCAGCAGATCGAGCGACTCGGGGAAGCCCCGCTCGTACGCGGGGAGACCGGCGCCGAACACCTCCAGGTCGACCCACGGCCCGCCCCTGCCCACTCCGAGCGTGAAACGGCCCCCGGACGTGAGATGGAGCAGCGCGGCCTGCTCGCCCAGCGCCACCGGGTGGGCGGTCGGCAGCACGCTGACCGCCGTGCCGACCCGGATGCGGCGCGTGCGGCCCAGCAGCAGCGCGGCCAGGGTCACGGCCGACGGACAGACTCCGTACGGAACGAAATGGTGCTCGGCGAGCCAGACGGAGTCGAGCCCCGACTCCTCGGCGACCTCGGCGGTCCGCACCGCCCGGTGCAGTGCCTCGCCCTGACCCTGGCCCGGGAACTGGGCGGCCAGAACAAACGTACCCACGCGCATCGCCTTCTGCCTCCTTGCGGCCGACGCGGTTCTCCCCCTCGTACTGGCAACAACGTCTGACACGTGCCAAAGGCAACGGCCTCTCCCGAAGTTCTTGCGATTTTCCGCTGATTCGGCCTGGAGAGTGGGCCGGGCCACCGTGTCGCGGCCCGTAGGCTTGAACGAACCGTCCGTGTTCCCGGCCCCGTGAGGTGATTACGTGTCCCCGCGTCGCAACCGTCCCAGTGGCGGCGAGAAGCCCGATCCTCAGGGTGAGTCGGGCGACCGGTACGGCGGTTCGCAGCGCAGCGAGACCTGGCAGGGCGAGGAGTGGTACGTCCGGCACGTCGCGGGCGCGAGCGCGCCCGGCAAGCGCTACCGGTGCCCGGGCTGCGACCAGGAGATCCCCGGGGGCGCGCCGCACGTGGTGGCCTGGCCGGAGTACGGGGGAGTGGACGACCGGCGGCACTGGCACAAGGCCTGCTGGAACGCGAAGGACCGCCGCACCTCCAGGGTGCAGCGGTCCCGTAACGCGCCGAGGTACTAGGGCCTGTCCGGCGGACAGGCCCCGGGCTGTCAGACGTCCCGGCTGTTCAGCAGGGCGTACGCGCCACCCAGCGCCGCGGCCGTGATGACCAGCAGGATCCACACCGGGTCCCAGCCCGCGGGCCCGGACTCGCTCACCGCCGACCTACCGGCGTACAGCGCGATGAGCTGGCTCGGGACCGCGTAGTCGAGGAGCCATTCCTGCACCTTGGCCAGCGACTCCGAGAACATGAACATGGCGGCCACGAGCGGCAGCAGCAGCACGCCGATCATGATGGTGATCGCGCCCGCCGAGTGCCGGATGATCGCGCCGACGGCGAGCGACAGCAGTCCGAGCTCGGCCATGAACAGCCCGACGCCGACCGTGGCCCGCAGCCACTCGCCGGAGGTGGGCTCCGCGCCGGTGTCCACGATGGCCACCTGCGCCAGGGCGACCACGGCCGCGGTGACGGTGGTGACGGTGAACACGAGCAGGAAGAAGACGATCGCCTTGGCCGTCAGCACGCGGGAGCGGCTCGGGCAGGCGGTGAGCGTGGTGCGGATCATGCCCGTGCCGTACTCGGAGGCGATGGTCAGCACGCCGAGCGTGATCACACAGATCGAGCCGAGGAGCACACCGAAGAAGCCGAAGCCGAGCGGCGACTCGTTCTCGGCCGACACGTCCGAGGCCGCCACGATCGCGGCCACACCGAGACCGACGCCCAGCATCAGGAGCACCATCACGCCGAGCGTCCACATCGTGGAGCGCAGCGAACGGATCTTGGTCCACTCCGAGGCGAGCGCGTCACCGAGGTGGGCCTTGCGCACCGGGATGGGGGAGACGTACGAGTAGGGGGCGGGGGCGGTCATCGGGCGTCCTCGGCGTTCTGGGCGGGCGCGGCGTTCGGGACGGGGGCGTCGGCCGGCGCGCCCTGCTGCGTGGCGTAGGGGTTCTGTCCGGGCGGCGGCGGGGCGTACCAGCCCTGCTGCGGGACCTCGGGGACCACCGGCTGCGGCGGCACGGCGTACCCCTGCCCGTACGGCTGCGGCTGCGGCTGCTGGAGATGCGCCAGCTGGTCCTCGGTGGAGCGGTAGTCCACGGCGCCCTGCGTCATCCGCATGTACGCCTCCTCCAGCGAGGCCTGGTGCGGGGACAGCTCCCAGAGCCGTACGTCCGCGTCGTGCGCCAGATCGCTGATCCGGGGCAGGGCGAGACCGGTCACCCGCAGCGCCCCGTCCGGCTCGGACAGCACCCTGCCGCCGGCCTCGGTCAGCGCGGCCGTGAGCTTCTCCCGCTGCTGCGGCTCGGTCTGCGGGGTCCGCACCCGCGCGAAGTCCGCCGAGTTCGCGGAGATGAAGTCCTTGACGCTCATGTCCGCGAGCAGCTGTCCGCGGCCGATCACGATCAGATGGTCGGCGGTCAGCGCCATCTCGCTCATGAGGTGGCTGGAGACGAAGACCGTCCGGCCCTCGGCGGCGAGCTTCTTCATCAGGTTGCGGACCCAGAGGATGCCCTCGGGGTCGAGACCGTTGACCGGCTCGTCGAAGAGCAGCACCTGCGGGTCGCCGAGCAGCGCGGCCGCGATGCCCAGACGCTGCCCCATGCCGAGCGAGAAGCCCTTGGAGCGGCGCTTGGCGACGTCCTGGAGACCGACGACGCCGAGGACCTCGTCGACCCGCTGCGCCGGGATCCCGGCGAGCTGGGCGAGCGACAGCAGATGGCTGCGGGCGCTGCGCCCGCCGTGCACCGCCTTGGCGTCGAGCAGCGCACCGACCTGGCGGGGCGCGTTCGGCAGCTTCCGGAACGGATGGCCGCCGATCGTGACATGGCCGGATGTGGGCTGGTCGAGCCCGAGGATCATGCGCATGGTCGTCGACTTGCCGGAGCCGTTGGGTCCCAGGAAGCCGGTGACGGTCCCCGGCCGCACGTGGAAGGAAAGGTTGTACACGGCCGTCTTGGCGCCGTAGCGCTTCGTCAGGCCGACTGCCTCGATCATTCTCCAGCCCCATCGACAGGTCGGGTTCGCGTCGGGGCCGAGGCCGACAGCCGGAGCCCCCCGTATGAGCTAGGAGCTTATCGAGCCATTGACGGTTCCAGCGAAGCCGAAAGCGTCACGTGAGCGTTATGCGTCCCGCTTCTTCATCACCAGGTAGCCGCCGAGCAGCGCGACCGCCACCCAGATCAGCATGATGCCGAGCCCGCCCCAGGGGCCGTACGGAGCCTCCTCCGTGTTCATGGCGTCCGGGACGACCTGCATGATCTTGGAGCCGGCCTGGTCGGGGAAGTAGAGCGCCACCTCCTTGGCCTTCGGAACGGCCGAGAGGATCTGCGAGACCAGGAAGAAGAACGGGACCAGGATGCCGAGCGAGAGCATCGACGAGCGCAGCATCGCCGCCACGCCCATCGAGAAGAGCGCGATCAGACCCATGTAGAGCCCGCCGCCCACGACCGCCCGCAGCACGTTGTCCGCGCCCAGAGAGGTGCGGTGCTCGCCCAGCAGCGCCTGGCCCAGGAAGAACGACAGGAAGCTGGTCGCCAGGCCCACCACCAGCGCGAGCGCGCCGGCCACCGCGATCTTGCTGAAGAGGAACGTCGCCCGCTGCGGGACCGCCGCCAGGGACGTGCGGATCATGCCCGAGCTGTACTCGGTGCCGACCACCAGGACGCCGAAGACGACCATCGCCAGCTGGCCGAGCACCATCCCGGAGAAGCTGACGAACGTCGGGTCGAAGGTCGCCTGCTCGGCCTGCGAGAGATCGTCGAAGGTCGACTTCAGCAGGGCGCACAGCGCCGCGCTCATCGCCACCGTCACCAGGAGCGCGCTCGCCAGGGTCCAGACCGTCGAGGAGACCGTCCGGATCTTGGTCCACTCCGACTGCAGGACCGCGGATACCGCTGCCATCGTTCAGGCTCCCTTGGTGGTCTCGCCCCAGCGGGGGCCGGCGGCGGGGGGCGCGTCCGCGCCGTGTACGTCCGTGCCGTGCGCGTGGTACTCCACCGCACCGGCCGTCATCTGCATGAACGCCTCCTCCAGGGAGGCGCGCTGGGCGCTCAGCTCGTGCAGCACGATCCCGTTCTCGGCGGCGAGCTCACCCAGCTTCTCGGTGGTCGCCCCGTCCACCTCCAACGTGCCGCCGCCCACCTCGACGGGGGTGAAGCCGTTGGCGTGCAGGATGTCCTTCAGCCGTTCCTGCTGCGGCGAGCGCAGGCGTGCGTAACTCCGGGAATTCTGGTGGATGAAATCCGCCATCGAGGTGTCGGCCAGCAGTTTTCCCTGTCCGATGACGATCAGATGATCGGCCGTCAGAGCCATTTCGCTCATCAGATGGCTGGAAACGAAGATCGTCCGGCCCTCGGCGGCGAGCGCCTTCATCAGATTGCGGATCCAGTGAATTCCCTCGGGGTCCAGACCATTGACGGGTTCGTCGAACATCAGGATCTCGGGATCACCGAGCAGCGCCGAGGCGATTCCCAGCCGCTGGCCCATGCCCAGCGAGAAGCCCTTCGACTTCTTCCGCGCGACCGGCGTCAGACCGACCAGATCGAGGACCTCGCCGACCCGGCTCGACGGAATGCGGTTGGACTGCGCGAGGCACAGCAGGTTGTTGTACGCGGACCGGCCGCCATGCATCGCCTTGGCGTCGAGCAGCGCCCCGATGTACTTCAACGGCTCCTGGAGTTCGCGGTAGTGCTTGCCGTCGATCCGGACCGTACCGCTGGTCGGGTTGTCGAGATCGAGCATCATGCGCATGGTCGTCGACTTGCCCGCGCCGTTGGGCCCGAGGAAGCCCGTGACCACGCCGGGCCGGACCTGGAAGGAGAGATGGTCGACGGCCGTCTTCGATCCGAACCGTTTCGTCAGGGCCTCGAGCTCGATCATGCGACCACGCTACGGGCGCGCAAAACCCTCCGCCACTGGAATGACGGAGGGTTTTGTGGGTGTTCGCGTTCCGGTTACCGGGAGTGCTTACCGGGACTGCTGGGCCGGGACGCCGCGGGTGACCGGCTCGTCGTCGACCGGGGAGCCGGCCGCCGCCACCGCGGCACCGGTCAGCGTCGCCAGCATCTCGCGGACGTTGGTCAGCTGCGCGTTGATCGAGTCGCGGCGGTTCGTCAGCGCCGCCAGCTCGCGCTCCGATTCCGAGCGGATGCGGTCGGCCTTGGCGTTCGCGTCGGCCACGATGTCCTCGGCCTGGCGCTGGGCCGTCTCGACCGTCTGGCGGGCGCGGCGCTCCGCGTCCGTGCGCAGCTTCTCGGCCTCCAGACGGAGCTGCTCGGCGCGGTGCTCGATCTCGGCGAGGCGCTTCTCGGCCTTGGCCTGACGCGAGGCCAGGTCGCGCTCCGACTGCTCGCGGCGCTTGGCCAGGTTGGTCTCGAAGTCCGCGGCGGCCTGGGCGGCCTTGGCGCGGGTCTCCTCGAAGAGGGCGTCCGCCTCCTCGCGCTTGGACTGCGCGTCCTTCTGTGCCTCGGCACGCAGCGAGTTGGCCTCACCCTGCGCCTTCTCGACGATCCGAACGCCCTCGTCCTCGGCCTTCGCCTTGCGCTCCGCCGCGAACGACTCGGCGTCGTTGCGCACCTGCTGGGCGGCGGACTCGGCCAGCTCGCGGTGCTGCTCGGCGGCGCGACGGGCCTCCTCGCGCAGGTCCTTCGCCTCCTCCTCGGCGAGGCGGAGGATCTTCTCGACGCGGGCACCGAGGCCGGCGTACGACGGCTCTGCGTCGGTGACCTGGGCCTGGGCGTTCTGCGTCTCGAGGTGGAGTTCCTCGATGCGCTTTTCCAGAGAGGTGATTCGGGCCAGAGCACTGTCACGGTCGGCGACGAGCTTGGTAATGCGGTCGTCCACCTGACCGCGGTCGTAACCACGCCGCACGAGCTCGAAGCCGAAGGGGGAGGAAGTGTCGCTCATGGGGTTCCTGTCGAATGAGACCGGTGAGGTGTTAGGGGGAATCCTAGGGGCCGAAGCGGCGTGTCATCGAGCGGATGCCCGTTTGATCTGGAGAATGTCCAGCCTTTTGAGTGGCTAGCCCTCGGAAGACTTGCCACTCGAACGTGTTGCCCCCGCTGACGCACCCGCCTTGACCCCGTCCTTCGTCCCCGCGGTGGGTGCCTCGAAAGACTCCAACGCTTCGAGGACGTCCTGGACACGGGAGATCTCCGCATTGATGTCCTCGCGGCGGCGCACCAGCACATCCAGCTCCCGCTTGCCCTCGGAGATCATCTGCTCGGCCTCGGCCTCGGCCTCCGCCTTGATCTTCTCCGCCTCGCCGACGAGCGAAGCCTTCTTCTGCTCGGCCTCCTTGAGCAGCCCCTCCGCCTTCCGCACAGCGGCGATCCGGACCTTGCTCGCCTCCGAACTCGCCTCGGAGAGCATCTCCTTGGACTTCTCCTCGGCCTCGGCCCGCTGCTCGGTGGCGGCCTTCACCAGCTTGTCGACGCGCTCCCCCGCCGTCTTCATCTGCTCGGCCGTCTCGCGCCGCGCCCGCTCGTGCAGCTCCTCGATCTCGCCCTCGATCCGGGCCCGCAGCTCCTCGGCCCGCTCCCTTATGGCCGTCGCGTCGCTGCGCGCACCGACCAGCAGCTCGTCCGCGTCCGTGCGCGCCTTCTCCACCAGCGAGTTGCCCTCGACGGTCGCCTCGGCCACGATCCGCTCGGCCTCCTGACGGGCCGCGCCGACCATCGTGTCCGCCTGCGACTCCGCCTCGGTGGTGGCGCGCAGCGCCTCCTCCTGAGCCTTCGCCATGAGCTGGTCGGCCTGCTCGGCCGCGTCCGCGCGACGCTTGGCACCCGCCTCGCGCGCCTCGTCGAGCGTACGGTCGGCCTCGGCACGCGCCTCGGAGCGCATCTGCTCCGCCGCCGCCTCGGCATCCGCCTTGACGCGGTCGGCCTCGGCGCGGATCCGCTCGGCGGCCTGCTGCGCCTGCCCCACGTTGTCCGCGGCCTCGGCACGCAGCCGCTCCGCCTCGTCGGCGGCCTCCGCGCCGATCCGCTCGGCCTCGCTCCTGGCCTCGCCGATGAGCGTGTCCGCCTGCTCGGCCGCGTCCGCGCGCCGCTTGTCCGCCGCCTTGCGGGCCTCGTCGAGGACCTGCTCGCCGTCTGCCCGCGCGGCCGCGCGCAGCGCCTCCGCCTCGACCTCGCCGTCCGCCTTGACCTGCTCGGCCTCGGTCCGCAGCCGCAGCGCGTCCTGCTCGGTCGACTCCAGGAGTTCGGCCGCCTCGGTGGTGATCCGCTCGGCCTCGCTCGTCGCCTCCGCGATGAGCGCGTCGGCCTGCTCGGCCGCGTCCGTACGCCGCTTGTCCGCTGCCTTGCGGGCGTCGTCGAGGACCTGCTCGCCGTCGGCCAGGGCGGCGACCCGCAGCGCCTGAGCGTGCGCCTCGCCGTCCGTCTTCAGCTGCTCGGCCTCGGTCCGCAGCGCCTCCGCCTCGGCGGTCAGCCGCTCCGCCTCGGCCGTGGCCTCGCCGATGAGCGTGTCCGCCTGCTCGGCCGCGTCCGCGCGCCGCTTGTCCGCGGCCTTGCGGGCCTCGTCGAGGATCTGGTCGCCCTCCGCGCGGGCGACCGTGACCAGCTCATCCGCCTCGGCGGTCAGCCGCTCGGACTCCGCCGCCGCCTCGGAACGGATGCGGTTGGCGTCCTCGCGGGCGTCCGCACGGGTCCGGGCCGCGTCCTGCTCGGCGCCGGCCAGCGCTTCGGTCGCCTCGGTCCGTACCCGCTGGGCGTACTCGGCCGTGTCCGTCCGCAGTTTGTCCGAATCGGCGATCGCGTCCGCGACCGTCCGCTCGGCCAGCGCCTTCGCGGCCTCGGACTCCTCCTGGGCGCGCGTCCGGACGCGGTTGGCGTCCTCGGTGGCCCGCTCCCGCTCCTCGTACGCGTCGGCGCGGACCCGGTCCGCCTCCTCCTGCGCCTCGGTCCTGGTGCGCTCCGCCGCGTGCTCGGCGGCGCTGCGCAGACCGGTGATCTCCTCCTCGGCCTGCTCGCGCAGACCGGCGACCGAGTCCCGTACCTCCTGCGCCGTCTGCTCGGCCGCGGACACCATCTCCGTGGCCCGCCGGTCCGCCTCCTCGACCAGGCGCTGCGCCTCGGTCTGCGCCTCCTCCACCCGCTTGCGGGCGGAGGCGAGCAGCTCCTCGGACTGCTCGCGGGCGTGCTCGCGCTCGCGGCCGGCCTCGGAACGGGCCGACTCCAGCGTCTCCTCGGCCTCCCGGCGGCGCCGGTTGGCCTCCTCCTGCGCGGCGGACAGCGTCTCGGCGGCCTCGGTCGCGATCCGCTCCGCGGCGGCCGCGGCCTCGGCCCGTACCCGGTCCGCGGTCTCCTGCGCCTCCGACTTCAGCCGCTCGGCCTCCGTCGACGCCTCCGTCCGCAGCCGCACGGCGACGGCCTCGCCCTCGGCGCGCGCGGTGGACGCGTCCGACGCGGCCTCCGTGCGCAGCCGCTCGGCCTCCTGCTCGGCCTGCGCCTGGAGCGTACGGATCCGCTCGGCGGCCTCCGTGCGCAGTCGCTCGGTCTCCTCGGCGGCCTCGCGCCGGAGGCGCTCGCTCTCGGCGCGGGCGTCGGTGAGCTGCTGCTCGGCGCTCTCGACCCGCGACTCGGCCTCGGTGTGCAGCCGGGTCAGCTCCTCGGCCGCCTCCGCGTGCCGGGCCTCGGCGGCCCGCTCGGCGTCCTCACGCAGGCCGGCCGCGTCCCGCTCGGCGGCCTCCTTCACCGAATCGGCCTGCTCCTCGGCCTCCGTGCGCATCCGCTCGGCCTCGGCGCGGGTGCGCTCCAGGGTCTCCTCGGCCTGCGTACGCAGCGTCTGCGCCCGCTCCATGGCCTCCGAGCGGACCCGCTCGCCCTCCGCGCCCGCGCTCGCGCGCAGCTCGTCGGCGTCCGTACGGGCCTTGGTCAGCAGCTCCTCGGCGGTCCTGGCCGCCTCCTCGATCTGCTGGACGGCCTCGCGCCGCGCCTCGCCGCGGATCTTCTCGCCCTCGGCGACCGCCTCGGCCCGCAGCTGCTCGGCCTCGCCGCGCAGCCGGCGCGCCTCCTCCTGCAGCTGGACCGTCTTGGCGCGGTACTCCTTGGTGTCGTCCTTCGCCGAACCGAGCAGCTCGTCGGCCTGCTCCTCGGCCTGGTTGCGCAGCCGGTCCGCCTCGGCCTCGGCCTCGCGGCGGATGCGCTCGGCCTCCTCGGAGGCCTTGCGGGTGGTCGCCTGGGCGTCCTCGGACGCCTTGGTGAGGACCTCCTCGGCGGTACGGGCCGCCTTGGCCAGGGCTGCGGCGGAGTCCTCGGCCGCGACCGTACGCGCCTTGTCGGACGCCTCCGAGACCAGCTTCTCCGCCTCGGCGTTCGCCTCGCGGAGCTTCTCCTCGGCCTCCGCCTTGAGGGTCTCCGCCTCCTTGGTGGCCTCACCGACGAGCCGGGCGATCTCCGCCTTCGCGGTACGGGTGCGCTGCTCGTTGACGGACTCCGCGGAGGACAGCTGCTTGGCGGCCGCCTCCTTCGCCTCGGACAGCGCCTTCTCGGCCTCCGCCCGGGCCTCGCGGAGCCGGTCCTCGGCCTCCTGGAGCCGCTGCTCGGCGGCGCGGGAGAGCTCGGTCGCCTGCTGACGGGCCTGCTCGGTCTCGGCGGTGGTGGAGGAACGCAGCTGCTCGGCGTGGCTGGTGGCCTCCTGCGCCTGCGTGGACGCGGCGTTCAGAAGCCGCTCGGCGTCCTTGCGGGCACGCAGCAGAATCGCTTCGGCCTCCGCACGGGCGGCCTCCGCCTCCGAGCCGACCCGCTGGCGGGTCTCCTCGGCGAGCCGGGTGGCCTCGGCGCGCGCGCCGGCGAGCGACTGCTCGGCCTCGGCGCGGGACTCCTCCATCAGGCGGCGGGCCTGGGACTCCGTACGGGCGCGCAGCTGCTCGGCCCAGGCGACGTTCTCGTTGACGTGCGCCTCGACGGTCTGGCGGCGCTCCGCCAGCTCCTGGTCCAGGCGCTGCCGGCGCTGGACGGCCTCGGCGTGCAGCTCGGCCTGGAGCCGGGCCTGGTGCTCGGCGTGCTCCTGCAGGATGCGCTGGGTCTGTGCGCGTGCCTCGCGCAGCTCGCGCTCGGCGTCCTGGCGCAGCTGGTCGGCCTGGATCTGCGCGTTGCGCAGAAGCTGCTCGGCCTGGTAGCCGATGTCCGCGCTGTCGTACGCGGGGCGGGATGCGATGGTGCGGCGCGCCTCGTGGAGCTTGGCGCGCAAGACCTCGACCTGGTAACCGAGGTCCTCGGCGTGCTGGACGGCCTTCTCCCGCTCGGTCTTCAGCCGGTCCATCTCGGCTTCGAACCGCGAAAGATGGTCGTCTTCAGCTCGGTGGCTCTCCTGGCGTTCGTAGCCCCGCACTGCGCGGTCCCATCCGTCCCCTGGTCGCAACACTCCAACGAGCACCGTTCCCCGGAGAACGGCCCCCCGGGAATCGTGGCAGATCGGATACCCCGACTTCGACGCCGCATGGCATGCGGCACCGACCGGCCCCGGCCCGGAGCCGCCCACTCTACCGGGCCAGGAATCCGGGGGTCAGTGCTCCGCGGAGGAGTGGTCGCCCGACGGCTCTGCCGACGTGACCAGTTCGGTCAGTACGCCGTGGCAGTCCTTGGGGTGGAGGAAGGTGATGCGGGAGCCCATGGAGCCGATCCTCGGCTCGTCGTAGAGGACCCGGACGCCCTTGGAACGGATGTCCGCGGCGTCCCCGTCGACGTCGGCCGTGCCGAAGGCGATGTGGTGCACCCCCTCGCCGTTCTTGGCCAGCCACTTGCCCACCGCGGAGTCCTCGCGGGTGGGCTCCAGGAGCTGGAGGTACGAGGCGCCGCCGTCGGAGGTGTCGTTGATCTTGAGCATGGCCTCGCGGACGCCCTGCTCCTCGTTCACCTCGGAGTGGAACACCTCGAAACCGTAGGTCGCACGGTAGAACTCGACGGTCTTGTCGAGGTCGAAACAGGCGATCCCGATGTGGTCGATTCGCGTCAGCATTCCTCCAGTGCAGCGCCAGGGGGATGGTTACGCAACGTGCGCGCCGTCACACCGGCTGCCCGGTGACCGGGCGCGGCACCGCTCAGTACATTGGCGGTAAACCCTCGTTCACTCCTCATCTCAAGGGGCTGTGCCTCATGTCTGGAACGACCGGTACCACCTCAGTGATCGTCTCGGGCGCCCGCACGCCCATGGGACGGCTGCTCGGTTCCCTCAAGTCCTTCTCCGGCGCGGAGCTGGGCGGCTTCGCCATCAAGGCCGCGCTCGACCGGGCCGGCATCGGCGGCGACCAGGTGCAGTACGTGATCATGGGCCAGGTGCTCCAGGCGGGCGCCGGCCAGATCCCCGCCCGCCAGGCCGCCGTCAAGGCCGGCATCCCGATGAGCGTCCCGGCGCTCACCATCAACAAGGTGTGTCTGTCCGGCCTCGACGCCATCGCGCTCGCCGACCAGCTCATCCGCGCGGGTGAGTTCGACGTGGTCGTCGCCGGCGGCCAGGAGTCGATGACCAACGCCCCGCACCTGCTGCCGAAGTCCCGCGAGGGCTACAAGTACGGCGCGATCGAGATGCTCGACGCCATGGCGTACGACGGCCTGACCGACGCCTTCGAGAACATCGCGATGGGCGAGTCCACCGAGAAGCACAACACCCGCCTCGGCATCGCCCGTCCCGACCAGGACGAGATCGCCGCGCTGTCGCACCAGCGCGCCGCCGCCGCTCAGAAGAACGGCATCTTCGAGGCCGAGATCACCCCGGTCGAGATCCCGCAGCGCAAGGGTGACCCGGTCATCTTCGCCAAGGACGAGGGCATCCGCGGCGAGACGACCACCGAGTCGCTCGGCAAGCTGCGTCCCGCCTTCGCCAAGGACGGCACCATCACCGCCGGCACCTCCTCGCAGATCTCGGACGGCGCCGCCGCCGTGGTCGTGATGAGCAAGGCGAAGGCCGAGGAGCTGGGCCTGGAGTGGATCGCCGAGATCGGCGCCCACGGCAACGTCGCGGGCCCGGACAACTCGCTGCAGTCGCAGCCGTCCAACGCGATCCAGCACGCCCTGAAGAAGGAGGGCCTGGGCGTCGAGGACCTCGACCTGATCGAGATCAACGAGGCGTTCGCGGCCGTCGCGGTGCAGTCAATGAAGGACCTCGGCGTGACCCCGGAAAAGGTGAACGTCAACGGTGGCGCGATCGCGCTGGGGCACCCGATCGGCATGTCCGGCGCCCGTGTGGTGCTGCACCTGGCCCTGGAGCTCAAGCGGCGCGGCGGCGGCGTCGGCGCGGCGGCGCTGTGCGGTGGCGGTGGTCAGGGTGACGCTCTGATCGTTCGCGTTCCCAAGTAGACGCAGCCCCGGCAAGTAGCACCGGAACCAAGGAGCGGTTGAAGATGGTGGACGTCCCCGAACTGGTCGCCCAGGCACGGGAGGGCCGGCCGCGCGCCGTGGCCCGGCTGATCTCGCTCGTGGAGGGGGCGTCCCCGCAGCTGCGCGAGGTGATGGCGGCGCTGGCGCCGCTGACCGGCGGCGCGTACGTGGTGGGCCTGACGGGCTCGCCCGGCGTGGGCAAGTCCACGTCGACGTCCGCGCTGGTCGCGGCGTACCGGCGGGCGGGCAAGCGGGTCGGCGTCCTGGCCGTCGACCCCTCGTCCCCCTTCAGCGGGGGAGCGCTGCTCGGCGACCGGGTCCGGATGTCGGAGCACGCCTCCGACCCGGGCGTCTACATCCGCTCGATGGCGACCCGCGGCCACCTGGGCGGGCTCGCCTGGGCGGCGCCGCAGGCGATCCGCGTCCTGGACGCGGCGGGCTGCGACGTGATCCTCGTGGAGACGGTGGGCGTCGGGCAGTCGGAGGTGGAGATCGCCTCCCAGGCCGACACGTCGGTGGTGCTCCTCGCGCCGGGCATGGGCGACGGGATCCAGGCCGCGAAGGCGGGCATCCTGGAGATCGGCGACGTGTACGTGGTCAACAAGGCGGACCGGGACGGCGCGGACGCGACGGCCCGCGAGCTGAACCACATGCTGGGCCTGGGCGAGGCCCGCGGTCCGGGTGACTGGCGGCCGCCGATCGTCAAGACGGTCGCGGCGCGGGGCGAGGGCATCGACGAGGTCGTCGAGGCGCTCGAGAAGCACCGCGCGTGGATGGAGGAGCACGGCGTCCTGGCGGAGCGCCGCCGCTCGCGCTCGGCCCGTGAGGTCGAGACGATCGCGGTCACGGCACTGCGCGAACGGATCGGCGACCTCCACGGCGACCGACGCCTGGACGCACTTGCGGAGCGCATCGTGGCGGGCGAACTGGACCCGTACGCGGCCTCCGACGAACTGATCGCGAGCCTGACGGGCGCGTGATTCCGTCCCCCGTTGTGGGCACGACGCCACGGCGGTGACCTGACGGTGGCGGCCGCGCGGTCCGACGGTGCCCCGTCCGAGGGCGCGCGCTTCGAAGTGCGGCTGCCCTGGGACGGGTAGGGCGGGGTGGGGCCCCGGCTAAGCCGTCACGGCTTGCCGCGCCGGCCCCTCAGCTGCTCCGCCACCGGCTTCAGGGACTCGTGGAGGTCGCCCAGCGCCTCGGAGCTGAGCTGGTCGATGAAGTGCTTGCGCACCGATTCCACGTGGTGCGGCGCCACCTTGCGCATCGTGTCCATGCCGTGGTCGGTCAGCACCGCGTACAGGCCCCGGCGGTCCGACTCGCAGTTCTCGCGGCGCACGAGCCCCGCGTTCTCCATGCGCGTGATCTGGTGCGAGAGGCGGCTCTTGGACTGCAGCGTCGCCGTCGCGAGGTCGCTCATCCGCAGACGCCGATCCGGCGACTCCGACAGATTCACCAGGATCTCGTAGTCGTTCATGGTCAGGCCGAAGGGCTGGAGGTCCTTCTCCATCTGGTAGGTGAGCATCCTGTTGACGTCCAGGTACGTGCGCCATGCGCACTGCTCGGCGTCGGTGAGCCAGGGGGTGGCCGTCTCGGTCTCCATATATGGATTCTACCTAAGAAGTTGAATACTGGACGAAGTAGGAAAGTGTGACGCCAGGCACCCGGGGGCCCCGATATACGGGTGCAGACGTTCGAGGGCGTCACACTCCGCAGACTACCGGCTACAGCCCGAAGCGACGCTGGAGGTCCCCGAGCTGTCCGGGAAGGCGCGGTACGGAACCGCCCTGGCCATGGCCGGAACCGACCGGTCCGTGACCGCCCGGCACCCCCGCCTGCGCCGGCGTCCCGCCGATCGCCCGCTCCGGCATCAGCAGCTCCGTCGACTGAAGCAGTACCGTACCCGCCCCCACGAACTCGAACTGGTGCTCCTCGCCCGAGGTGCCGCCGATCCCCGTCAGAGCCCGTACGCCACCCATCACGCCGGTCATGTACCCGTGGTCGTAGTGGTGGCACGGGGACGGGCAGTCCGCCCAGCCCACCAGGGCCTGCGGGTCCACCCGCATGGGCGGCTCCATGAAGACCACCGGCCCGTTCGACGCCGCCACGAACTTGCCCGTGCCGATCAGCGTCACGAAGCCCGGCACGATCGACTGCTTCAGCGCCAATGTCGGCTGGTACGCGAGCAGGTTGCCCGAACGGATCGTCAGGTTGCCCTCGTCCAAGTCGAAGGAGTTGACGTCGAAGGCCCGGTCGGCGAGCAGCATCTTGCCGCTGCCTTCCGCCACCACCCAGTCGCTCGCGTGCAGCGGTGAGTGGAACGACGTACGGACCAGGCGGTCGAGGCGCCCGTGACCGATGCCGTTGAAGTCGATCCGCCCGTAGTAGGCGATCATCTTGCCCTTCTGCAGGAACCACTGGGAGCCCTTGAGCTCCACGCAGAAGGTGTACGGATTGACGTTGTCGTCGGACGGGAGCGAGTGCGGGTCGAGAACGACGGGACCGGTCACAGCTTCTCCTCCGAGGCCTGCACGTACACCGCACCACTGCCGCTCAGCTCCAGCTGGAACGCCTCGCCCGAGCCGCGCCCCACCATGTCGCGCCAGCCCAGCGCGGTGGAGAGCTTGTTCCGTACGTCGCCGTGGTGCGCGACGTACGCCTGCGGGTCCACATGGACCGCGCGCCCCGGGGTGATCGGCAGCTCGATCACCCCGCCGTGTGCCATGACGGCGACTGCGCCGTGGCCCTTGAGCGTCGTCGTGAAGAGCCCCTGGCCCGTCACCTGGCCGCGCACCATGCCCATGACGCCGCCCTGGGAGCCCATGAACATCGTGCCCTGCTCCAGGGTGCCGTCGAAGGCGAGGAGGCGGTCGGCCTCGACGTACAGGGTGTCGCCGGTCAGCTGGATCACCTGGATGTGGTGGCCGCCGTGCCCGAACATCACCGTGCCGTTGCCCTCGACGGTCATCAGCGGTGTCGCCTCGCCCGCCACGCGGCGGCCGATCATCGACATCACACTGCCCTGGCCGCCGGCCATGTTCGGCGTGAAAGTGACGTCGCCGCGGTAGGCGAGCATCGCGCCCCGCTGGCTGAACATGCGCTGCCCGGGGATCACCTGGGCCTCGACCATCTTGGAGTTGATCTCGCGGAACGGCATCAGACGTCGCCCCCGATCGTGTTCCGCTCGCTCGGCTGGACGTACACGAGCCCGTCGCCCTCGAAGCGGATCTGGAAGGCCTCGCCGCCGCCCTCGCCCATGAAGGTGCGGAAGGTCACACCGGACTGGAAGCTCTGCTGGAGGTTGCCCTGGTGGGCGATGTACGCGCCGGGGTCGACGGAGAGCGGGTACTGCGGGGTCACGCGCAGGACGACCGCCGGGCCGTCGGACATGATCGCCGCCTGGCCCGTGCCCTCCACCGTCGTGGTGAAGAGGCCGTTGCCGGTCGCTCCGCCGCGCAGCCCGGTGAAGCTCGTGCCGGTGCGCAGCCCCGCGTCGGTGCAGAGCAGATTGCTCGCCTCGACGTAGAGCTTGTCGCCGTGCAGGGAGACGAGGTTGATCTCGGAGGCGCGGTCGGCGAACCAGCAGGTCCCCTGGCCCTTCACCTCCATCACCTCCATCTGCTCGCCGGTCAGCCGACGGGTGACCATGCCGCGCAGGCCCTCACCGCCGCCGGACATCTTCTTGAAGGCCATCTGGCCGTCGTAGGCGACCATCGAGCCGTTCTTGGCCTTGACGGCGTCGCCGGTCATGGAGACGGCGAGCACTTTGCTGCCTTGGAGTCGGAACGTTGCCACGGAGCGAGGTTACGGGGCCCCCGGACAAAGGGACAGCAAAGTCGGGTGCCACAATGGGGCGACGCTTGTGCATCCATTCACAAGATCACCGGCCCCCTCCCACCGAAGGTGACCCCCGTGGACATCAAGACCGCCTCCTCCCTCCAGCGACTCCGACTCGTCTCCGCCCCGGAGGCCGTGTCCTTCCTGCTTCTGCTGGTCTGCTCGGTGCTGAAGCGGACGACCGACTTCAACGCGGTCCCGGTCATGGGAGCGGTCCACGGCGTCCTCTTCATCCTCTACGTGCTCTTCTGGCTCGACGCCTGGAACCGCACCAAGTGGAACTTCAAGACGGCGGCGCTCTACTTCGTCCTCTCCGTGCTGCCCCTCGGCGGCTTCTTCGCCGAGCGCAAGCTCAAGCGCGAGGCCGAGGACGCGGTCATCGCCTCCCGCGCCCGCCGTGAAGGCACGGTGAACGCGTGATCGTCGCCTTCTCGGTCACCCCGCTCGGTGTCGGCGAGGAGGTCGGCGAGTACGTCGCCGACGCCGTCCGGGTCGTCAGGGAGTCGGGTCTGCCGAACCGTACCGACGCGATGTTCACCTCGATCGAGGGGGAGTGGGACGAGGTGATGGACGTCGTCAAGCGCGCCGTCGCCGCCGTGGAAGCACGTGCTCCGCGCGTCTCGCTCGTCCTCAAGGCCGACGTCCGGCCCGGCGTCACCGACGGCCTGGCCTCGAAGGTCGCCACGGTGGAGCGCCACCTGGCGGGCTGAACCCGCCCCCGCACAAGGAGAAGCCCCCGGTCCCGATGGGCCGGGGGCTTTTTCGCGCCCACCGGTTGAGCGAGTGCTCAAAATCGGCTACCTTCCCGTTGAGCAGTCGCTCAAAAGTGGGGTTGGGCTGGGGCTCGGGGGAGACCGTCGCCGGCACCGGTGTCTCCGCGGGGGAGCGCCACCGGGCCGGCGGCGAGCGGGTGTCCGCGCTCCGGTTCGCCTCGCCGCACCCGCTGCTCGACGAACTGGAGCAGATATGACCTCGATCTTCCGCCGTGCCATGGGGGACGCCGCCTTCGAGCGGCTGCATCCGCAGCTCCAGCGCCGGTTCTCCGTCGGGCTCGACAGCGGGGAATCCTGCGTCGGGCGGGGCGTGATGGACCGGATCTGGCACGGCCGCGCCTTCGTCAAGCCGTTCCTGGAGTTCGGCGGTACGCGGCACATCCTCGTGCCGCGTACCGGCCGCGACATCCCCTTCACCATCGAGAACGTGCCGTACGTCGACTCGTACGGCCGCGAGACCGTCACCTTCGTCCGGACCTTCGCGCTGCCCGGCGGACCCCGGCGCTTCGACGCCACGATGATCCACAGCCCCGAGCGCGACTGCGTCCTCGACTACCTCGGCACCCACCAGCACCTCGCCAGCGATCTGCACCTGTCCGCCGAGCCCGACGGCTCGCTGCTCATCCGCTCCGGCGAACACCGCTTCCGCGAGGGCCCGCTGGACTTCCGCGTCCCCGAACTCATCGGCGGCGACGCCGAGGTGCGGGAGTCGTACGACGACGAGACCGGCCGCTTCCGCATCCGCGTCCGCGTGGTCAACCGCCGCTTCGGGCCGCTCTTCGGCTACGAGGGGTCGTTCACGGCCGAGTACGCCGACGTACGCTCCCACGGGGTGCGCGCCGGGCTGCGCCCCGTGCGCGAGGAGGTACGGGCGTGAGCCAGGAGACCAAGGAGAAGCTGCTCGAAGGAGCCCTGCGGACCCTCGTCGAGCAGGGGATCGCCAAGACGTCCGCGCGGTCCGTCGCCGCGGCCGCGGGCGTCAACCAGGCCTTGGTCTTCTACCACTTCGGCTCCGTCGACGAGCTCCTCGCCGCCGCCTGCCGGCACGGTTCCGAGCAGCGCGTGGCGCGCTACCGCGACCGGCTCGGTCGCATCGAGAGCCTCAGCGAGCTGCTCGCGTTCGGGCGGGAGATGCATGCGGAGGAGCGGGCCGCCGGCCATGTCGCCGTCCTCGGCCAGCTGCTCGCCGGCGCCCAGACCCACCCGCCGCTCGCCCCCGCCACCGCCGCCGGCCTCGACCTGTGGATCGTCGAGATCGAGCGGGTCCTCACCCGGGTCCTGGCCGGGAGCCCCATCGGCGAGTTCACCGACCCCGCAGGGCTCGCCCGCGCGGTCGCCGCGTCCTTCGTCGGCATGGAGCTGTACGAGGGAGTGGACCCCGCCGGGGCCGAGGCGGCCCTCGCCGCGCTCGAACAGCTCGGCACGCTGATGACGGCGCTCGAGGAGCTGGGGCCCGTCGCCCAGAAGGCGGTGCGCTACACGCTGCGCCGCCGGAACTCCGCTCCCTGAGAACCGTCCGGGGCGCCGGTGAGGGCCATGCCGATCGGGGTGCGCTCGTACAGCACCTGGTGGCCGTACCGGCGGGACGTCAGCAGCCCCGCCTCCCTCAGGACGGACAGGTGCGCCGACACGGAGGACGGGGCGAGGCCGAGCCGGTGCGCGAGCGCGCTCGTGCCGGCCGGTTCGTCCAGCGCGCACAGCACGTCCGCGCGGGCCCGGCCGAGGAGCCGGGCGAGCGCGTCGGGCGTCCGGTCGCGGGCCTCGGTCCACAACCCGCCGATCCCGCGCGCCGGGTAGACGACGGTCGGCTGCCAGGGAGGGTCGAAGCCGCTCACCACGTCGGGCCAGGTGAAGACGGACGGCATGAGGACGAGGCCCTGTCCGTCCAGGGCGCGGACGTGCTCGCCGCGGTAGGCGACGGTGAGCGTGGCACGGTCGGCGGCCCAGTCGAAGCCGGGGTGCAGCTCACCGAGGAGGCGCTCCAGGCCGCCTTCCGCCAGCCTGCGGGAGTGATAGGCGACGTCGGCCTCGAGCAGGGCCCGCAGCCGGGGCCACTCGGGGGCGATGAGGGCGTCCCAGGCGACCTGGAGCAGATCGGCGAGCCGCTGGACGGTGCCCGCCGGGTCGGCGAGCATCCGCCGCCCTTCGTCGGTCGCCGCGGCGCCGGGCGTGTCATCGAGCGCCCGCGCGAAGTCGTCCCGGGCGAGGACCGGATCGGTCTCGCGTACGGCCGCGATCTCCTCCTCGAAGGAGGCGGCGGGCCCGAGGGGTGGCGGGTAGAGGAAGTCCGGGCTGTGCCCGTGCAGGGGCATCAGCAGCTGCAGCGGCTCGAGATCGATCCCCTCGGCCGCGCCGCGGATCCGCCGCAGCCAGGGCAGGTGGTACCCCTGCTGCCGGGGCCGCGCGAGCACCCGCACGGCGGAGTGCGTCTCCCAGAGCGGCGAGAGCGCGAACCGGATCCGGAGCGGGTCGGCCTCGCCGAAGTGGAGGTGGTACGGCATGAAGCCTCGCGGAGTGATTCGTCTGGAGCCGAAAGTCTAGGGCGGGGCCGACTCCCGACGCGAGGCTCGCCCCATGCCGAAGCAGCCCCCCAGCACCCCCGCAGCCCCCGACGCGGCGCCAGGCCCCACCCCCGCCGCCCCGAGCCCGCCCGAGACGAAGCCGCAGATCGCTGCCCCGCCGAGTGCCGGATACCGCGCCGTGTTCGCCGTGCGGGAGTTCAGGGTCGTGTTCGTCGCGCATCTGTTCTCGTTGCTCGGGGTCGTCGTCAGCGAGATCGCGCTCACCGTGCTCGTCTACGACCTCACCGGCTCGCCGCTCCTCTCCTCCCTCACCTTCGCCCTCGGCTTCCTGCCGTATCTGCTCGGCGGCACCCTGCTCGCCGGCGTCGCCGACCGGTACCCGGCCCGGCGGGTGCTGGTCGTCTGTGATCTCGTCTGTGCCGGCTGTGTCGCCCTCATGGTCGCGCCCGTGACCCCGGTCGCCGGGCTGCTCGTGCTGCGGTGTGCCGTCGCCGCTGTCGCGCCGGTCTTCAACGGGACCCGGATGGCGACCCTCGCCGACATCCTCGGCGAGGGCGACCTGTTCGTACTCGGCCGTTCCCTCCTCCGGATCGTCTCGCAGAGCGCCCTGCTCGCCGGGTTCGGTGTCGGCGGCGTGCTGCTCACCGTCGTGCCGCCGCGCGGCGCCATCGCGATCACCGCCGCCACCTTCCTCGCCTCCGCGCTGCTCCTGCGCTTCGGCACGGCCCACCGCCCCGCCCGCGCGACCGCGGCCGGCGAGCGCCAGGGGCTCGGCGGGACCTGGGGCGTCCTGCGCGACCGCCGCGTCCGCGCGCTGATGCTGATGTTCTGGGTGCCGCCCCTCTTCGTCGTCACCCCCGAGGCCCTCGCCGCCCCCTACGCCCGCGAGATCGGCGCCTCCACCGCCGCCCTCGGCCTACTCATGTGCGCGATGCCCGTCGGCACCATCGCGGGCGAGCTCTTCGCCGGTTCCGCCCTCAGCGCCCGGGTCCGCGAGCGGATCGTCGTCCCGCTCGTGGCAGTGGGGCTGCTGCCCTTCCTCCTCTACGCCGTCGAGCCCGGCGTCGCCCTCGCCGCCGTCGCCCTCCTCCTGGCCGGCGCCACCGGCGCGTACACGCTCGGTCTCGACGCCTGGTTCGTCGCCGCCGTCCCCGAGGAGCAGCGGGGCCGGGCCATGACCCTGATGACCGCGGGCATGATGACGATCCAGGGCGTCGGCATGGCCGGGGCCGGTCTCGCCGCCGAGTTCCTCCCCGTCCACCTCGTGGTCGTCGGCGCGGGCGTGCTCGGCACCGTCTGCGTCCTGGCGCTCGTCGCCGAGGTCCGTGCGACCGAAGTACGAGACGGGGCTGACCACCATGTGACCAGTGGGTAAGGTCGACGCGTGCCGAAGCCGCTCAGTCTCCCGTTCGACCCCATCGCCCGCGCCGACGAGCTCTGGCAGAACCGCTGGGGACCCGTCCCCTCGATGGCCGCGATCACCTCGATCATGCGGGCCCACCAGATCCTCCTCGCCGAGGTCGACTCCGTCGTCAAGCCGTACGGGCTGACCTTCGCGCGCTACGAGGCGCTGGTGCTGCTCACCTTCTCCAAGGCCGGTGAGCTGCCGATGTCCAAGATCGGCGAGCGGCTGATGGTCCACCCCACGTCCGTGACGAACACGGTGGACCGGCTCGTGAAGTCCGGTCTCGTCGACAAGCGGCCCAACCCCAACGACGGCCGCGGAACCCTCGCCTCCATCACCGAGAAGGGCCGAGAGGTGGTCGAGGCGGCCACCCGCGACCTGATGGCGATGGACTTCGGGCTGGGGGTCTATGACGCCGAGGAGTGCGCGGAGATCTTCGCGATGCTGCGTCCGCTGCGCGTCGCGGCGGAGGACTTCGAGGAGAAGTAGCGGGGGAGGGGCCCGCGCGAAGATCGCCCGGAACGTGCCGTTACGCTCGACGGCATGAAATCCAGCGTGCTGACCCGTTACCGCGTCATGGCGTACGTGACCGCCGTCATGCTGCTCGTGCTGTGCACCTGCATGGTCTTCAAGTACGGGTTCGACAGGGGCGAGGACGTGACCTTCGCGGTCTCCCAGGCCCACGGTGTCCTCTACATCATCTATCTGATCTTCGCCTTCGACCTGGGCTCCAAGGCGAAGTGGCCGTTCGGCAAGCTCCTGTGGGTGCTGCTGTCCGGGACGATTCCCTTCGCCGCCTTCTTCGTCGAGCGCAAGGTCGTCCGCGAGACGCTTCCGCTGGTCAGCGGCGCGCAGCCGGCCCCGGCCAAGGCCTGACACGCACCCCCGCACAGATGTGCGGGGGTTTGCCATCGACATTTACTAGGACGTCCTAGTAAATTCGAAGCATGGACGCTGACGCCATCGAAGAAGGCCGCCGCCGCTGGCAGGCCCGGTACGACAAGGCCCGCAAGCGCGACGCGGACTTCACCACGCTCTCCGGCGACCCCGTGGACCCCGTCTACGGGCCCCGGCCCGGGGACAGCTACGAGGGCTTCGAGCGCATCGGCTGGCCCGGGGAGTACCCCTTCACCCGGGGCCTGCACCCGACCGGCTACCGCGGCCGGACCTGGACCATCCGCCAGTTCGCCGGCTTCGGCAACGCCGAGCAGACCAACGAGCGGTACAAGATGATCCTGGCCGCCGGTGGCGGCGGGCTCTCGGTCGCCTTCGACATGCCCACCCTCATGGGCCGCGACTCCGACGACCCGCGCTCGCTCGGCGAGGTCGGCCACTGCGGTGTCGCCATCGACTCCGCCGCAGACATGGAGGTCCTGTTCAAGGGCATCCCGCTCGGCGACGTCACCACCTCGATGACCATCTCCGGGCCCGCCGTGCCCGTCTTCTGCATGTACCTGGTCGCCGCCGAGCGCCAGGGTGTCGACCCGGGCGTGCTCAACGGCACGCTCCAGACCGACATCTTCAAGGAGTACATCGCGCAGAAGGAGTGGCTCTTCCAGCCCGAGCCCCATCTGCGCCTCATCGGCGACCTGATGGAGCACTGCGCGCAGGGCATCCCGGCGTACAAGCCGCTCTCCGTCTCCGGCTACCACATCCGCGAGGCCGGGGCGACGGCCGCGCAGGAGCTCGCGTACACCCTCGCCGACGGCTTCGGCTACGTGGAGCTCGGCCTCTCCCGCGGCCTGGACGTCGACGTCTTCGCGCCCGGCCTGTCCTTCTTCTTCGACGCGCACCTCGACTTCTTCGAGGAGATCGCCAAGTTCCGCGCCGCCCGCCGGATCTGGGCGCGCTGGATGAAGGAGGTCTACGGGGCGAAGACCGACAAGGCCCAGTGGCTCCGCTTCCACACCCAGACCGCCGGTGTCTCGCTCACCGCCCAGCAGCCGTACAACAACGTCGTACGGACCGCCGTGGAGGCGCTCTCCGCGGTCCTCGGCGGCACCAACTCGCTGCACACCAACGCCCTCGACGAGACCCTCGCGCTCCCCAGCGAGCAGGCCGCCGAGATCGCGCTGCGCACGCAGCAGGTGCTGATGGAGGAGACGGGCGTGGCCAACGTGGCCGACCCGCTCGGCGGCTCCTGGTACGTGGAGCAGCTCACCGACCGCATCGAGGCCGACGCCGAGAAGATCTTCGACCAGATCAAGGAGCGCGGCCGCCGCGCCCACCCGGACGGGCAGCACCCGATCGGTCCGATCACCTCCGGCATCCTGCGCGGCATCGAGGACGGCTGGTTCACCGGCGAGATCGCCGAGTCCGCCTTCCAGTACCAGCAGTCCCTGGAGAAGGGCGACAAGCGCGTCGTCGGCGTCAACGTCCACCACGGCTCGGTCACCGGCGACCTGGAGATCCTCCGGGTCAGCCACGAGGTCGAGTGGGAGCAGGTCCGTGTCCTCGGCGAGCGCAAGGCCCGCCGCGACGACGCCCGGGTCAGCGCGGCGCTCGACTCGATGCTGGCGGCGGCCCGGGACGGCTCGAACATGATCGGCCCGATGCTCGACGCGGTACGCGCGGAGGCCACGCTCGGCGAGATCTGCGACGTCCTCCGCGAGGAGTGGGGCATCTACACGGAGCCCCCGGGCTTCTAGCCGTACGGACGAGAGAGGGGCGGTACCGGACGTCCGGTACCGCCCCTCTTCTTCGCCGACTACCGCGCGGCCGCCGAACCGACCACCTTCGTGGGCGTGATGCGGATGACCACCCGTACGACCTCCGGCGGCAGGTCGAGGTAGTCCTGGCCGGCGCCCGGACCCTCGTAGTGCTCGTCCAACGCGATCGCGAGCGCGCGGCCGACGTCCTCGGTGACCGTGGCCGTGCCCCGTACCTCGGCGTACAGCTGAGCGTCCTCGCGGTCGTACACGGTCAGGCTGACCCGGGGATCGGCCTGGATGTTGCGCACCTTCCGGCGGCCGTCCTGGGAGGAGATCAGCAGCTCGTCACCGTCTCTGGCCACCCAGACGACCGAGGTCTGCGGAGAGCCGTCGGGGTGGACGGTGGCCAGGATCGCCGGGTTGGTGTCGTCCAGGAGCGCGCGTACGGTGCTGTTCAGATTGATCGTCACGACCGTCACCCTAGGGTGTGGCCGCCGCCGCGCCGAGGCCGCCGATCAGCAGGGCGGTGAAGCGCTTGACCCATGCCTCGTCGACGGGCTCCGCGCTCACCAGGGCCCGGTGGACCACCGCGCCCGCGATCACGTCGAAGATCAGGTCGTCGGTGTCGTCGATCGACGCCGGGTCCCGGTCGGCGGGCAGTTCGCCGCGCTCCTGGGCGCGCTGGCGACCCTCCAGAACCAGCCGCTTCTGCCGGTCCACGATGGAGCTGCGGATGCGCTCGCGCAGCGGCTCGTCGCGGGTGGACTCCGCGACCACCGCCATCAGGGCCGTCTTGGTCTCCGGCCGCTGGAGCAGCGCGGCGAACTGCAGCACCACGTGCTCGATGTCGGCCTGGAGGGAACCCAGGTCGGGGAGTTCGAGTTCGTCGAAGAGGACGGCGACGGCGTCCACGACCAGTTCGTTCTTACCGGCCCAGCGCCGGTAGAGGGTGGTCTTGGCGACCCCGGCCCGGCCGGCCACGTCGCCCATCGTCAGCTTGGACCAGCCCAGTTCGACCAGGGCGGCACGGGTCGCCTCGAGGATCGCGGCATCGGCCTCGACACTGCGGGGGCGTCCGGTACGGCTGCGGGAACTGGTGCGGCTACACATGGGGACCGACCATACCCGCCGGTAGGTATTGCGCCAGAGGTCGGTGATGTGAGCCAGTTCACCGAGGAGTCCTTCCCGTGGGGCGACCCGGACAGTTACGCTACGACCCGTAGCGAAAGGCTTGATCGGCCTCGAGCGACGACCACACGCACCAGGTGGGGACCCGGTGCAACAGAACACGAACCGTGCACTCCGGTGCACGGTTCAGCCATGACGTACCGGTTACGTGCGCGGAAGGGGGAGGATGTACTCATGCAGCCCAGAAACATGTCCATGAGCGGCGTCGTCGACCTCGCCGCGGTGAAGGCGGCCGGAGAGGCCAAGGCGAAGGCGGAGCAGGCGCGTGCCGAGGCCGCCCGGCAGGGTGGCGCGGCGGCGGTCTCCCCCTCTGCCCTGGTGATCGATGTCGACGAGGCCGGCTTCGAGCGCGATGTCCTGCAGCGCTCGGCCGAGGTTCCGGTCGTCATCGACTTCTGGGCCGAGTGGTGCGAGCCGTGCAAGCAGCTCGGCCCCCTCCTGGAGCGGCTGGCCGTCGAGTACAACGGCCGCTTCCTGCTCGCGAAGGTCGATGTCGACGCCAACCAGATGCTGATGCAGCAGTTCGGCATCCAGGGAATTCCGGCCGTTTTCGCGGTGGTCGCCGGCCAGGCGCTGCCGCTCTTCCAGGGCGCGGCGCCCGAGGCCCAGATCCGGCAGACCCTGGACCAGCTGATCCAGGTCGGCGAGGAGCGCTTCGGTCTCACGGGCATCGCCGTCGACCCGGACGCCGACGCCTCCGGTGCGGTCGCCGAGGCCCCGGTGCCGGCCGGCCCGTACGACGCGCTGCTCGAGGCGGCCATGTCGGCGCTGGACGCCGGTGACCTGGCCGGCGCCGTCCAGGCGTACAAGAACGTGCTCGCCGACGACCCCGGTCACCCGGAGGCCAAGCTGGGTCTGGCCCAGGCCGAGCTGCTCGCCCGGGTGCAGGACATGGACCCGCAGGCGGTGCGCAAGAGCGCGGCGGACAATCCGGCCGACGTCACCGCGCAGATCGCCGCCGCCGATCTCGATCTCGTGGGCGGTCACGTCGAGGACGCCTTCGGTCGGCTCGTGGACGCCGTACGGCGTACGGCCGGCGAGGACCGGGACGCGGCGCGGCTGCGGCTCCTGGAGCTGTTCGAGGTCATCGGTCCGGAGGACCCGCGGGTCACGGCGGCCCGTCAGGCCCTCGCGCGGGTGCTGTTCTAGGCCCGTCCCCGGCCCACCTCAGGGCCCGCCGAATCGCGCCGATTTGGCGACACAGTGACAAATCGCGGCCGCGCTTTACCAAAACTTGGTAATCGCGGCCGCTGTTACTTGTAGTAAATCGAACCCGGCATTCTGTCCGGCTTTCATCCTCATCCTCCTGATGTACGGCCCCGGTGAGCTGCACCCTGTGTGGCCGGGCGACATCGCCCTGTCGTGGCGTGGTTATCCAGCCGTTACTAGTCAGTAACGAACCCCCTTGTGCCCCGGCCCGGAATGGACCACGATCGGCGACGCTCGGTCCTCCACCGCATCAGCCCGGCAACCAACCGGGTTGGCGGCGAGGGTCCCCACCGAGCGGGTCGGCGACAGTGGCGCCGGCCGTGGACAGGGGGGTTCCTGCTCTCGGGCAGGGCCTGTCCAAGCAGGTTGCGCGCAAGGCGTGGCCAGTGGTTGTCGCTCGGGGGTGATCGCCGGTGAATCGGACGCGCGTCGCGCCCGGTGTTCGGCGCTCCTTCCCGAGGACGTAGCACTTCTCCCATCCCAGGACGGGCCCCTGGGCCCATCCGGAGATGTACGTCCGAGAAGGAGGATTCTCATGAAGTCCCAGGTTCGTGGCGGGACCAGATGGAAGCGGTTCGCCGTTGTCATGGTGCCGAGTGTGGCCGCGACGGCCGCGATCGGTGTCGGCCTGGCTCAGGGTGCGCTTGCCGCGTCCTTCAGCATCTCCGGCCAGGAGTTCAAGGTGAAGGCCGACAGCCTTGTCGGTAAGGACTTCGTCCAGTACGGCAATGTCGTCTCGGGCAAGGACCTCGAGGGCAAGCCGTTCGCGCAGCCGGTCGGCGTCTCGGGCTTCTCCGAGGCCTGGATCACCAACATGTGCCAGTCCGTCGTGACGCCGAACGTGCCGTTCCTCGGCAACGTCTCGCTGGAGCTGCGGGCCGGTACGGACGCGAAGAACCCGGTGTACGCGAAGGACATCTACCTGGATGTCTCGTCGCTCGAGGCGGACGCCGAGTTCGGCAAGATCGACATCGGCGTGGCCGCGGGCAAGCTCCCGAAGGCCGACGGCAAGCCCGGCATCCAGCCCGGCACGACGGCCAACCCGTACGGCTTCTCGCAGCGCGCCGAGGAGGCGAAGCTGACGGACGTGAGGCAGAAGGCGTGGGCGACGACCGCCGCCACCTTCAAGCTTCCCGACCTGAAGCTGAAGCTGCACACGGGTGCTCCCAAGGAGTGCTTCACCGAGTAGTACGTGCCCCGCGGGTGGGGCCGTGCAGTACGTCCCCACCCGCTCCGGTCCCGTACCGCTGTTCGCCACCTTTCTTACGCAACACCGCTTCCAGGGAGCTGTTTTCCATGAGCGCCGAGTCCACTGCTTCCCGCGGAGTCCCGAGCGAGAACCGTTTCCGTACCTGGCGGGGCGAGCGCCCCTTCTGGGCGGGCCTGCTCACCATCCTCGGCGGCGTACCGATCGCGTATCTCCCGTACGGCGACATGCGACTCGGCAACATGACGATCGCCATCGCCACGACCGCCGGAGCCGGCGCGCTGATCATCGGCGTCCTGCTCATCACGCTCGGTCTGACGATGTGGTTCCAGCCGATCGTGCGGGTGTTCGCGGGTGTCGCGGCCATCGTGCTGGGGCTCGTCTCCATCCCGGTGTCGAACTTCGGCGGCCTCGTCATCGGATTCCTGCTCTCCCTTGTCGGTGGCGGGATGTCGATCGCCTGGGCGCCGGGCGTCCCGGTGGAGGAGACGGCCGAGGCGGAGGCCCTGCAGGGCGAGCACGAGAACGACGGTCAGCCGCAGGGAACCGAGGCAGCGGAGGAGACCCACGCGGTCGACTTCGAGAAGGCCCCGTTCCCCGAGCAGCGTGCCGCGGAGGACGCGCAGGCGACCGAAACGACGATCGACGCCAACGGCGGGAGGAACAGTGCGGGGTGACGAAACACAGTCGCCGCAGTCGGCGACGGCTGGGGACGGCGCCACTCTTGCAGGTAGGGGTCCGCGGCACGCGGCTCCGCGCAAGTCTCTGCTGAACAAGATCCAGGGGCCGGCGGGCAAGGCGATGGCCCTGGCGGCCATGCCGACCGCCGTCCTGATGGGCATGGGCATGGCGCCCAAGCTCGCCCTCGCCGACGAGAAGGACATCCCCTTCGCGCCCGGTCCGTGCGTGACCCGCTCGGACGAGCCGGTGGCCGAGGAGTCGACGAAGCCCGCGGAGACCGAGAGCCCGAAGCCCACGGCGAGCGCGAGCGCCACCACCTCGCCGAAGCCGGAGGCCACCGAGGAGCAGGAGTCGCCCAAGCCGACGGCCAGCCCTTCGGCGACCGCCGGTACGGAGCAGCGCGCCACCACGCAGCAGGAGGCCCCGGCCCCGACACCCACCGCGACGAAGAGCGTCAACCCGCTCGACCCGCTGGGCCTCGGCGACAAGATCAAGGACCTGTTCGACGGGCCCGACCCCGAGCCGACGAGCACGCCGTCGAGCACGCCGTCGCCCACCGCCTCGGCGAGCGAGAAGCCGGCGACGACAGCCCCGGAGACCGCCCCGAAGACGGACACGGCGGCCACGGCGGACAAGGCCGACACGCCGGCCGACTCCGAGGTCGACACGACCAAGGCCGCCATCGAGGAGGCCGCCGACAAGGTCGGTGCCAAGGTCGAGGAGCTGCCGGAGGACGCCAAGGGCCTCGACGCCAAGAAGGACGAGGACATACCCGAGGGCGCCAAGCCGCGCTTCCCGTGCCCCGAGCCCGACCCGGAGGCGCTGGCGGCGGCGGAGCTGGAGCCCGGCATCCCGCTGCTCCCGGACGAGCCGTGGATCCTGAACAGCACGAAGCTCACGCTGAAGGGACTCAAGTACCACGGCATCGTCGAGGTGAAGACGGGCAGCGGGAAGATCAAGAAGGTCCTGAAGTTCACCGCGAAGGACGGCGTGGACATCAAGGACCTGCACCAGCGCACGGTCCACTCGGACGGCCTCACCGGACACGTACGGTCCGACAAGGGCTCGACGTCGACCATGAGCAACGGCACGGTGACCATGTACACGGAGAGGCTGAAGGGCAACCTCTTCGGCCTCATCCCGGTCACCTTCAGCCCGGAGACCCCGCCGCCGCTCGACGTACCGTTCGCGATCTTCACGGACGTCGAGGTCATCCAGGCCGGCCAGTTCGGCGGCACGCTCACGGTCCCGGGCCTGCGCAACACGATCGAGCCCAACTGATCGCGTCACCCGCGTCACCGATCGCGTCACGAACCCATCCGGGAGCCGCACATGACGAGGGCCCCCGTCCGATCCGGACGGGGGCCCTCGTCATGCCAGGGGCAGGGGAGCGTCAGGCGGGCTGCCCGCCGCCCAGGTGGTGCACCCGGACCATGTTCGTGGTGCCCGGGACGCCGGGGGGCGAGCCGGCCGTGATGACCATGGTGTCGCCCTCGCTGTACCGCTGGAGCTTCAGCAGCTCCGCGTCGACGATGTCGACCATCGCGTCCGTGGTCTCCACGAACGGGACGAGGAAGGACTCGACACCCCAGCTCAGCGTGAGCTGGTTGCGGGTCGACTCGTCCGTGGTGAAGGCCAGGATCGGCTGGATCGTGCGGTAGCGCGAGAGGCGGCGGGCGGTGTCGCCGGACTGGGTGAAGGCGATCAGCGCCTTGCCGCCCAGGAAGTCCGCGATCTCGCAGGCCGCGCGGGCCACCGAACCGCCCTGCGTACGCGGCTTCTTGCCGGGCACGAGCGGCTGCAGGCCCTTGGAGAGCAGCTCCTCCTCGGCCGCGGCGACGATCTTCGACATCGTCTTCACGGTCTCGATCGGGTAGGCGCCGACGGAGGACTCCGCCGACAGCATGACCGCGTCCGCGCCGTCCAGGATCGCGTTGGCCACGTCGGAGGCCTCGGCGCGCGTGGGGCGGGAGTTGGTGATCATCGACTCCATCATCTGGGTGGCGACGATGACCGGCTTGGCGTTGCGGCGGCACATCTCCACGAGGCGCTTCTGCACCATCGGGACCTTCTCCAGCGGGTACTCCACCGCCAGGTCGCCACGGGCCACCATGACGGCGTCGAAGGCGGCGACCACGTCGGCCATGTTCTCCACCGCCTGCGGCTTCTCCACCTTGGCGATGACGGGGACCCGGCGGCCCTCCTCGTCCATCACCTTGTGGACGTCCTTGACGTCGTCGGCGTTGCGGACGAAGGAGAGGGCGACCATGTCGCAGCCCATACGGAGCGCGAAGCGGAGGTCCTCGACGTCCTTCTCGGACAGGGCCGGGACGTTGACCGCCGCACCCGGCAGGTTGATGCCCTTGTGGTCGGAGATGACACCACCCTCGATGACCACGGTCTTGACCCGCGAGCCCTCGACCTCGACGACCCGCAGCTCGACGTTGCCGTCGTTGATCAGGACCTGGTCGCCCTTGGAGACATCGCCCGGCAGACCCTTGTACGTGGTGCCGCAGATGGACTTGTCACCGGGGACGTCCTCGGTGGTGATGGTGAACTCGTCACCGCGCACCAGCTCGACGGGACCCTCCGCGAAGGTCTCCAGACGGATCTTGGGGCCCTGGAGGTCGGCGAGCACGCCCACGGCGCGGCCGGTGTCCGCCACCGCCCTGCGGAGACGGTCGTACCGCTCCTGGTGCTCTGCCTGGGTCCCGTGGCTCATGTTGAATCGGGCCACGTTCATTCCGGCCTCGATGAGAGCCTTCAGCTGCTCATACGAGTCGACGGCGGGGCCCAGCGTGCAGACGATTTTGGAACGGCGCATGAGGCGGATCCTATCGGTTTGTTTCACTGCGGAATATTCCGTCTGGTGGAAAGTACAAATGGGCGCGGGGGCGCTCAGGCGTTCACTTCTCCGTGCGCCGATGCGACGAGGGCGAAGGTCTGGCGGGCGATCTCCAGCTCCTCGTCCGTCGGCACCACCGCGACCGCGACCCGCGCGTAGTCCGGCGAGACGATCCGTGCCTCGTCGGACCGTACGGCGTTGAGGTCGGCGTCCACCGTCAGGCCCAGCTCCTCCAGACCGGCGATCGCAGCTTCCCGCACCGGAGCCGCGTTCTCGCCGACGCCAGCCGTGAACGCCACCGCGTCCACCCTCCCGAGTACCGCGTAGTACGCCCCGATGTACTTCTTCAGCCGGTGGATGTAGATGTCGAAGGCGAGGGCGGCCCGCTCGTCGCCCTCGTCGATCCGGCGGCGGATCTCCCGCATGTCGTTGTCGCCGCAGAGTCCGACGAGACCCGACTTCTTGTTGAGCAGCACGTCGATCTCGTCCGCCGACATCCCGGCGACCCGCTTGAGGTGGAAGGTGACCGCCGGGTCGATGTCGCCCGAGCGGGTCCCCATGACCAGGCCCTCCAGCGGGGTCAGCCCCATCGAGGTGTCCACGCACCGCCCGCCCCGGACGGCGGAGGCGGAGGCCCCGTTGCCCAGGTGCAGCACGATCACGTTCACCTCCTCCGGCGCCTTGCCGAGCAACTTCGCCGTCTCGCGCGACACATAGGCGTGCGAGGTGCCGTGGAAGCCGTAGCGCCGGATGCGGTGCGCGTCCGCGGTCTCCACGTCGATCGCGTACCGGGCCGCGGACTCCGGCATCGTGGTGTGGAAGGCGGTGTCGAAGACCGCGACCTGCGGCAGGTCGGGGCGCAGCGCCATCGCCGTACGGATCCCGGTGAGGTTGGCCGGGTTGTGCAGCGGTGCCACGGGCACGAGTCGCTCGATCTCGGCGAGCACCTCGTCGTCGATCACGGTCGGGGCGGTGAACCGCAGCCCGCCGTGCACCACCCGGTGCCCGATCGCCGCCAGTTCGGGGGAGTCCAGGCCGAGGCCGTCGGCCGCCAGCTCCTCGGCGACCGCCTTCAGCGCCGCCGCGTGGTCGGAGATCGGCCCGTTCTTCTCGCGCTTGACCCCTCCGCCTCCTTGAAGTGGCGTGTGGACAAGGCGGGAGGTCTCCTCGCCGATCCGCTCCACCAGGCCGACCGCGAGCCGGGAGTGCTCCGCCATGTCCAGGAGCTGGTACTTCACCGACGAGGAGCCGGAGTTGAGGACGAGAACGCGCGTGGGGGTGGTCATGCGGTGGGCTCCTGACCCTGGGACGGGACCTGGGACTGGATCGCCGTGATGGCGACCGTGTTGACGATGTCGCTGACGAGCGCGCCGCGCGAGAGGTCGTTCACGGGCTTGCGCAGACCCTGCAGCACCGGCCCGACGGCCACGGCGCCGGCCGAACGCTGCACGGCCTTGTAGGTGTTGTTGCCGGTGTTGAGGTCCGGGAAGATCAGCACGGTCGCCTGCCCGGCCACCTCCGAGCCCGGCAGCTTCGTCGCGGCGACGGACGGCTCCACCGCCGCGTCGTACTGGATGGGCCCCTCGATCCGCAGCTCCGGGTGGGACTCCCGTACCAGCTTGGTCGCCTCGCGGACCTTGTCGACGTCCGCGCCGGAGCCCGAGGTGCCGGTGGAGTACGAGAGCATCGCGATCCGGGGGTCGACGCCGAAGCGGGCCGCGGTGGCCGCCGACTGGACGGCGATGTCCGCGAGCTGCACGGCGTTCGGGTCCGGGTTGACCGCGCAGTCGCCGTATACGAGCACCTTGTCGGCCAGGCACATGAAGAAGACGGAGGAGACGATCGACGCGTCCGGCTTGGTCTTGATGATCTCGAAGGCGGGGCGGATCGTCGCGGCCGTGGAGTGCACCGAGCCGGAGACCATGCCGTCGGCCAGACCCTCCTCGACCATCAGTGTCCCGAAGTAGTTGACGTCCGAGACGACGTCGTACGCCAGCTCCACCGTCACGCCCTTGTGGGCCCGCAGCTCGGCGTACTTCGTGGCGAAGGAGTCGCGCAGCTCGGAGGTCTGCGGGTCGATCAGCTGGGTCGACGGCGAGGAGAGGTCGATGCCGAGGTCGGCCGCCTTCTTGCGGATGACCTCGACGTCGCCGAGCAGGGTCAGGTCGCAGACGTCGCGGCGCAGCAGCACGTCGGCGGCGCGCAGCACCCGCTCCTCGGTGCCCTCGGGCAGGACCACGCGGCGGCGGTCGGCGCGGGCCTGCTCCAGGAGATCGTGCTCGAACATCATCGGCGTGACCCGGCCGGTGCGGGCCACCGAGATCCGCTTCAGCAGATCGGCGGTGTCCACGTGCCGCTCGAAGAGGCCGAGCGCGGTCTCCGCCTTGCGGGGCGTGGCCGCGTTCAACTTCCCTTCGAGGGAGAAGAGTTCGGCGGCGGTGGGGAAGCTGGTGCCGGGGACGGAGATGACCGGCGTGCCGGGCGCGAGGCGGGCGGCCAGGGTCAGGATCTCGTCGCTGGGCCGCTCGTTGAGGGTGAGCAGCACTCCGGCGATGGGCGGCGTCCCGGCCGAGTGGGCCGCGAGTGCGCCCACGACGAGGTCGGCGCGGTCCCCGGGGGTGACGACCAGACAGCCGGGGGTCAGCGCGTTGAGGAAGTTCGGCAGCATGGCGCCGCCGAAGACGAAGCCCAGGGCGTCGCGCGCCAGGCCCGCGTCGTCGCCGAGCACGACCGAGGCACCCAGGTGGTGGGTGATCTGGGCGACCGTGGGGGCCGCCAGGGCGGGCTCGTCGGGCAGGACGTAACAGGGGACGGGCAGCCGCGCCGAGAGCCGTTCGGCGATCGCCGCGCGGTCGTCACCGGCCACGCGGTTGACGACCATCGCGAGGACGTCGCAGCCGAGCCCGTCGTACGCCCGGAAGGCGTTGCGGGCCTCCGCTCGTACGGACTCGGCGGGCTGGTCCTTGCCGCCGACGACCGGTATCACCGAGGCGCCGAACTCGTTGGCGAGGCGTGCGTTGAGCGCCAGCTCGTCGGGGAGCTGGGTGGCCGCGAAGTCCGTACCGAGGACGAGCACGACCTCGTAGTCGCGGGCCACCGTATGGAAGCGGTCGACGAGCCGGGAGACCAGCTCGTCGGTGCCCCGCTCGGCCTGGAGCGCGGAGGCCTCGTGGTAGTCCATGCCGTAGACGGTCGTCGGGTCCTGGGAGAGCCGGTAACGGGCCCGCAGCAGATCGAAGAGACGGTCGGGGCGGTGGTGCACGAGCGGCCGGAACACCCCCACCCGGTCCACCTGGCGGGTCAGGAGCTCCATGACTCCCAGCTCGACGACCTGCCGGCCGTCTCCGCGGTCGATCCCGGTCACGTACACGCTGCGCGTCACGCCGTGGTCTCCTGTCCAGTCCTGTCCGCCCGGTCTCGTCAACCGAGTGTGTTCAAAAAACCCCGCAAGGGTGGCAATGCCCTCTTGACAATACCTCTGGGGGTGGATAGGACGCCCGCCGGACGAAAGGCCCGGAAACAGGGGACGAAAGGCCCCCGGAGGCGGGCGCGCGGAGTAGCAGGGAGCGCGGGGCCTCCGCCGGGCGTGTGAGAATCGACAGAGCTCACATGTACCGCTACCGAGCAGGAGACACAGCACGATGCGCATCGGAGTTCTCACCGCAGGCGGCGACTGTCCTGGCCTGAACGCAGTGATCCGGTCGGTCGTGCACCGGGCCCTGACCGGCCACGACGACGAAGTCATCGGCTTCGAGGACGGGTTCAAGGGTCTCCTCGACGGGCACTACCGCCCGCTCGATCTCGACGCGGTCAGCGGCATCCTCGCCCGCGGCGGCACCATCCTCGGCTCCGCCCGCCTGGAGCGCAACCGGCTCTCCGAAGCGGCCGAGTCCGCTCCGGAGTTGGCGAGGAAGTACGGCATCGACGTGCTCATCCCGATCGGCGGCGAGGGCACCCTGACCGCCGCCCGGATGCTCGCCGACGCCGGGATGCCGGTGGTAGGCGTCCCGAAGACGATCGACAACGACATCTCCTCCACCGACCGCACCTTCGGCTTCGACACCGCCGTGGGCGTCGCGACGGAGGCCATAGACCGTCTCAAGACCACCGCCGAGTCCCACCAGCGCGTGATGGTCGTCGAGGTGATGGGCCGGCACGCCGGATGGATCGCGCTGGAGTCCGGCATGGCCGGCGGCGCCCACGGCATCTGCCTGCCCGAACGGCCCTTCCAGGTGGACGACCTCGTCAAGATGGTCGAGGAGCGCTTCGCGCGCGGCAAGAAGTTCGCCGTCGTCTGCGTCGCCGAGGGCGCCCACCCGGCCGAGGGTTCCATGGAGTACAAGAAGGGCGAGATCGACCAGTACGGCCACGAGCGCTTCCAGGGCATCGGCAACCGGCTCGCGGTCGAACTGGAGCGCCGCCTCGGCAAGGAGGCGCGGCCCGTCATTCTGGGACACGTCCAGCGCGGTGGCACGCCGACGGCGTACGACCGGGTGCTCGCGACCCGCTTCGGCTGGCACGCGGTGGAGGCCGCGCACCGGGGCGAGTTCGGGAAGATGACCGCACTGCGCGGCACCGACATCCACATGGTGCCGCTGGCCGAGGCCGTGACCCGGCTGAAGACGGTCCCGGCGAACCGGATGTCCGAGGCCGAGTCGGTCTTCTGACCCGGCCCGCCGGGACCTCGGTCCCGACGAGGTCCCGATCTTCCGAGGGGCCCCGATCGTCCCCCCGTGGACGATCGGGGCCCCTCGTGCTTCCCCCGTGGTGATTCCGGCCCCGACCGGAATCACCTCTTTCCACTCTTGAGTTGAAGAAGCGGATCAACAAGGCTTGAGCCTGTCCCGGACATGTCCCAACCCTGTCCGGGGGAGGGGTGGGGAAGACGCATGACCGAGGGATACGCCGGCGGGGGCGGCGCACCCGACCCGCGCGAGGCCACCGACGCCGCCTCGTTCATCGCGCGGCTGCAGGAGCTCAAGGACTGGTCGGGACTGACGTACCGCGAGCTGTCGGCCCGTGCGGAGGCGCTCGGCGACGTCCTGCCCCGCTCGACCGTGGCGAACATGCTCGCCCGCTCGACCGTCCCCCGTGAGGAACTGCTGACCTCCTTCGTCCGCGCCTGCGGCGTGGCGCCCGGAGAGCTGGAGAGCTGGCAGACGGTCCGCAAGGAGCTGGCCGTACGAGGGGTGTACGCGGACCCGGGCGTTGACCAGGGCGTGGACGCGGGTGTGGACGCGGACTCCGCCACCGCGGACACGGACACCGCGTGGCCGGCGGTGCCGGAGCCCACGGCCGGTCCCGGATCGGAGCCCCCACCGCCCGGCCCGGGCCCCCGGTCGCGCATACGCCGCACGGTGGTCGCGCTGGTCGCCGTCACGGCACTCGTCCTCGCCGGGGTCAGCGTGGTCTTCGCCCTCGTCCGGGACGGCGGTGGAACGGTGCCGGCCACCCCGACCGCGCCCGCCGACGGGGACGTACGGATACGGGTGATCGGCTCGGACCTCTGCCTGAACGAACGGCGGGGCGGGCGCAGCGGTCAGATCCACCAGCGGGCGTGCGAGGGCGCCGACGTCCCCCGCTACTCGCTCAGGCATCTCGGCGCCGGCCACTGGCGCATCGTCTCCGACCACCCGGACTACGGCCCCGGCTGCTCGGGCATCCCCTCCGGGGGCCGCATTGCGGACGCCGCGTTCGAGGACTCGGAGTGCGGCGACCCGTCCCGTGTCGAAAGGTTCCTCCTGGAGCACTTCGGGAGCCCCGTCACGGGCTACCGCATCGTCCCCGCGGGCTCGGCGACCGCCGGCTCCTGTGTGACCGTGGTCGGCGACCGGACGGCCGAGTGGGCGAAGCTGGCCCAGGCGGCCTGCCGTACGGACGGGCAGGGCCAGCTCTTCAGCTTCGACCGCCGCTAGGACAGGCCCTGGTGCCCGTCCGGCGGATCAGGGTCGGACAGGCCCTGGGGCGAGGTCAGCCCTGGAACATCGACATCAGCTGCTCGTGTGTCTCGGCATCGGCGGCCACCACGAGTCCGCGGCCGGCCGGCCCGATCGGGGCCCCGTCGACCCCGGTGACGACGCAGCCGGCGGCCCGGCACAGCGCGATCCCGGCGGCGAAATGCACGCTCGCCGACAGGTCGCCGCCATCGGTGACGTACGCGGCGCGCTTGCCGGCCGCGACCCAGGCCAGTGCCAGCGTCGTGGACACGACCCGCGGCCGGAACCGCTCGACGAATCCGGGGTGGGCCAGCAGCTCCACCGCCCGGAATCCGGGCGCGCCCGGGAACGGCGGGTCCAGGTTGACGTCCACCAGCCGGGTGGCGGGCGTGGGCTCGAGCCGCGCGACATCGCCGTCGCGTCGTGCCCAGGCGGCTTCGCCGTCGGTGAAGAAGACGTCGCCGCCGAACGGGTCGGCCACCGCCGCCGCCCCCTGGCGCAGCGCCACGTTGACGGCCACCAGCATGTTGCCGACGGCGTAGTTCAGCGTGCCGCACAGGGGATCCACCAACCACTGGCGCGAGGCATCGGCCGCACCCTGCTGCCCGCCCTCCTCGCCGAGCACGGCGTCATCGGGCCGGGCGGCACGGATGACGTCGAGGATGGCCCTCTCGGCCGCCACGTCGGCGGCCGTGGCGAAGTCCCCGGCGCCCTTGTCGATACGGGCGAGCCGCTGACCGTACAGGGAGCGCACGACGTCCGCGCCGGCGCTCACCGCGGCCACCGCGACGCCCGCGTCGTCGAGGTCCGGGGAGGGGTTGATCATGTCCATGGCTCGCAGGATAGACGCGAAGCCCACTCCCGCCGCCACCTCTACGGGATGTCCGCCGCCACCTCTACGGGCCGATCGCCTCCCAGAAGTGGTCCACGATCCGGTCCAGGTACTCGCGGCCCGCGTCGCCGCTGTCGCCCGAGGCGCCCCAGCTGCTCGTCGCGACCATCTTGGCGTGGTAGTCCGTGTAGAGCCGCTGGAGCGCATCCTCCAGGACCCGCTTGGGCATCGGCAGCATCTTCACGGCCGGGCGCACGTACGCCTGCCAGCGCGTCGTGGCCGCGTCGCGCAGCAGCTGGGCCAGGTCCTCGTTCCTGCCGGTCGCGGTGAGCAGGGCCCGCGGCCCGAGGCCGAGGGTCTCGGCGAGGGCGGCGGTCTGGCGTTCGTTGCCGCGCCAGCGGCCCGACTCCTCCATCCGGAGATAGCCGGGGGCGTCGAGGCCCACCCGTCGCGCCAGGTCGTCCGGGGCGAGGCCGCGGGCCATCCGGTGTTCGCGCAGGGTGGTGGCGGAGGCGATCAGCTCGCCGGGGGCGCACCAGAGGACGCCCGCGAGCGCGGTGAGCTCCTGGGAGGTGGGAGCGAGCCGGCCGCGTTCCCAGGCGACCACGGTGTCGGGGGTGACGGCGAGGCCGTACTGCGCGCGGAGGCCGTAGGCGACATGACCCGGAGCCATGCCGAGGCCTTCGCGCAATCGGCGCGCGGCGAGGGCGTTGAAGGGAGGTGAGGGAGGGGAGGGTTGCACGTCGACACGGTAGATGCGGAACGTGACCGGTGGCTACGGTGCGTTCACCCAAGGCCAGAAGTCGTAGAAACGTCGGAACCGGCCGGTAGCTATCCGTAATGATCACCTACGGGATCGGTAACCGGTGATCGGTGTCCGATGACCGGTCATCGCGGCCGGTCGCCCGTGCCGTCAGACCACCCTGTCGTACGCGACGTCGACGGACAAGAGTGCGTGCGGCAGTTTGTCAGCACCGCCCGCTGCCCGCCGCCCCGCTGCCCTGTCAGCGCCCGACCGTCGTGATCCACCGGTACTGGAGCTCCGGCCGGCCGATCTGCCCGTACTGCGGGGCCCGCGCGGCGCGCCCGTCCGTGACCAGGTGTTCCAGGTAGCGGCGCGCGGTGATCCGGGAGATGCCGACGGCGGCCCCGGCCTCGGCCGCGGTGAGACCGGCCGGTGTGTCCCGGAGCGTACGGGTGACGGCCTCCAGGGTGGGCGCGCTCAGCCCCTTGGGGAGCGAGGCGGGCTGCGGGGTGCGCAGGGTGGCCAGCGCCCGGTCCACCTCGTCCTGCCCGGACGCCTCCCCGGCGCTGGCGCGGAACTCGGCGTACCGGGTGAGCCTGTCCCGGAGGGTCGCGAAGGTGAAGGGCTTCAGGACGTACTGGACGACCCCGAGGGACACCCCTTCGCGCACGATCGCGAGATCGCGGGCGGAGGTGACGGCGATGACGTCGGCGGGGTGCCCGGCGGCCCGCAGCGAGCGCAGCAGCTGCAGCCCGTGGCCGTCGGGAAGATGCAGATCGAGCAGGATCAGGTCGACGGCCGTCCGGTCGAGCACGCGCACCGCGGCGGCCCGCGAGTGCGCGACCCCGACGACGACGAACCCGCGCACCCGCCCCGCGTAGAGGGCGTGCGCATCGGCGGCGACGGGGTCGTCCTCGACGACCAGCACGCGGATGTCCTGGCTCATCGGGCCACCTCCGTACCGCTCGCACCGACGGCCGGCGCGGCCGCCCTCCGGTCGGTGGCCGACGGGACGGCGGCCTGGGGCCCGGTCCCCGCCACCAACGGCAGTCGTACGGTGAACTCGGCGCCGCCCTCCGGAGACCGGGTCAGGGTCACCGTGCCGGCGGCGCGCGTCGTCGCCTGGCGGACCAGGGCGAGGCCGAGGCCGCGGCCCGGGCCTCGGGTGGACCAGCCGCGGTCGAAGGCCGCGTCCCGGTCGGCCGCGTCGATCCCGGGGCCGGTGTCGGCGACCCGGATCAGGAGTTCGCCGGCGCGGGTGCGGGCCGTGACCGTGACCCGCGCCTGCGGCGTACCGCTCGCCGCCTCGACCGCGTTGTCGATCAGGTTGCCGAGGATCGTGACCAGGTCCCGGGACGGGAGCGCCGGCGGCAGCAGGCCGTCGTCGATCCGACTGTCCTCGGTCAGGACCAGCTCCACCCCCGACTCGTTGGCCTGCGCCGCCTTGCCGAGGAGCAGCGCCGCCAGGACCGGTTCACCCACCGCGTCGACCACCCGGTCGGTGAGCGCCTGGGCCAGCTCCAGTTCGGCCGTCGCGAAGTCGACGGCCTCGTCCACCCGGCCCAGCTCGATCAGCGAGACGACCGTGTGCAGCCGGTTCGCCGCCTCGTGGGCCTGCGAGCGCAGCGCCTGCGTGAACCCCCGCTCGGACGTCAACTCGCCCGACAGCGCCTGGAGTTCCGTACGGTCCCGGAGGGTGACGACCGTGCCCCGCCGCTCCCCGCCGACCACCGGCCGGGTGTTGACCACGAGCACCCGCTCCGCCGTCAGATGCAGCTCGTCCACCCGCGGCTCCGACGCGAGCAGCGCACTGGTGAGCGAGACCGGCAGCCCCAGATCCGCCGCCGACCTGCCCACCACCTCCGCGTCCAGGTCGAGCAGCTCCCGCGCCCCGTCGTTGATGAGCGCGATCCGGCGCTGTCCGTCCAGCATCACGAGCCCCTCGCTCACCGCGTGCAGCGCGGCCTCGTGATAGTCGTGCATCCGGCTCAGCTCGGCCGCGTTCATCCCGTGCGTGTGGCGTCGGAGCCGGGCGTTGATGACGTACGTGCCGACACCGCCGAGCGCCAGTGCCGCCCCCGCCATGCCGAGCAGCGCCGTCACCTGCTCCCGTACCTGCTCGCTGATCCGGTCGATCGTGATGCCCGCGCTGACCAGGGCGACGACCCTGCCGTCGGCGGCGCGCACCGGGGCGACCGTACGGACGGAGGGTCCGAGCACGCCCAGGTGCGTCTCGGAGAAGGTCCGCCCCTGGACGGCCTGCTCGATGTGGCCGAGGTACGTGCGCCCGATCTGCTCCGGCTCCGGATGCGTCCACCGCGTGCCGTCCGGGGCCATGATCACCACGAAGGCGACCCCGGTCCGGTGCCGCACCTCCTCGGCGTACGGCTGGAGCCGCGCGCTCGGGTCGGTGGACCCGGCGGCCTCCACCACCGAGGGGGAGCCGGCGACGGCCGTCGCGGTCGCGGTGGCCTGGCGGCGCGCGGTCTCCTCGGCCTGGGCGCGGTCCGTGACGTAGGCGAAGACGGCGCACCCGGCCACGACCGCGGCCACCAGCACGACCTGCATCGCGAAGAGCTGGCCGGCGAGGCTGCGGGGTCGGGGGAACGGTATGCGCATGCCGGTAAGTGTGCCTGGCCGGATTTGCGCCGGGGAATCCCGTTCCCGAATTGTTCTCCGCCGACACTTCGGTCGTGAACGAAAGGAACGTAAGGGTGACCCCGGTCACAGGCTGATGGATATTCGCTGGGATCCACCGGGACGTGGACATTCATCAGCTCGAGGAGGACCCCGTGGCCGCACAACGGGACCGTACCCATTACCTGTATATCGCAGTCATCGCCGCCGTACTGCTCGGCATCACGGTCGGCTTCGTGGCCCCGGGCGTCGCCGTCGAGCTCAAGCCGCTGGGCACCGGCTTCGTGAACCTGATCAAGATGATGATCTCGCCGATCATCTTCTGCACGATCGTTCTCGGCGTCGGCTCGGTCCGCAAGGCCGCGAAGGTCGGCGCCGTCGGCGGGCTCGCCCTCGGGTACTTCCTCGTGATGTCGACCGTCGCCCTCGCCATCGGCCTGCTCGTCGGCAACATCCTCGACCCCGGCTCCAGCCTCCACCTGACCAAGGAGGTCGCCGAGGCCGGCGCCAAGCAGGCCGACGGTGCGAGCGAGTCCACGGCGGAGTTCCTGCTGGGGATCATCCCCAAGACGATGATCTCCGCCTTCACCGAGGGCGAGGTCCTGCAGACCCTGCTCGTCGCCCTCCTCGCGGGCTTCGCTCTCCAGGCGATGGGCAAGGCCGGCGAGCCGGTCCTGCGCGGCATCGGCCACATCCAGCGGCTGGTCTTCCGCATCCTCGGCATGATCATGTGGGCGGCCCCGATCGGTGCCTTCGGCGCCATCGCGGCGGTCGTCGGCGCGACCGGCATCGACGCGCTGAAGTCGCTCGCGGTCATCATGATCGGCTTCTACGTGACCTGCGCGCTCTTCGTCTTCGTGGTGCTCGGCGCACTGCTGCGGCTGGTCGCCGGGGTCAACATCCTCGCGCTGCTGAAGTACCTGGGCCGCGAGTTCCTGCTGATCCTGTCCACCTCCTCCTCCGAGTCCGCGCTGCCGCGGCTCATCGCGAAGATGGAGCACCTGGGCGTCAGCAAGCCCGTCGTCGGCATCACCGTGCCGACCGGCTACTCCTTCAACCTGGACGGCACGGCGATCTACCTGACGATGGCCTCGCTCTTCGTCGCGGAGGCGATGGGCAACCCGCTCTCGCTCGCCGAGCAGATCAGCCTCCTGGTCTTCATGATCATCGCCTCGAAGGGTGCGGCGGGCGTGACCGGCGCGGGTCTCGCGACCCTCGCCGGCGGTCTCCAGTCGCACCGGCCGGAGCTGGTCGACGGCGTCGGTCTGATCGTCGGCATCGACCGCTTCATGAGCGAGGCCCGCGCGCTGACGAACTTCGCCGGCAACGCGGTCGCGACCGTCCTCGTCGGCACCTGGACCAAGGAGATCGACAAGACGAGGGTCGCCGAGGTCCTCGCCGGGAAGGTCCCCTTCGACGAGAAGACCCTGGTCGACGACCACGCCCCGGCGACCTCCGTGCCCGACCAGCGGGCCGAAGGCGGCGAAGAGGGCGTGGAGAAGGCCCGCGCCGGCGTCTGAGGGATCCCGAGTCCCGGGCCTTGAGCCGGATCCGGGCATCGGGGGAAGAGGGACGACCCCGGCCGCGTTCGTCGCGGCCGGGGTCGTCCTGTCGGTACCGGACGGTCAGGAGAAGGGGACCCGGACCACCGACTGGTTCCCGACGCCGACCGTGCTCGGTCCGTTCCCGATCGCGTTCCACACCTCGATCCGGACCCGTCCGTTCACCAGGTCCCCGTGGCTGCCGGTCGCCGACTTCAGGCCGCTCGCCTGGGTGTAGTGCTCGTACCCCGGTACGGGATCGGTCGCGAAGTACTGGTACGTCTCCGTCCGTTCCCAGCTGCCGTCGCCCGTACGGTCGTAACTCACCCGCACCTGCTGCCCGTTGGCGATCACGGACCCGGCGTCCACGAACAGGTCGAACTGGGTCGAGCCGCCGTTGTAGGTCCGGGTGATCGGACCGGAGGTGAAGACCTGCGCGCCGGCCGGGCTGCCGTCGTGGTTGGCGCCCCCCGCCGAGGCCAGGGTCACCGTGGACGCCGCCGTCGCGTCCCCGGCGCCCGAGCCCGTCCGCAGATACAGCTGCGAGGAGCCCGAGGGCGGGGGAGTGGTCGGCGGCGGGGTGGTCGGCGGCGTCGTGCCGCCGCCCTTCGTCCACACCGCCACGTAGTCGACGAGCATCGGCCGCCCGGACACGGTCGCGGCCGTCGGCGTCTTCCCCGCCAGCGCGTCCGGGAAGGCGCCGCCCATCGCCACGTTGAGCAGGAGGAAGTAGCCCGCGTGGCTCGTCATGTCGGCCCAGGCCTGCGCGCCGACCCGGGTCTCGTTCACGCTGTGGAAGAGCTGGTCGTCCACGTACCAGCGCAGTTCGTTGGGGGAGACCGAACGGTCCCACTCGAAGCGGTACGTGTGGAAGGCCGACTGGCAGCTCGCGCCGGGGCAGGTGCGGCTGGCCCCGATGCCGGTGGTCTCCCCGCACGGGCCGCCCGGGTTCACCCCGCAGTGCAGCACACCCCAGACCGAGTTGAGGCCGTTGACGTTCTCCATGATGTCGAACTCGCCGATGGCGGGCCAGTTCCAGTAGTTGCCCCGATAGGGCGCGCCGAGCGCCCAGAACGCGGGCCAGTAGCCGAGGGCCGCGTCACCGGTCACGTTCGGCATCTGGATCCGGCCCTCGATGCGCAGGGTCCCGCCGGCCGGGGCCTTGAAGTCGGCGCGCCTGGTCTCGATCCGGGCCGAGGTCCAGTTGCCCGCGCCGTCCTTGAGCGGGGTGATCCGCAGGTTGCCGGTGCCGTCGAGGCGCAGGTTGTCGGGGCTGGAGGTGTAGTTCTGTATCTCTCCGGTGCCCCAGTTGCCGGGGCCGCCCGGGTAGCCGTGGCCGGTGTCGATCTGCCACTCGGCGGCGTTCGGCAGGGCGCGGTCGGGGCCGTTGAAGTCGTCGCTCCACTGGAGCGACCAGCCGGGCGCCGGGGGTACGGCGCCGCTGGCGGTGCCGGCCCCGCCCAGGCCGAGCAGGGCGCCCGCGGCGAGGGCGGCGGCGAGGAGCGAGGCGAGCAGGGGGGTGCGTCGGACGCGGCTCAAGGAGAACACCTCCGGTGGGGGATGAGGGCGTGAGAGCGCTCTCAGCATGCTTTTGTAGTTGGAGACACCGAACCCGTCAATGGGTTCGGTGTCTTCGACTACCGAACGTCCAGCTCCGCCAACTCCTGTGTATTCAGCATGAGTTCGGCGGCCGCCGCCGAATCGCGCGCCGTCTCCGGCCGGCTCGCCCCGGGGATCGGCAGTACCGTCTCCGACCGCGCGAGCAGCCAGGCGAGGGCCACCCGCTGCGGGCTCACCCCGCGCGCCCGCGCCACCCGGTGGAACCCCCCGAACTCGGGGTCCGCCTCAAGGGCCGACGCCCCGTCGAGCGAGCTGCGCGAGATCCCGCCCAGCGGACTCCACGGCATGAAGGCCAGGCCGAACTCCGCGCAGAGCCCCAGCTCCGCCTCGGCGGTCCGTACGGCCGGGGAGTACCGGTTCTGCACGGAGACCAGCCGCTCGCCCAGGATCTCCCGCGCGAGCCGGATCTGCGCCACGTCCGCATTGGAGATGCCGGCCAGCCGGACCGTGCCGGCGTCCAGCAACTCCCGTACCGCGCCCAGCGATTCCGCGTACGGCACGCCGGGGTCCGGCTTGTGCAGCTGGTAGAGCCCGATCGCCTCGACCCCGAGCCGTCGCGCCGAGGCCTCCGCCGCCCGCCGCAGATGCTCCGGCCGGCCGTCCACCGTCCACCCGCCGTCGGCCGTCCGCCCGCGCCCGCCCTTCGTCGCCACCAGTACGCGGTCCCTGTCGCCCCCGTACGCGGCCAGGGCGCGCGCCACCAGCAGTTCGCCCTCGCCCGGCTCGCCGCTCGGCGGGTGGTAGGAGTCCGCCGTGTCGAGCAGGGTCACGCCCGCGTCGAGCGCCGCGTGGACGGTGGCGAGGGCGCGGGCCTCGTCGGGGCGGCCCTCGATCGACAGCGGCATGGCGCCGAGACCGATCGCGCCGACCCGTACGTCCCCCAGCATGCGGTACCGCATCAGCGTGCCCCCAGCGTCTCGGTGAGCGCGGGCGCCAGCCACCGCGCGGAATTCCGGAAAGAGAATCCGAGCGCCGTCGCCCGGGAGTTGTCCATTCCGTACGAGCGGGCGAAGGAGAACGGCGAGACCTCGCCGACCTCCACGTCCTGGAATACGATCCTGCCGCCCACCTGCTTCTCGATCTCCGCGCAGATTTCGGCGGTGGTGAGCGGGCCATGGGAATGGGCGTTGACCGGTCCGGTGAATTCTGCCTCCACCGCCCACGCCAGGAATTCCGCGATCTCCTCGACATACACATAGGTGGCCGGGTGGTTCACCACCGGCACGGCGATCGGCTCGCCCGCCCGGATGCGGCGCGCGTAGTGCTCGACCCGCCCGGTGAAGTCGTCCTCGCCGCCCAGCACATGGGCGACCCGCACCGTCGTGTACGGGAACGGCGGCTCGGCCGCGAAGACCGCCTCCGCCTGCCGCTTTCCCTCGCCGTAGTGCTCCTCGAGGAACTCCGGGTCCTCCCAGGGAAGGTCCGGGTCGACGGCGACCGTGCGCGGATCGACCGCCTCCTCCCGTACGGGCGCGGCCGAGTCCTCGTACTCGTAGACCTCCACCGTCGACGTCATCACATAACGCCCCGTGCGCGGCCCGAACACCCGCCGGGCGACGGCCGCCTGGCGCGGGGTGTAGCAGACCTGGTCGACGACGACATCGAAAGTCCGGTCGCCGAGCGCCGATTCCAGCGCCGCCTCGTCGTTCCGGTCGGCGACCAGATGTTCCACCCCTTCCGGAACGCCGGAAGAACCCCGGTTGAGAATCGTCACGGCATGCCCGGAATCCAGAAGACGGGCCGTCAACCGCTTCCCGAAATAGCGGTTCCCGCCGATGATCAGAATGTTCATGCGACAAGTGTTACGTTGTGCGCTCGCCGTCTGAAGGGGGAAACATGGGAGTCACGGCCGCCGCACCGAAGGAACCACGGCATCTGCGCTCCACCGCCGAAGAAACCTCGGCGGGCGCCTTCGACCCCATCGACCGGCAGATTCTCGAGCTCGTCCAGGCCGACGGCCGGATCAAGCTCAGCGAGCTCGGCCGGCGCGTCCGGCTGAGCCCCGCGGCCGTCACCGAGCGGGTGCGCCGCCTGGAGGCGTGCGGGGCGATCACCGGCTACGGAGCCCATGTCTCCGCGGCCCGCCTCGGCTACGGCATCCAGGCCTTCATCCGCGTGAACCCGCACGGCGGCTACACCCTCAAGCACCCACGGACCCTGGAACTCACCGCCCGGCCCGAGATCCGGGAGGTCCACCACGTCGTGGGCGAGGACTGCTGGATCCTCAAGGTCGCCGTCACCGACACCATCCACCTCGAGGAGATCCTGGAACAGACCTCGGCCCTGGGCCGGACGACCACGTCGATCGTCCTGTCCTCCCCGGTGGAGCGCAAGCCACTGCTTCCGCCCGGCACCGGAAACGGGTCTTGACCACCGACGCCGGTCGGCTCGGTGGCCCCTTCGAGCCCCACCCCCGCCCTACGGCAGTGTCAGCTCCTCGATCCTCGGCGGTTCCACCGTGAAGTCGCTGTACCGCACCCACCGCGGCCGTACCCGCACATGGGTGATCCCCGGCCAGGCGAGGCGGTCGCGCCCGTCCGGGTACGTGGCGAAGTAGGACTCCCGGAGCCGTTCGAGCTCCGGGCCGCGAGGGAAGTCCGCGACGCCCTCGATCTGCGCGGTGACCGCGTCCCAGCCGACGACCAGCGCGATCCGGGGATCGGCGGTCAGGTTCTCGTGCTTGCGAGTGGTCTCGACCGTGTCGAACACGATCTCCAGGTCGTCGGTGACCGCGAACCCGACCACGGCCGCCTGAGGCGCCCCGTCCGAGGCCACGGACGCCTGCACGGCCAGCCTGTGCCCGCGGAGGAACCGGAGCAGTTCGTCGTGCTTCATGGTTCCTGCCTAGCACGGACCACCTCGAGCCGCGTCTTTCGTCCGCTTGCCTTGACGTCGGCGTCAAGGCTTACGTTCGACGGTATGCGAATCGGCGAGCTGGCCGAGCGGGCCGGAACGACCACGCGGACTCTGCGCTACTACGAGTCCCGTGGCCTTCTGGCCGCCCGGCGCACGGAGAACGGCTACCGCACGTACGACGAGGACGACCTGCGTCTCCTCCAGCAGATCAGGACCCTGCAGGACTTCGGGTTCGAGCTGGAGGAGACCCGGCCGTTCGTCGACTGCCTGCGGGCGGGGCACCCGGCGGGGGACGCCTGTCCCGCCTCGCTCGACGTGTACCGGCGCAAGCTCGCGGAGCTGGACGGACTCGTCGAGCAGCTCCAGGCGGTACGCGCCCAGGTCGCCGCACAGCTGCTGCGGGCCGAGGCGGAGCTGCCCGGAGGCCCGGAACCCACGTGCGAACTCGGAGGATGACGGAATGATGCAGGTCGAGGGTGTCACCGAGGTGACGGACGCGGACTTCGACGCCGAGGTACTGGGCGCGGAGCTGCCGGTCCTGGTGAAGTTCACCGCGGACTGGTGCGGCCCCTGCCGCCAGCTGGGGCCGGTGCTCGGAGCGGTCGCCGAGGAGGAGGCGGACCGGCTGAGGATCGTCCAGCTGGACGTGGACAGGAACCCGGAGATCACGGTGCGCTACGGGGTGCTCGCGACGCCGACGCTGATGGTGTTCCGGGCGGGCGAACCCGTGAAGTCGATGGTGGGCGCCCGCCCGAAGCGCCGTCTCCTCCAGGAACTGGAGGACGTCCTGGCCTAGGACTCCTCCCACAGCTCGGTGCTGTGGGACCCGACCAGGGCCTCGACGCGGTCGAGCACCTCGTCGGAGCGCAGCGGGTCGAGCCGGCGGCCGTCGCGCAGCCGCAGGGCCACACGGTCGTCGGCCGCCTCCCGGGCGCCGACGACCGCCTGGTACGGGACCAGGCGGGCCTCCCGGATCCGGGCGCCCAGGGTGCCCCGCTCCGGGCCCGCGACCTCGGCCCGCAGGCCGCGTTCGGCGCACCGGGCGGCCAGCGCCTCGGCGTTCGGGAGTTCGGACTCCGAGATCGGCAGGATCACCAGCTGAACAGGCGCCAGCCAGGCGGGGAACGCGCCGCCGTGCTGCTCGACGAGGTGGGCGACGGCCCGCTCCACGCTCCCGATGACACTGCGGTGGATCATGACGGGCCGGTGCTTGGCGCCGTCCGCCCCGATGTAGTGCAGGTCGAAGCGCTCGGGCTGGTGGAAGTCGATCTGCACGGTCGACAGGGTGGACTCCCGCCCGGCGCCGTCCACGACCTGCACGTCGATCTTCGGGCCGTAGAACGCGGCCTCGCCCTCCGCCGCCTCGTACGCGAGCCCCGAGGCGTCGAGCACCTCGGTGAGCAGGGCGGTGGACCGCTCCCACATCTCGGGCGCGGCGACGTACTTGCCGCCGGGCCCGGGCAGGGAGAGCCGGTACCGGGCGGGTTCGATGCCCATCGCCTCGTACGCCCGCCGGATCAGCTCGAGCGCGCCCGCGGCCTCCTCGGCGACCTGATCGAGGGTGCAGAAGATGTGCGCGTCGTTCAGCTGGATGGCCCGGACCCGGGTCAACCCGCCGAGGACGCCGGAGAGTTCGGACCGGTACATGCCGCCGAGCTCGGCCATCCGCAGCGGCAGCTCGCGGTAGCTGTGCGCGCGGGAGCGGTACATGACCGCGTGGTGCGGGCAGAGGCTCGGCCGCAGTACGACCTGTTCGCCGCCGAGCTCCATCGGCGGGAACATGTCGTCGCTGTAGTGCGCCCAGTGCCCCGAGATCTCGTACAGCTCGCGTTTGCCGAGCACGGGCGAGTACACATGGCGGTACCCGGCCCGGCGCTCGGCGGCGCGGACGTACTCCTCCAGGCTGTGCCGCACGACGGCCCCGTCGGGCAGCCAGTACGGCAGCCCCGCGCCGATCAGCGGGTCGGTGTCGAACAGGTCCAGCTCGCGGCCGAGCTTGCGGTGGTCGTGCACGGTGGTCTCCTCGCGGACAGCGGGCGAGCGACCACAGCACGAAGCCCCGGGGCACTCGCCCCGGGGCTTCGTCACTGGTCAGCAGTCAGCGCGCCGGGACACTCTCCGGCGTCGTCGTGATCACGGCAGCGCGCTTCATGGGTGTGACGCTAACAGGGGGTGCGGACGGGGCGCGCGGGATTATTCGCGCAGGGTCAGTCGCACGCGGCGGGTGACCACGTTGACGGCGGTGACCTCGAAGGCCAGCTCGTCCCCCGGCTGCGGCGAGCGGCCGTCGAGGTCGTCGCGGTCGACGAGAGCCTCGACACCGTCGGCGACGAGGACGAAGACGCCGGACGGAACCTTCTTCGTGACGCGCCCCGTTCGGACACCGCCGAAGCCGGCGCGGGCGAAGGCACGCAGCGGGTCGGGCTCCAGGTCCTTGAGGGACAGGGAGATCCTTTCCCGGCTCAGGTCGACGCCCAGGACCTCGAAGGTCAGCTCCTGTCCTTCCCGGATGACGTCACCGGGGACGTCGTAGACACCCCAGGACACCTCGGGGATGTTCATCATCCCCTCCACGCCGCCCAGTTCCACGAAGGTCACGCCGAAGCTCGCGATCACCGACACGACACCGGTGACGACGTCGCCCCGCTCCAGGCCGTTCAGGAAGGCCTCGCGTTCCTCGCCCTTGAGGGCCAGGGTCTCCCGCGCGTCCTTGAACGCCGCCTCGCTCAGCAGCGACCGCCACCGGGTGAACAGCTTCAGCAGACCGCCCCCGTGCCGGGCCCGCAACGCGCCGTTCTCCTGGAGCACGTCCAGTTCGTTCGCGGCCGTCAGTTCCGCGAAGTCCGCCTTTTGCTCGCCCGTCGGCGTGAATGTCTCGCCCGTGAAGCGGTCACGGAAGAGACCGTCCTCGCGCCCGAGGCGGCCGTAGGAGAACGCCCGGTCGCAGCTCGCGTAGAAATACACGAGCGCCTCCGCCTCCGCGCCGATCGCCGCCGCGAGCTCGTCCCGCCGCTCCAGAGGCAGCACGTGCTCGGCGAAACCGTCCGTCCCGTAGAAGGCGTGGCACAGGCCGGCGAGCCGCAGGTCGTCCCGGGCGCCCCAGGCGGCCAGCCGGGCCTCGACCCGGTCCAGGTGGGCGAGCAGGGTCCCGCCGGGGTGGTGCAGTGTGTCCGCTCCGTGCGCGATCAGCAGATCGCGGGCCTTGTCTCTCCCCATGAGACATGAAAATACCCCGACTAGAATTGCAGTCGGGGTTATCTCTCGCGTATATTCATGGATTCCGTGTCTGCGCACAACGAAAGACGCGGAGAAGCTCAATAAACGCACTGTATCGCGCCGGGAGTCGAATTGTCAACCGAGGAATTTCGGAACGAGCAGCAATTCATCACAGAGCTCTACGCACGACTCGACGACCTGAGGGACCGCGCCGAGGCGGCCGTCGGCAGCGCGCTCAAGGCGCCGTGGGTCGGCAACCAGGGCCGGCTCGAGCGGGATGTGATGGTGGCCGAGCAGTCCGGGCTGCTCGCCGCCTTCAACGCGGGGGAGGCCGGACTCTGTTTCGGCCGGCTCGTCTTCCGGGACGGGCGCGACCACCACATCGGCCGGATCGGCATCAGGGAGGACGACGCGGACCGCACGCCGCTGATCGTCGACTGGCGCGCCGAGGCCGCCCGCCCCTTCTACCTCGCCACCGGATACGAGCCGATGGGGCTCAGCCGCCGCCGGCACATCACCACCCACGGCCGCGAGGTGACCGCGCTCCACGACGAGGTCCTCGACCTCGCCGACGAGACCCGCACCGGACACGAGAACCGGGACGCCGACGAGGTGCTGCTCGCCGCGCTCGACGCCGCCCGCACCGGGCGCATGCACGACATCGTGCAGACCATCCAGGCCGAGCAGGACCGCATCATCCGCTCCCCGCACCGGGGCGTCCTCGTCGTCGAGGGCGGCCCCGGCACCGGCAAGACCGCCGTGGCCCTGCACCGGGCCGCGTACCTGCTCTACGCACACCGTGAGCAGCTCGCCCGGCGCGCCGTCCTCATCGTCGGCCCCAACCCCGCCTTCCTCGGCTACATCGGCAACGTCCTGCCCTCCCTCGGCGAGACCGGCGTTCTCCTCGCCACCCCCGGCGAACTCTTCCCCGGCGTCCGCGCCACCGGCACCGACACCTCCCGGGCCGCCGCCGTCAAGGGCGCCGGAGCCATGGCCGAGGCGCTGGCCCAGGCCGTACGGGACCGGCAGCAGGTGCCCGAGCGCGGGACGCCGCTGATCGTGCCGCACGACGACGGCGACCTGATCATTGACTGGGACATGGCCCTCGAAGCGCGCCACAAGGCCCGCGAGACCCACCTGCCGCACAACCTGGCCCGGCCCTACTTCGTCTTCCACCTCCTCGACGCGCTCGCCGAGCAGCTCGCCGACCGGATCGGCGCCGACCCCTACGGCGGTCCCAACTTCCTCGGCCCCGACGACATCGCCCTGCTCGCCAAGGGCGTCGCCGCCAGCCCCGACGTCCACGCTGCCATCGACACCCTCTGGCCGCCGCTCACCCCCGAGTCCTTCCTCGCCGACTACCTCGCCGAGCCGACCCACCTCGGTACGGAGGACGCCGACGCGATCCGGCGCGAGAGCGGACCCTGGACCCCCGCCGACGTACCGCTGCTCGACGAGGCCGCCGAACTCCTCGGCGTGGACGACTCGGCCGCCCGCGCCGCGGCCGAGGCCGAGCGGGAGAAGCAGATCCAGTACGCGCAGGGCGTCCTCGACGTCTCGTACGCCTCGCGCACCTACGAGTTCGAGGACAAGGAGGAACAGGACAAGGACGCCGCCGAGGTCCTCGCCGCGCACGACATCATCGACGCCGAGCGCTTCGCCGAGCGGCACGAGGAGGCCGACCACCGCAGCGCCGCCGAACGCGCCGCCGCGGACCGCACCTGGGCCTTCGGCCACATCATCGTCGACGAGGCGCAGGAACTGTCCGCGATGGCCTGGCGGTTGCTGATGCGCCGCAGCCCGACCCGCTCGATGACCCTGGTCGGCGACCCGGCCCAGACCGGTGACGCGGCGGGTGTCGGCTCGTGGGAGAACATCCTCACGCCGTACGTGGAGGACCGCTGGGAGCTCGTACGGCTCGGGGTCAACTACCGCACCCCCGCCGAGATCATGGCAGTCGCCGCCGACGTCCGGCGCGAGGCCGACCCGGCGTTCGAGCCGCCCCGCTCGGTCCGGTCCACCGGCGTCGAGCCCTGGGAGCGGACCGTCGAGGACCCGGTGAAGGAGACCGCCGACGCCGTCGCCGCCGAACTGCGGACCGAGGGCCGGCTCGCCGTGATCGCCCCACCGTGCCTGCACCCGGGCCTCACGGCCGCGCTGCCGGACGCCTCGTACGGCCCGACGCCCGACCTGACCCGCCCGGTGGTCCTCCTCGACCCCCGGCAGGCGAAGGGCCTGGAGTTCGACACGGTCCTCGTCGTCGACCCGGACGGCATCCGGGCCGGCGCCACGCACGGCATCAACGACCTGTACGTGGCGCTGACCCGGGCCACTCAGCGGCTGGGGATCATCAGGCAGGCCTGAGCCAGACCGTCGCCAGCGGCGGCAGCGTCATGCGCACGCTCGCCGAACGGCCGTGGGACGGCACGGACTCGGTCTTGACCGGGTCCGTGCCGACCACGCCGCTGCCGCCGTACCGCAGCTCGTCCGTGTTCAGGACCTCGGCCCAGGCCGCGACCGAGTCAGGGACCCCGAGCCGGAAGTCGTGCCGGACGACGGGGGAGAAGTTGCAGACCGCGAGCAGCGGCGAACCGTCGGCGTCGTGGCGGAGGAAGGCGAAGACGTTGTCCTCGGCCGCGTCCCCCACCACCCACTGGAAGCCCTCGGGGACGGTGTCCCGCTCCCACAGCGCCGGCGTCGCCCCGTACACCGTGTTCAGATCGCGCACCAGATCCCGTACGCCCCGGTGGTCCGCCTCCGCCCCGTACGAGGGGTCGAGCAGCCACCAGTCCGGGCCGTGCTCGGCGGACCACTCCGCGCCCTGGGCGAACTCCTGGCCCATGAAGAGGAGTTGCTTGCCCGGGTGGGCCCACATGAAGCCGAGGTACGCCCGGTGGTTGGCGCGCTGCTGCCACCAGTCGCCGGGCATCTTCGAGACCAGCGCCTGCTTGCCGTGCACGACCTCGTCGTGGGAGATCGGCAGGATGTAGTTCTCGCTGTACGCGTACACCATCGAGAACGTCATCTCGTTGTGGTGGTACTTGCGGTGCACCGGCTCCTTCTCGACGTAGCCGAGCGAGTCGTGCATCCAGCCCATGTTCCACTTCATGCCGAAGCCCAGACCGCCGAAGCCGCCGGGGCCGACCTGGTCGGTCGCCCGGGTGACGCCGTCCCAGGCCGTCGACTCCTCGGCGAAGGTGATGACCCCCGGGCAGCGCCGGTAGACCGTCGCGTTCATCTCCTGGAGGAAGGCGACCGCGTCCAGGTTCTCCCGCCCGCCGAACTCGTTCGGCAGCCACTCGCCGTGCTCGCGCGAGTAGTCGAGGTAGAGCATCGAGGCGACCGCGTCCACCCGCAGGCCGTCGAGGTGGAACTCCTCGCACCAGTACACCGCGTTGGCGACCAGGAAGTTCCGCACCTCCTTGCGGCCGTAGTCGAACTCCAGAGTGCCCCAGTCCGGGTGCGCGGACCGGCGCGGGTCCTCGTGCTCGTACAGCGGCCGGCCGTCGAACTCCGCGAGGGCCCAGTCGTCGCGCGGGAAGTGCGCGGGCACCCAGTCCATCAGGACGCCGATCCCGGCCCGGTGCAGCGCGTCGATCAGGTGCTTGAAGTCGTCGGGGGTGCCCATGCGGGCGGTCGGCGCGTAGAAGCCGGTGACCTGGTAGCCCCAGGAGCCGCTGAAGGGGTGCTCGGCGACGGCCATGAACTCCACGTGAGTGAAGCCGAGATCGCGGACGTAGGCCGGCAGCTGCTCGGCGAGCTGTCGGTAGGTCAGACCGGGGCGCCAGGACGGGAGATGGACCTCGTAGACGGAGAACGGCGCCTCGTGGTGCGGGCGGGCGCCGCGGCTCGTCATCCACGCCCCGTCGCTCCACTCGTGGTACGAGTCGGTGACGATCGAGGCGGTGTTCGGCGGGCACTCGGTGCGGCGGGCCATCGGGTCGGCGCGCAGCGTGTGGGAGCCGTCGGGGCGTGTGATGTCGAACTTGTAGACCGCGCCCTCGCCGATTCCGGGCACGAACAGCTCCCAGACGCCGGTCGCGCCGAGGGAGCGCATCGGCAGACCCGTGCCGTCCCAGTGGTTGAAGTCGCCGGTGACGCGGACGCCGCGGGCGTTGGGGGCCCAGACCGTGAACCGGGTGCCGGCGACGCCCTGGTGGACCATCGGCCGGGCGCCGAGCGCCTTCCACAGCTCCTCGTGCCGGCCCTCGCCGATCAGGTGGAGGTCGAGGTCGCCGAGGGCGGGCAGGAAGCGGTACGGGTCGTGGAGGGCGAGCTCGTCGCCGTCGTAGCGGACGCGCAGCTCGTACTCGGGGACCTTGCGCAGCAGCGGCAGGAGCCCGGAGAAGAAGCCGTCCCCGTCGTCGTGCAAGGGGGTGCGCTTCCCCTTGGCGAGGACGGTGACCTCGCGGGCGTACGGGCGCAGGACCCGGATCGCGATGCCGCCGCGGACGGGGTGGGCGCCGAGATGGGCGTGCGGGTCGTGGTGCTCCCCGGCGAGCAGCCGCGCCCGGTCCCCCGCGTCGAGCGGCGGCACCTTCTTCCGTACGGGTCGTACGGGCTCCTGGGCCGCCCGGGGCGCGGGGGTCTTCGCCGGGGGCACTGCCGTCTTGCGAGCGGATCGGGCGGTCACGGGGATGCCTCCTGCAAGGGGGTCGGAAGGATGGGCTGGGGAAGATGCGCCGGTTCCCACGCAACCGCAACGTGCGCCGGCCCGCACAGGACACTCCGCCGAACGGGCCTCGCGCACACGTGCGCGTGCACCCTGTCCCTGCGTGGGCAATCGGAAGAGCGGCGGCGCGCCCGGGTCACTCCGCTCCCGCCAGACGTTCGATCGCGGCCATCGGGACCGGGAGCCAGTCCGGGCGGTGGCGGGCCTCGTAGACGACCTCGTAGACCGCCTTGTCCGTTTCGTACGCCCGCAGCAGCGCCGGATCCGTGCGTGGGTCCGTGCCCGACGCCTCCGCGTAGCCCGTGCAGTAGGCCGCGCGGCAGCGCGCCGCCCACTCCGCGTTCCACGGGCGGTGCGTGCGCGCCGCGTAGTCGAAGGAGCGGAGCATGCCCGCGACGTCGCGGACCGCCGGCTGCGGCCGGCACCGCTCCGCGAGCGGCTTCGCGGGCTCGCCCTCGAAGTCGATCACCGCCCAGCCGCCCTCCGCCGCCCGCAGCGTCTGCCCCAGGTGCAGATCGCCGTGGACCCGCTGGAGCAGACCGGAGCCGACCGCGTCGCCCGCCGCCGCGAAGACCGCCCGCAGCCCCGGCACGTACGGCAGCAGCGCCGGCACGGCCTGCGCCGCCGCGTGCAGCCGCTGGTCCATCTCCTCGGCCAGCTGCTCCGCCTCCGTCCGGTGCAGGCGCTCGGTCGGCAGCGCCGTCGCCAGCGCGAGGTGCACCTCGGCCGTCGCCCGGCCCAGCGCGTGCGCCTCGGCCTCGAACTCCCGCCCCTCCGCCAGCGCGTCGAGGGCCAGCCGCCAGCCGTCCCGGGAGTCCCGCAGATACGGCTGGAGGACCCCGAGCGTGCTGGCGCCCGACTCGAACCAGGCCACCGGCGCCGGCACCCGCGCACAGCCGGCCCGGGCCAGTGCCAGCGGCAGCTCCAGGTCCGGATTGGCCCCGGGGCTGACCCGGCGGAAGATCTTCAGGATGTACGTATCGCCGTACACGAGCGAGGAGTTGGACTGCTCCGCGTCCAGGACCCGGGGCGCGAGCGAAGGGGGCAGCGCGGCCGAGCCGTGGAAACTCAGCGGGCCGATCCGACCCGGTGTGCGCAGCCGCTCGTAGAGCAGCCCGGCGAGCCGCGGGTCGCGCAGCCCTTCGTAGACCGCCCGGCCGGCCAGCGGCCCCTGCCGGATCCGCCCGATCAGGGCGGGGGCGAGGCGGGGCGGCAGCTGGGTCCGTACGCCCAGGAGCAGTTGGTAACAGTCGACGGGCGTCCCGGCCGGGCGTCCCGGCTGTTCGACCCGTACGAGCAGATGCAGCAGCCCGGGTCCCGCGCCGTCCAGCGGCAGCAGCTCGGTGGCCGCTTCCAGCTGGAATCCGATGACCCGGCGGCCCTTGCCCGCGAACCAGCGCTGCCGGGGCAGCCATTCATGGAGCAGGGGAGCGAGTGACGGGAGGAGGGCGGCCGGGGCCCGGGTGGTGGATGCGGTCTCCGGCATGGCATCGCGTCCTTTCCCCGGGGGGCGCAGATTCGAGTTCGCGTGAATCGAGTTCAAATGCGCAGAGTGTCCCGGATGGCGGCTTCGACTGTCCGGAAGTGCGGGACGTGTCGGGAGGGGAAGATCCATATGGGCCCGACAAGAAGGCCCGTATGGACCTGAATCGACCGTGTGTGGGACACAGTGCCCAGGGTGGCGCGGGGGAAACCCGCCCCACCCCGGGCAGTTGGGCTTTTTTCGTCAGCTCGTGGCCGACCGGGCCTTCTTCAGGCGGAACCAGTAGAAGCCGTGACCCGCAAGCGTCAGCAGGTACGGCCACTGTCCGATCGCCGGGAACCGCACCTGACCGATCAGCTCCACCGGGCTCATCCCGTCGAACTGCCGCAGGTCCAGCTCCGTCGGCTGCGCGAACCGCGAGAAGTTGTTCACGCAGAGCACGAGATCGTCGCCGTCCTCCCGGAGGAAGGCGAGCACCGCCGGATTCGACGACGGCAGTTCCGTGTACGAGCCGAGCCCGAAGGCCCGGTTCTGCTTACGGATCTCGATCATCCGCTTCGTCCAGTGCAGCAGCGAGGACGGCGAGGCCATCCCCGACTCCACGTTGGTCACCTGGTAGCCGTGGACCGGGTCCATGATGGCCGGCAGCGTGAGCCGGCCCGGGTCGCAGGACGAGAAGCCCGCGTTCCGGTCCGGCGTCCACTGCATCGGGGTCCGCACCCCGTCCCGGTCGCCCAGCCAGATGTTATCGCCCATCCCGATCTCGTCGCCGTAGTACAGCACCGGCGAACCGGGCAGCGAGAACAGCAGCGCGGTGAACAGCTCCATCTGCTTGCGGTCGTTGTCGAGCAGCGGGGCGAGCCGCCGCCGGATGCCGATGTTGGCCCGCATCCGGGGATCCTTGGCGTACTCCGCGTACATGTAGTCGCGCTCTTCGTCCGTGACCATCTCGAGCGTCAGCTCGTCGTGGTTGCGCAGGAAGATGCCCCACTGGCAGCGGTCCGGGATCGCCGGGGTCTTGGCCAGGATCTCCGAGACCGGGTGACGCGACTCCCGCCGTACCGCCATGAAGATCCGCGGCATCACCGGGAAGTGGAACGCCATGTGGCACTCGTCGCCGCCCGAGGCGAAGTCGCCGAAGTAGTCGACCACGTCCTCCGGCCACTGGTTCGCCTCGGCGAGCAGCACCGTGTCCGGGTAGTGGTCGTCGATCTCCTTGCGGACCCGCTTGAGGAAGGCGTGGGTGGCCGGGAGGTTCTCGCAGTTGGTCCCCTCCTGCTGGTACAGGTACGGCACCGCGTCCAGCCGGAAGCCGTCGATGCCGAGGTCCAGCCAGAACTTCAGCGCCGACAGGATCTCCTCCTGCACCGCCGGGTTCTCGTAGTTGAGATCCGGCTGGTGCGAGAAGAACCGGTGCCAGTAGTACTGCTTGCGCACCGGGTCGAAGGTCCAGTTCGACGTCTCCGTGTCGACGAAGATGATCCGCGCGTCCTGGAACTGCTTGTCGTCGTCGGCCCAGACGTAGTAGTCGCCGTACGGCCCGTCGGGGTGGGCGCGCGACTCCTGGAACCACGGGTGCTGGTCGCTCGTGTGGTTCATGACGAAGTCGATGATCACGCGCATGCCGCGCTGGTGCGCCGCGTCGACGAACTCCACGAAGTCGGCGAGATCGCCGAACTCCGGCAGCACCGAGGTGTAGTCGGCGACGTCGTAGCCGCCGTCCCGCAGCGGGGACTTGAAGAACGGCGGCAGCCAGAGGCAGTCGACGCCGAGCCACTGCAGGTAGTCCAGCTTGGTCGTGATGCCCTTGAGGTCGCCTACGCCGTCCCCGTTGCTGTCCTGGAAGGACCGCACGAGCACTTCGTAGAAGACGGCCCTCTTGAACCAGTCCGGGTCACGGTCCTTTGCAGGCGTGTCCTCGAAGGTGTCGGGGACGGGTTCGTTGACAGTCATGATGTGGGTGACCCTCCGATCGGCGGGGACGGTCGCAGAGCGAAGACGTGCGCGGGCGTGACACCCGGCTCGAGGCGCACATAGTTGGCCCTGCCCCAGTGATAGGTCTCGCCGGTGAGCTCGTCGCGCACCGGTACGGTCTCGTGCCAGTCGAGGCCGAGTTCCGGCATGTCCAACGAGACCGTGGCCTCCTGGGTGTGGTGCGGGTCGAGGTTGGCGACCACCAGAACGGTGTTCGAACCCGACCGCTTGCTGTACGCGATCACCGCGTCGTTGTCGGTTGTGTGGAAGTGCAGGTTCCGCAGCCGGCGCAGGGCCGGGTGGCGCCGCCTGACCCGGTTGAGCGTGGTGATCAGCGGCGCGATCGTGGTCCCCGAGCGCTCTGCCGACTCCCAGTCACGGGGCCGCAGTTGGTACTTCTCGGAGTCGAGGTACTCCTCGCTGCCGTCCCGGAGCGCGGTGCCTTCGCAGAGCTCGTACCCGGCGTACATGCCCCAGGTCGGCGAGAGCGTGGCGGCGAGCACCGCTCGCACCTCGAAGGCCGGCCGACCGCCCTGCTGGAGGTAGGCGTGCAGGATGTCGGGGGTGTTCACGAAGAAGTTCGGCCGCATGGAGGCCGCCGCGTCCCCGGACAGCTCCGTGAGGTACTCCGTCAGCTCCGCCTTGGTGTTGCGCCAGGTGAAGTACGTGTACGACTGCTGGAAGCCGATCGCGCCGAGGGTGTGCATCATCGCGGGCCGGGTGAACGCCTCCGCCAGGAAGATCACGTCCGGGTCGGCCCGGTTGATCTCGCCGATGACCCGCTCCCAGAACACCACCGGCTTGGTGTGCGGGTTGTCGACCCGGAAGATCCGTACCCCGTGGTCCATCCAGTGCCGCAGGACCCGCACGGTCTCGGCGACGATCCCGTCCATGTCCCTGTCGAAGGCCACGGGGTAGATGTCCTGGTACTTCTTCGGCGGGTTCTCGGCGTAGGCGATCGAGCCGTCCGGGCGGTGGTGGAACCACTCCGGGTGCTTCTCCACCCACGGGTGGTCCGGCGAGCACTGCAGCGCGAAGTCGAGCGCGATCTCCAACCGCAGTTCGCGGGCGCGCGCCACGAAGGCGTCGAAGTCCTCGATCGTGCCCAGGTCCGGGTGGACGGCGTCGTGGCCGCCCTCCGGGGAGCCGATCGCCCACGGCACGCCCACGTCGCTCGGGCTCGCCGCGAGCGCGTTGTTGGGCCCCTTGCGGTGGGTGGTGCCGATGGGGTGGATGGGCGGCAGATAGACGACGTCGAAGCCCATCGCGGCGATCGCCGGCAGCCGCTCGGCCGCGGTACGGAACGTCCCGGCGACCGTCCTGCCGCGGACCTTCTTCACGCCCTCCGAGCGCGGGAAGAACTCGTACCAGGAGCCGAAGAGTGCCCGCTCGCGCTCCACCTGGAGGGGCAACGCGGGGGAGGAGCTGACCAGTTCGCGCAGCGGGTGCCGGTCCAGGGCCCCGGTCACCTGCGGGGCGAGCGCCGCCGCGAGCCGCGCCGCGGCGGGGCGGGACTCGTCGCGCAGCGCGTCCGCGGCGGCCAGTACGGCCTCCCGGCCGCCGCCCTTCTTCGGGACGCCCTTCGCGGCCCGCTCGTGCAGCTCGGCGCCCTCGGCGAGGACGAGTTCGGAGTCGATCCCCGCCGGGATCTTGATCTTCGCGGCGTGCCGCCAGGTCGCCAGCGGATCGCTCCACGCCTCGACCGTGTACGTCCACAGGCCCTCGGCGTCCGGCGTGACCTCGGCGCCCCACCGGTCGGTACCGGGGGCCAGTTCACGCATCGGGGTCCAAGGGCCGGGGCGTCCTGACGGCCCACGCAGCACGACGTTGGCGGCGACGGCGTCGTGGCCCTCGCGGAAGACGGTGGCCGACACCTCGAACGTCTCGCCGGCCACCGCCTTCGCGGGGCGGCGGCCGCAGTCGACCAGCGGGCGGACGTCCAGTACGGGAATACGTCCCATGAGCGGATTCACAGCATCACCTGAGGGTTTACGGGGGTGCGGGTGGTGGTGCGCTCTTTGTAGCTCCGTCGACGGCTGGCGGGTTGCGGGCATGGCCGCTCCTGTCCGCGTTCACTCGAATGGCGGGTCCACGGGGGTGTACCGGGGGAGCCTTCCACCACGTTCGGGTGGCCAATCCGGCGCTTTGTTAACTACTAGGACGTAGCCGTACGGACAAGCACACGGCACCCACAAGAAACCGGCCCCGTCCTTGTGGGACGGGACCGGTTCACGAACGGCCGTACGGATCAGGCGTACCGGCCCGGTGGATCGGGCCGACGGACCGCCGCCGCCGATCAGCCCTGCGCGGACGGCGACTGCTCCTCCGCGTCGCCGGCCCACACCTGCCACGGCTGACGCGTCACCCACTCGTCCACCGGCGCCGGGCGCACCCCGAGCACCTCGGCCGACACCCCGTCGTCGGCCGCCAGAAGCAGCGGGTCGGCGCCCGTCGCCATGTAGTGGTAGATCCCCGCGACGCCGGCCGCCGTGTCCGGCCCGAGCAACTGGGCCAGGCCGCGCTCGAAGACCGCCGGCGGCAGCTGGACGTACCGCACGGCCCGGCCGAGCCCCCGGCCGAAGGCGTCGGCCAGCTCCGTGCCCGTCAGCGAGTGCGTCCCGCCGATGTCGAAGGTCCGGCCGTCGAGACCCTCCACGGTCAGCGCCGCGAGCACCGCCTCCGCCAGGTCCCGGTGCGACAGCCACGCCGTCGGCGTGGACGCGGGCAGCGGATAGGCCAGAACGCCCTCGTCGACCAGGGCCGGGCCGTTCCACGGCGAGAACAGGTTGTCCAGATACACCGGCGGCCGTACGACGACCAGCGGGACGCCGCTGTCCCGCAGCACCTCCTCGGCGATCCGCCGGGTCTCGAAGGCCGCCACCGAGGTCGGGCCCTGCGGGACACGGGTGTTGGAGTTGTGGACCAGGCGCGCGACGCCGGCCTCCAGGGCCGCGACGGCGATGTTGCGCGCGTAGAGACGTATCCGCTCCGGCTCGTACACCAGAGGCATCGTCACCACGGCATGGGTCGTGCCCTCGAAGAGGCGCCGGACGTCGGCCGCGCTCGCCAGGTCGCCGGCCACGAAGGAGGCGCCGGGCAGCGGCGGGCGGTCGCCCGCGGGACGGCGGGTGAGCGTGCGTACGCGGTGGTGCCGCTCGGCGAGCAGACGCGCCACCGCGCCCCCCTGGAAGCCGGTCGCTCCCACGACCGCGACCCGCATCGGAATCTGACTGGACATGTGTGGTTGAGGCCCTTCGATAGGCTGGGGCGGCTGCTGCCGTGACGGCACCTTTCAGGCTGGCGGCGGCGGCTTCGACCGTTCAATTAACAAACCGGGGCGGAAGTTGAAGGATCGTCCATGGACATCGTGGGAACCGACCGTGACGACCGGCATGGGGGCGAGCGCGAGGACCTCCTGAGCGAGCTGTTGCAACCGCTCCGCCTCACCGGCGTCTTCGACAGCCGCTGGCACGTCCGCGCGCCCTGGGCCATCGAGGGGGACGCCGAACAGAGCTGCGCCGTGCTGCACTACATCGTCGAGGGCGGCTGCTGGATCACCGGCGACGACCGGACGCCCCTGGAGCTGCGCGCCGGCGACCTGATCGTCTTCCCGACCGGCATGGCCCACCGGCTCTCCGACCGGCCCGACCGCCAGGGCGTACCGCTCAAGGCCGTGCTGCCCGAGCGCCGGCCCGGCACCTCCGGCGAGATCGTCATCGACGGCACCGGTCCCGAGAGCCGACTGCTGTGCGCCGGACTCCACTACGACGCCAGCGCCGCCACCGGCCTCTACACCTCGCTGCCCTGGGCGCTCGTCCTCGACGGCGCCCAGGTCGACCGCGAGCCCCTGCTCCGCGACACCCTGCGGCTGCTCGCCTCCACCGACCGCCCCGTCGGCCCCGGGGACCGGCTGATCACGCTGCGCGCCTTCGAGATGGCCCTCGTACTCGCCCTGCGCCCCCTGCTCCGCGAACTCGCCGACAACCCGACCTCCCTGCCCATGCTCCGCCACCCCGGCATCAGCCGCGCCCTGGTGGTCATCGCCACCCGCTTCGCCGAGCCCTGGACCATCGACTCCCTCGCCCGCGAGGTCGGCATGTCCCGCTCCGCGTTCACGGCCGCCTTCCGCGACCTCGTCGGCGAGTCCCCTGCCCGCCACCTCACCTGCCGCCGCATGCAGGAGGCGGCCCGTCTGCTCACGGAGACCTCCCTGCCCCAGTCCGGTGTCCCGTCCCGCGTCGGCTACCAGAGCGCGGTCGGCTTCCACCTGGCGTTCAGGAAGTGGTTCGGGGTGACGCCGGGGGAGTATCGGGCGGGCATCGACAACGCTGCGTGAACCCGGTTCCGGGCTCCCGGGGGCTCTTGCCGTGAGCGCGGTGCCGGCCTGGCCCGGACGCCGACATGCTCTGCGTGCAGCGCCGCCGTCGCTCACTCGGCTGTTCGCAGGAGCGGCTTACCAGCACAGACAGCGCAGACACTTTCCCGCCCCAGCTGGCTAGGCTTGGCCCGGGCCACCCTGGAGGACACCATGAGTACACAGTCAATCGACGGCGGGGAGCTGATCCCCCGCCCCGAGCGCACTCCGCAAGCCCTGCGACTTGCCATGGCACGCGTCGCCCCGCACCGCCTGACCGAGATGGAAAAGGCCAAGGAAGAGGCGTTCGAGTTCGCTGCCGAGACGGGCAAGATCGGCCACATCCACCAGTGGGTCGCGTACTGGGCGGCACAGGTTGAGATCGAACGGCGTCCAGACCTTTTTCTGCGACGCGACCGGGCGCTCGAGGCCGTGCATCGGACGACGAGCCGAGAAGATTCGGCCTTCCGCCCCGCCATGGACGAGCTGCGCTCCGTGGACGACGAGGCCGCGCGGGCGGTGTCCGAGTGACCTGGAGGTGGGAGTACGACCCCAGCGAGGAGTACGTCACCGGAGGTGCTCCGCCGGCGTTCGTCGCCGAGGTCGAGAAGAGAGCCGATGAGCTGGTCAGGGCCGCTGAAGCCTTCTACCTCGACGGCACCGTCTACGAGGAGATGGGGCCCAAAGGAGAGACGGCCCGGGTGCCCCACGGGATGTTCGTCTACCTCATCGTTCCGCGCAGCGAATGCGTCTACATCCGACAGGTGACGTGGATCTGACCTGACGCGCCGACCCGCTTCGGGGGTTGGGACGTTTCCTTTTCGCGCCGAATTCCGCCTGCGCTCCCTGCTGTGCGACCTCGCCGCCAACCCGGCCGCAGCCCGTACTCCGCCACCCCGGCATCAGCCGCGCCCTGGTGGTGATCGCCACCCTCTTGCCCAGCTCTGGACGATAGACCCCCTCGCCCGTGAGGTCGGCATGTCCCGCTCCGCGTTCACGGCCGCCTGTCGCACCTCGTCGGAGTCCCCGGCCCGCCATCTCACCACCCGGCGGACGCAGGAGGCGGCCCGGCTGCTCGCCGAGAACTCGCTGGCGTAATCCGGCCCACCGTCTTGGGTCGGGTACCAGAGAACGGTCGGCATTCACCTGCCTTCCATCGGGGTTCCTGGCAGAAGGTTCCGCTTGTCGCCCACAGTTTGTTATCTCCGTCACCCCAAGGTGGGGCATATCTCCGATTTGTTCGCGGCAGTCGATATGAGATGTCTGATCCGCACCCGCATGCATGACTCATATGCGCAGGTCAGATGCGTTGACAGGGTGTCACCTAGGCCATTGGATCGCCGCACACGAAGGTCACGAATAGTTCTTGATCTTCACTTCATGTGCATGTGAGTCGCATGTCATGCCGGACCGTGCGTGTTTCGTGTCCGTTGCAGTTACGGGTGGGGGATGAAGTGAGACTGAGGCGCGCGAAGCGGGCCCATGGAAGAGGGCGTGTACTCGCTCTGACGACGGCCTGGATGGTCCTGATGAGCGTCGCATCGACGCTGACCGCTGGTCCTGCCGCGGCGGATGACGCTCCTGCAGTTGCTCTGACGGAGTCCGAGCAGGCGTTGAAGGAAGCCGCCGCATCCGGTGATCGGGTGGAGGTACCGGGGGAGCGGACCGAGCGCGAAACCGTGTTCGCGAACCCTGATGGCGCGACGTTCACGCTGGAGAAGTCCATCGTTCCGGTCCGGGTGGATGCAGGGAACGGCTGGGCGAAGCCCGACGCGACCTTGGTACGGCGAGAGGACGGTTCGATCGGCCCGAAGGCCGCCGTGGTGGACCTGTCGTTCTCCGGTGGCGGTGCAGGCGAAGGCCTGGTGACGATCGGGCAGGACGGACAGTCGGTATCGATGGGCTGGCCTGGTCGGCTGCCTGAGCCCACGCTCGATGGTGAGCGCGTCGTCTACGAAAACGTCCTGCCGGACGTGAACTTGATCCTCACTGCGACAGTTGAGGGCTTCCGCCAGGTACTGGAGGTGGAGACTCCCAAGGCGGCGGCGCTGCCCGAGCTGAAGTCGATCGCGTATGGCCTGAAGGCCGACGGGCTGCGGCTGCGCGAGGGCGCGGTGGGCAGTGTGGAAGCGCTGGACGGCAACGGCCAGGTGGTCTTCCGCTCGCCGGCCGCCCAGATGTGGAACTCCGCCGGCGACGACAGCGCGGCGGCACCGGCCACGGGAGTGAGCACGCAGAGCGCGGGCCTCCGGGCTCTCTCCGTGGCTTCCGCCGAAGACTCCTCCACGCAGGAGGAGACGCCGGAGCCGGTGGCTGCTCCGGAGGAGGGTGACCCGCTGGCCGGCCCTGGGCCCGGCGACGAGTCCGCAGTGATGGATGTGGAGCTGGAGCAGGACTCGCTGACGGTCGTGCCTGACAGCGACCTGATCGCCGCCACTGAGGAAGAGGACTTTCCGCTCTACATCGACCCGTCGGTGGAGATGAACGAGTCGGAGCGCACGGTGCTGTCTTCGGACGGTGATGTCTTCTACAACTTCTCCGGCGGCGACAACGGCATGAGTGTCGGCAAGTGCGGTTCCGCGGTGATCGGCGGCGTGTCGTACTACTGCGGCTCGGGCTACGTGAACCGCATGTACTTCGAGTTCACGCCCGAAAAGCTCAAGGGCAAGCATGTCCTGGACGCCACATTCGCTGTGACGGAGACCTGGTCGTTCTCGTGCAGCGCTCGATGGGTGGACCTGAAGCGTACCGACCCGATCTCCTCGTCCTCCAGGTATCCGGGCCCGACCGTCCGGGACCACATGGGGGACCGCTACGTGTCCGCAGGCCGGGGAACAGCGTGCTCCCCCTCCCAGCCGCGCGCCGTGATCGAGTTCAACGACAACCCGGCGGAGGCTGATGAGAACCTGACGTCGACCGTCCGGTCGTTCGCTGACGGCAAGCTGAGCGTACTGACTCTGAGGCTGTCGGCGCATGACGAGACGGACACGGAAGCCTGGAAGCGGTTCGACGACGACGCGGTAGTCAGGGTGACGTACGTGAGCAAGCCGGCGACGCCGGCCGAGCACGGCTTCCCCTCGGGCTCCACGCAGATCTGCAGCAAGTCCGAGTCCGCTCCGACCACGGTCTCCGACCCCACGCCGATCCTCGTGGCAACACCTCGCACCGTTTCCGGTGGTGAGAGTGGCGCCATGCTGCGGCTGTACTTCGACGTGGACGGGAAGAACCCGGACGGCACGTGGTTCGACGCGCCGCAGCCGACGACGGGATCCCTGGCCCCGACCACGGGCCACCTGTCGTACAGCATGACGGTGAAGGACTTCCCGAACCAGCCGAAGGAATGGAACGTCGCCCTCAAGGAAGGCACCCTCTACCGCTTCACCGTTAACACGCAGTCCTACCCGAACACTTCGTACACCCAGCCGCTCAGCAGCGGCGGCGCCTCCTGGTGCTACTTCAAGGTAGATCCCACCGCGCCCAAGGCTCCGGTCGTGAAGTTCAACTCGGTGTATTCCGAATGCGTCACGGGCGGTTCCTGCGTCCCGGCCGGTGCTCCGGGGCAGGCTGGCTCTTTCACATTCAGTCCTGCCACGGGTGACTCGAATACCCACTACCAGTACAAGCTCTCGTCTGGAGCGGCTTGGAGCGGCTGGAAGGCCGCGACCTCAGGGGCGTACACCACCAGCATTACCCCTCCGGTGTCCGGCACCTTCGTCCTGAACGTTCAGGCCAAGGACTCCCTGGGGCGTGTCGGTGAGGCGGCGGTGAAGTTCCTGGTCAGCGAGGGATCAGGACCTGTCGGCCGCTGGGACTTCAACGAGGCGTCCGGAGTGGCTCTGGACACTTCCACCACCAACACCGCGCTGCAGAACAATCTGACCCTCACTGCTTCCGGCGCGACGCGAACCGAGCAAGGACGGCGAGGAGAACTTACTGCTGCGGACGGTTCCAAATCGCAGGACCGGACGTTGTCGCTGACCAGCACCGCCCAGGGAGCGGCATCGACCACGCAGCAGGTCGTCGAGACCCAGGCCTCCTACACCATGACGGCCTGGGCACGACTGGACACCGCCGGTTCGACCTACGTCACGGTTCTGGGGCAGGACAGCGCCAACAGCAGCGCCTTCTTCCTGAGTTACTGCTCGGACGTTCAGACCTGGTGCGTCCGGCTGGCCGACAACAACGGCACACAGCGCATCAACGCGCTGAATGCCCCGCAGTCCAAGGCATGGACTCACCTCGGCGTTGTGGTGAACACCACGACCAAGCAGATCAACTTCTACGTCAATGGCGTCCCGCAGGGAAGCAAAGCCTTCACCACAGGCGTATTGGCTTCGACCGGCGGGCTTCAGGTCGGACGTGCCAAGTACGCAGGCTCCTACGTGGACTACTTCCCCGGGCAGATCGACGAAGTGGCCATGTGGCAGCGGCCGCTGTCGCCAGAGGAGATGGCGGTCGAGACCGGGGCGAAGGACGCGCAGGACTGGGGCTACGTCGAGTTGGTCGCCCAGTACAACCCGGCGGGTGGTTCCGGTTCCTCCCTTCAGGACACCAGCGGCTACGGCAGCACGCTGACCATGGCCTCGGGCGGTTCTCTGAACGGTGAGGACATCGTCCTGGACGGAGTGGACGACTCCGCCTCGACGGACCGTCCCCTGGTGGACGACACCGGCTCCTTCACCGTGTCCACTGCCGTGGACGTGGACACGAAGAAGCTGGAGACCATGCCGAACGGGTCCCGAATGCAGGTCCTGGGCCAGCAGGCCGGGACGGGATCCTCGTGGGGTATCTGGTTCGAGAAGACCGGAATGCGGGACGCCGAGGTCGATGCCGGGGATGATCCGGTGATCGACGAGGAGACCGGCGAGGTGATCGTCAAGCAGGTGCCGGTGGGCCGCTGGCACTTCGGTCGCCTGACGTCTGACGGATCGGGTGTCTCGGCGCACAGTGAGGAACTCACCCCCGAGGGCGAAATCCGGCTGACCGGCGTGTTCGACGCCACTTCGCAGACGATCCGGCTCTACGTCGGCGGCGCCCAGGAGAGTGTCCCGCTGGTGTACCAGGCCACCGTCGGATCCGGCTTCACCGTCGGCAAGGGCTGGACCGACAGTGCCTGGGGCAGCTACCTGCCCGGTCGGATCAGTGACATCCGCCTGTGGGCGGGGGCGCTGAGCAACGAGCAGCAGCTGGAAGCCGTCGTCGGTCTCTGAACTGGCCGACGCCTTCTCGCACACATACCTCAGCAACGGGGCGGGGCGCGATCGTGCGCCCCGCCGCGATCAAGGCTGACCGCCTGGGCCCCTACCCAGGTTCCCCAATCTTCCTCACCTTGATCGAATGATCAGAAGGAGTCGTTCCGTCGTGTCCAGACGTACGCGTCTGCGCAGACGCCAAGGCGCCGTGATCGGCGTACTGGCGTTCGCGCTGTCGATACCCACCCCACTGGTGCCTTTGGCGCAGGCCACGGAGCTTCCGGGACGTCCGGAAGTCCCCGCGTCCACGCCTGTGAAGGTGCATGCCGTCACCGAGCCGGGTGCCAAGAAGGAACGTGCCAAGGTCGCACAAGAGCGAGCGGCCAACCGTCAGCTGGCAGCCATGGCTGAGCAGGAGCGTGCCCGCAGTAACTGGCCAAAGGCACAGACACTCACTGGCCGACTGGGCTCTGCTTCCGCGCCCGAGAGCATCGCGTTGGTGGATGTGCGCGGTGCGGAGGGGACGGGGGCGGCCCGGCTGGTGCAGCACCCCGCGTCCGGTACCACCACTGTGAAGGTGCTTGACCAGAAGTCGGCACGGGCTGCCGGCGTCACCGGTGTGCTGTTCACAGTGGCTGCCCAAGAGCCTGGAGCAGCCGAAGTAGAGGTCGACTACAGCACCTTCGGTTCCGCTATCGGCGGTGCCTGGGCCACCCGTCTGGGGCTGATGTCGCTGCCCGCGTGTGCGCTGACCACACCGCAGAAGGCGGAGTGCCGCGAGGCCACCCCGGTTCCCTCGGAGAACAGCGCCGAGGAGCAGACGGTCACAGGAAGTCTGGCGCGGATCGATGCCGCTCCACGGGTGCTGGCCCTTGCCGCCACCACGACGGGCGGCTCGGACAAGGGCGCGGGCGACTACAAGGCGACCCCGCTGTCGAGCTCCTCTTCCTGGGCGGCCGGCGGCTCCTCGGGCGCGTTCACCTGGTCCTACCCGATCGCGGTTCCGCCGGCCGCAGCCGGCCCGGCGCCGTCCCTGACGCTGTCCTACGACTCGGGCAGTATCGACGGCCGGACGGCGAATACCAACAACCAGGGTTCCCTGGTCGGCGAGGGCTTCGACCTGACCTCCTCGTACATCGAGCGCAAGTACGGCTCGTGCGACGACGACGGCCAGACCGACAAGAACGACCAGTGCTGGAAGTACGAGAACGCCTCCCTCGTCCTGAACGGCAAGGCCACCGAGCTGGTCAAGGACGACACCAGCGGCCAGTGGCGGATGAAGGACGACAACGCCTCCAAGGTCATCCACACGACCGGCGCCGACAACGGCGACGACGGAGATGCCTCCGTCGATGGCGCCGGCGAGTACTGGAAGGTGGTCACCGGTGACGGCACCACCTACACCTTCGGCCTGAACAAACTCGCAGGCGCAGGCAGCGAACGCACCAACTCGGTATGGACCGTTCCGGTCTTCGGCGATGACGCGGGCGAACCCGGCTACTCCTCCGGCACCTCCTTCGTCGGCCGTGCTAAGCAGCAAGCATGGCGCTGGAACCTCGACCTGATCGAGGACGTCCACGGCAACGCCTCCACCCGCTGGTACACGGCCGACACCAACTACTACGCAAAGAACGGCGACAAGACGGCGCTCGCCTCGTACACGCGCGGCGGCCACCTGAACGAGATCCGCTACGGTCAGCGCTCCACCACCCTGTTCACCGGAGTCGTCTCAGGCAAGGTGACCTTCGACTACAAGGAACGCTGCAAGGACAGCGGCAGCGGCTGCGGCACGCTGACCGCGGACACCGCCGACAAGTGGCCCGACGTCCCCTTCGATTCGATCTGCTCGTCCACCGAAGCGGACTGCAAGGCCACCGGTCCGGCGTTCTTCACCCGGAAGATCCTTTCGGCCATCCACACGCACGTGTGGTCCACGGCCGCCGAGCCCGACGCTTTCAAGCCGGTCGACTCCTACACCCTGACCCAGGAGATTTTCGACGGTCAGGACATCGGCAACAGCTCTGACCAGGTATGGACCCTGACCGGGCTCAAGCGGACCGGGAAGAACGGCGCCGCAATCGACCTGCCGACCATCGGCTTCACCTACCAACAGCGCGCCAACCGGGTGGACTCCACCAGCGACGACGTTGTGCCGCTGACCCGCCCACGGATCTCCACCGTCACCTCCGAGACCGGCGCCATTACCACCGTCGCGCTCTCCGAACCCGAGTGCGTGCGCGGCTCGAAGATGCCGGCGGCCGAGGACGACAACAACCTTTCCTGCTACCCGGTGTACTGGCCCGTCAACGGTGGCGACCCGGAGCTGGACTGGTTCAACAAGTACCGGGTGATCGCGGTCAACACAGCCGATCCGGCCGGCCGCAGCCCGAACGTGGAACACGCCTACACCTACGAGGGCCCTGCCTGGCACTACAACGACGATCCCTTCACCAAGGAGCAGGAGCGCACCTGGTCTTCCTGGCGCGGCTACCGGAAGGTGACCGCCTATACCGGAGCAGTCGGAGCCACCCGCTCCAAGACCGTCAGCCAGTACATGCAGGGCATGCACGGCGACCGACTCAAGGCGAAGGACGCCAACGGCAATCCGCTGACCCGCAGCGTCACCGTCCCGGGCATCGACCTGGACAATGTCGCAGGAACCACTAGTGACAACCGAAACGTCGCCGACATAACGGACAGCGATCATTACGCGGGTCAACTGCGCCAGCAGATCACCTACGACGGAACTGTCGCGGTCGGCAACAAGGTCAACAACTTCTGGTACCAGCAGACCGCCAGTCAGCAGAAGTCGTACGCACACGTGAAGGCCGGTTATGTCCGCACCGCACGGGCATACACCGACACCTACCTGACCGCTGCCAAGAAGTGGCGCACCTCTGCCGTCAGCCACGCCTATGACGGCTATGGCATGGCCATCCGCACGGACAACCACGGAGAGTGGTCGCCCACCGGTGACGAGACCTGCACCCGCACCTGGTACGCCCGTAACGACGCCAAGGGCCTGATCGGCCTGGTCTCCCGCACCCGCACCGTGGGCCAGGCCTGCTCGGCCACCGACGACCAGATGAAGATGCCCACCGGCATCACGCACAAGTACACGAGCACCGAGGCTCCGGATCAGCGCGGTGACGTCCTGTCCGACACCGCCACGGTCTACGACAACACCGGTGCCACCGGCTGGACCGCGGACCAGACCCCGACTCTGGGCCTTCCCACCTGGACTGGCCGCGCGACGGGCTACCCGGCCGCCGTCGCTGGCAGCACCGCCGACCGCGATCCCACCGGCTGGCAGACGCTGACCAAGGTCACCTACGACGGCGCGACGGCCCAGCTCGGCAGACCGCTCACCGTGACTGACGCCGCCGGCAAGGTCACCACCACGGCCTACTACCCGGCCGCTGCGGGCCCGCTCACCGCGGTGATCGTCACCAAGCCGACGCTCGCCAACGGCCAGGCTCACAAGGCCTACACCTACTACGATCCCGCGCGCGGTTCGGTGACCCACACGCTGGACGCCAACCTCAAGCGGACCGAGTACACCTACGACGCGTTGGGCCGTGTCACCGCGACCTGGGCGCCCAACCGTTCCAAGTCCGGAGGCGCCACCGCCACCGCGACCTTCGCTTACGGCATCAACCAGACCAACGTTCCTTCCTGGACCTCGGTCTCCACCCTCAAGCCGGACGGCCAGACCTACACCACCAGCTACAGCCTGGTGGACTCCCTGCTCCGGCCGCTCCAGTCCCAGTCCCCGGCCCCGAACGGTGGCCGCATCCTGACCGACACCCGCTACAACGACCGCGGCCTGGCCTACGAGACCTACGCGGACATCTTCGACTCCACCACCGCACCCAACAGCACCTGGACCCGTGCCGAGTACGGTGGCGCACCCCAGCAGGCTCAGCTGGAGTTCGACGGCCTGGGCCGCCAAGTGAAGTCCACACTCCTGGTCAAGGGCGTGCAGAAGTTCGCCCCGGTCGTCACCACCTACACCGGTGACTCCGTGGCCACTACTGCTCAGCAGGGCGGTACCGCCACCCGAACCATCACCGACGCCCTGGGCCGCACCACCGAGACCCGCACCTACGCGAGCACCCAGCCCGACGACACCGCCTACGGCGCGACCCTCGGCACCTCCTACACATCCGTCAAGAACGGCTACTTCCGCGACGGCAAGCAGAAGCAGATCACCGGACCCGACGGCGCGAAGTGGTCGTACACCTACGACCTCTACGGCCGACAGGACACGGCAGCCGACCCCGACAAGGGCACTGCCTCCAGCGCCTACACCGACCTCGACCAGATCCAGACCACCAAGGACGCCGAAGGCCGGCTCCTCGTCTACGGATACGACGAGATCGGCCGCAAGACCGGCCTGTGGCAGAACAGCAAGAGCGATGCCAACCTCCTTGCGGAGTGGACCTACGACTCACTCCTCAAAGGCCTGCCCGACACCTCCATCCGCTACACCGGCGGAAAGGGCCAGACCGCTAGCAAGGCCTACACCAAGACGGTCACCGCCTACGACTCCATGAGTCGGCCGACCACCACCACGCTGACACTCCCGGCCGACGACCCGCTGGTCACCTCCGGTGCGGTCACCGCCACCAGCACGGCGAAGGTCGACTACCGCCTCGACGGCACGGTCAACAGCGTCACCGAGCCGGCGGCCGGTGGTCTCGCCCAGGAAATCGTCAGCACTGACTACAACGGCCTCAGCCTGCCCATCGGTCTCTCGGGGACATCCGGCTACCTTCTGGGCGCGTCCTACACCGACCTGGGCCAGGTCCAGCAGCTCACCCTGGGCACCTCCACCGCCAATGGCACCAAGAAGGCCTTCCTCACCAACTTCTACGAGGAGGGCACCGGCCGCCTGACCGGCGCGGACGTCGACGACCAGACCCGCGGCCCGGTACGCGACACCGCCTACACCTACGACCCCGCCGGCAACGTCACCTCAACCTTCGACCACGCCAACACTGGCAACGGCGCCGACTTCCAGTGCTTCACCTACGACGGCCAGCGCCGCCTGAGCGAGGCCTGGACCCCGAAGACCGCCGACTGCGCCACCTCAGGCCGCACCGTGGCCAACCTCGGCGGAGCCGCCCCCTACTGGACCTCCTACACCTACAACTCAGCAGGCCAGCGGGCAACGGAGAAGCAGAACACCGCCACCCCCGTCACCCGCACCTACTGCTACGACACCACCCGCACCCACGCGCTGACGGCCACCACGACCGACGGCAACTGCACCGACGAGACCACCCAGTACACCTACGACGACACGGGCAACACCACCACCCGCGCCGAAGCTGCCGGCAGCACCACCACCCAGTCCCTGACCTGGTCTGCCGAAGGCAAGCTCACCAAGCTCACTGAAGGCACCGCCGCAACGGACTACCTCTACGACGCCGACGGACAACTCCTCATCCGCCGCGCCTCCGGCGCCAGCGGTGAGATGGTCCTCTACCTCGGCTCCACCGAAGTCCACCTCAAGGGCACCAAGAAGTGGGCCAATCGCTACTACAGCGTGGCCGGCTCCACCATCGCCCTACGCACCAACGAAACCGGCACCGAGAAGCTCCACTTCCTCGCCGCCGACCACCACAACACCGGCAACCTCTCCATCACCGGAGACAACCGCCCAGACCCTGACCAAGCGCTACACGACTCCCTTCGGCGCCGCCCGCGGAACCACCAGCGGCATCTGGCCCGACGACAAGACCTTCCTCGGCAAGCCCACCGACACCGGAACGGGCCTCACTCACATCGGCGCGCGCGAGTACGACCCCACCTTGGGCCAGTTCATCAGCGTCGACCCCCTGCTTAGCCCGGACCAGCCTCAGTCCCTCAACGGCTACGGCTATGCCAATAGCAATCCCGTCACCACATCGGACCCGAGCGGCCTTCGTACAGATGACGGACCTTCGGACCCGAATCGTGACCTCTGTTACATCAATGTTTGCAATAGTGGCGACGGCATTGACCCCGGAAAGGGCGGCGCGGGGAACGGGAACGGCAGCGGGACTGCGGCTGCGGCAGCCGCGCCCGTCGGGCGTTACGGAGACAAAACAACGACCCACGATCTGGCTCAGGCCAGAGCGATCGCGGAAATTCAGAAACAGGCCAGGAAGCTTGGCGTGATCCTGCAGATTGAGACAAATATGCACATCGCTGGAGCGAGCAAGGTCTGTATGTATCCAGGGAAGAATCCAGGTGCTGACTGCTCTTACGGAAAGCCCGATATTCTTGGATACGACGCGAAGCACGGAGTTTGGTATGTGTGGGAGGTGAAGTCGGTGGGGCAGTGGAACATAGCAGTCCGCGAAGCGCAATGGTACGTCAGCCGTATGCGATCCCTCGGCATGAAGGCCGTTCTGGGGTGGACGATCGGAGGGCCCTACCGTGTAGCGAACGGATATGTTGTTATTGGGCCACAGGAAGGTGCGGTGATCTACGGGAAGCCTGGGAACAGGAAATGGAGCAGAGTTCCGACGACTAACCCCATGGGGGCTGCGCCACTTGCGACCGCTCAGCCTGTCCCTCAACCCTCCGCGGCCCCGGGACCAGGCGCGTATCCCGGCACTACATACCAGCCGGGCCTCGGGACGATCCCTCAGGCGTCGAATGGAGGGTTCGACCCTATACTCGTTCCCATGATCGTTATGGGTGCCGGGGTCCTCGTGGCGGGAGGTGTGGCTGTAGGCGAGGGTGGCGCTGCAGCGGCTACGATTACCGGCGTAGCTGCGACGCAGCAGCTTTTCGGACTTGCGGCGTGAACGTTTGGACATTGGAGTGTACTCCGTGAGTATAAAAGCATTCCTTCGTGATTACGCTGCTCCAGCCGCAAAGGATCACCGCCTGGTGCGGGCGGGCAGTGACTTCAAAGTGACCTCAAGCTCCGGTAATACCGCGATTCTCTTCTTTGAGGAGCTTCGCATAGATTCGCATAAGGTTGTATTTGGGGTCTCCTACTGCATTATCCCTGCCGTCTTTTGGGCCTGGGTCAGCAGGTACGACGGTGAGTCCGTGCGACCTGTTGATAGGACCGGCGCCTTCATCACCCGATTCATCCTTCCTCCTGACGAACTCTCTTATGATTCGGAGGATGATGGGTATTTGCGGAGGATGTGGTCGTATGGGGTCGGCGCGGAGCGGGAATGCGGATCCGTACTTCGAGAATGCTTGAGCCGTGAAGTGATTCCAGAGATGGTGCGCCTTCTGGATCGTGAGTTGCTCCTTGCTGAGCTGCTTGAGCCGACGCGACCAGGGGTCTCCGCCCTGTCGCAAGATCTTTGCGAGATCCTCCTGGGAATGGACTCCATGACATCAGCAGAGCTAGAGGAGCGGCTTGCTGAGGCGGAACGAAACGGCGCCTTCGGTCCATTGGTAGATTGGGTGCGCCAGCGTTTTCGGGCCGACTCTAAATAGCGCCTGAGGGGTCCTCGGGGCTTTCTTCAGTCTCCTGCTGGCGGTCAGCCCGGACGCTCCGATGCGTCCGGGCTGAATGTCGAGTCAAACCACCGCTGCAGTGGGCCACTGCCGGTGATTACTGATCGCGCCGCTCTCGTTTGCGCCAGCCGGTCGCGAGGAGGTCGAGGGCGTCGGGGAGCGGAGGGAAGTGGGGCGCGCAGGCGGGGCAGGCGTAGACGTTGAAGCCTGGGCCGGACGCCTGGTGGACCTCGGAGACGGTGATCGGGGTTGTGGTGATCCGGGCGCAGCGGACGCACATGCGGACCGGCTTGCGGGGGTTGGGCGGTGGTGTGGCCGCTGCGCACGGGTGGCAGATCTGGCGCCGCCCCTTGTCGGCCGTCGTGACCGTGATCAATGGGCCTGTGGCCGTACCGCACACCTCGCATGTGCCCTCCATCAAGCCACCCCCAGCCCGTGCACGTCCAGCGTGTCCAGGTCGATGCCGAAGTCCGCCGCCAGTACCAGGGCGAGGCGTCGCTGGAGTTGGCGCGCCTGCCGCTCGTGCGCGAGAAGGTACGGCCGGACCATGGCCGTTTCGTCGGCGTCCAGCGGCACGTCGAGCCCGTACGGGGAACGGGGGGTGGAAGGCCGCGCCTGGTGCGAGGGCTGGGTCGCGGGGCGGAATGCGATGGTGCGCGTCTGGTGCCGGTTGCTGGGGCTCGGCGCGAGCAGCAGCCTCGCCCATAGCGCGAGGGCACGGATAAGGTCTTTCACGTCGGTCTGCTCCATTCAGATCGGCCGTGCCCCGGGAGGTCTAGCCACCTCGCCGGGGTTCCTCTGTGCTGGGGAGCGTACACGTAGTGAGCTATAGCATGCTAGGTGTGGGATCTCTCGCCTGATGTGCGATGGTCTGCTTAGCGTGGCGATTGTGATGGAATTTGCCCCCGACCAGCCCCGATGGCGTCAGGTCGCCGCCGTGCTCCGGCAGCGCATCGCCGACGGCACGTACGCACCCGGGACACGCATTCCCTCAGTGATCCAGATCCAGGAGGAGTTCGGCATCGCCGGCGCCACCGGGCAGAAGGTGCACCGTGCGCTTCGCCAGGAGGGGTTGATCTACACCGAGCCCGGGCTGGGGTCGTTCGTCGCGAAGTCGTCGGAGGGTGGCAGCACCACCGGGTAGTCGCGCGCTGAACTGCACAAATGCCACATGAACGGAAGCTGACTGGCCGGTTCTTAAGGACCGCTGGACGGACGTTCATTGCCTCGTGGGGGCCGGGCCGTGAAGGCTCGGGACCGGCACAGCCGATCGGCACAGCCGTGACCCACGAGGAGAGGCGATATCACCGTGACGAGGTCCGGGCAGGAGTATCTGGAGGCACTGCGCGACGGGCGCGAGATCTGGCTCGATGGTGAGCGGATCAAGGACGTCACCACGCACCCTGCCTTCAGAGCCACCGCGGCCTCCTTCGCCGGGCTCTTCGACCTCGCCCACGACTCCCCGCACACGCCCGCCCTCGTCAAGGGTGGGGTGCACCGTGCGTACGCCGTGCCGCGGTCGTACGAGGACCTGGTGGCGCGCCGGCGGGCGTACAAGGTGTGGGCGGAGGCGAGTTACGGCTTCCTGGGGCGGACGCCCGACTACATGGCGTCCGGCGCGGCCGGGTTCGCCGCCGCGCCCGAGGTCTTCACCACCGACTGTTTCGACGGCGCCGAGAACGCCCTCGCGTACCACCGCAGGCTCGCCGAGGGCGGACTGCACTGCGCGTTCACCATCACGAATCCGGCCTGTGAGAACGTCCGCGTCGTCGAGGACCGGGCCGACGGGATCGTGGTGCGCGGCGCCAAGACCATCGGCACCGGTGCCGTCTTCGCCGACGAGATCCTCGTCGGGACCATCGAGCCGCTCGCGCCCGAGGACGTCGACCGCGCCCTGAGCTTCTCCGTCCGCGTCGACACTCCCGGGCTCAAGCTGATCTCGCGGACCTCGTACGAGGAGCGGGCCCGGTCCGTCTTCGACCATCCGCTCTCCTCCCGGTACGACGAGAACGACGCGCTGCTCGTCTGCGACGACGTGTTCGTGCCGTGGGAGCGGGTGCTGACCTACCGGGACGTGTCCGCGACCGCCGCGATGTGGTGGGAGACACCGGCGTACCTGAACTTCGTGCACCAGTCCGCGACCCGCTTCTGGACGAAGCTGGAGTTCCTCACCGGCCTCGCGATCCTCATCGCCCGGTCGAATGGGACGGAGAAGCTGCCGCCGGTCAGCCAGGCGATCGGACGGCTGCTCGGCATGGTCGCGCAGGCCAAGGCGTTCGTCCTCGCGGCCGAGGCGTCGTGGGAGCCGGTCGACGGCGGGCGGGGCGGGGTGCGACCCGGGCGGGACATCTCCTTCGCCCAGCGGATCATGGCCGGCGAGCTGTACCCCCGGGCGGTCCAGGACATCAAGCTGCTCGCGGGCGGCGCGATCCTCCAGACCCCGGCGAGCGCCCGCGAGCTGCTCCACCCCGAACTGGGGGAGCTCGTGCGGCAGTACTTCCGTACGCCCGGACAGCCTGCCGAAGGCCGGCTCAAGCTCCTCAAGCTCGCCTGGGACGCGCTCGGCACGGAGTTCGCCGGCCGTCACGAACAGTACGAACGCTTCTACCAGGGCGCCCCGCACGTCTACCTCACGATGCAGACCTGGGCGGGCGCGGCGGACGACTGCGAGGCCCTGGCCCAGAGCTGTCTGGACGGCTACGACCTCGGGACGACGCGGTGAGGACGCGCCCGGCGAGCGCCACCTCCGCCCCGCGCGGCGCGCTCGCGTTGCTCGCCGCCACCCAGTTGCTGCTCATTCTCGACACCGCGATCGTCAACGTCGCGCTGCCTTCCGTCGGCGAGGACCTCGGGGCCGGGGCCGCCGGTCTTTCGTGGATGGCGAACGCGTATCTGATCACCTTCGGGGGGCTGTTGCTGCTCGGAGGGCGCGCCGCCGATCTGCTCGGGCACCGGCGGGTGTTCCTCGCCGGGCTCGGGCTGCTCGCGGTCGCCTCCGCCGTCGGCGGGCTCGCGCCGGACGCCGACGTCCTGGTCGCCGCCCGCGCCGCCCAGGGCGTCGGCGCCGCCTTCGCAGCGGCCGCCGCGTTCGCGCTGCTGCTCGTCCTCTTCCCCGACGGGCCCGCCCGGCACAAGGCGCTCGGCGCCTTCGCCGCGATGGGGGGCCTGGGCGGTGTCCTCGGGACCGTACTCGGTGGTGTCCTGACCGACCTCCTGGGCTGGCGCTCCACGCTCTGGCTCAACGTCCTCGCGGCCCTGCTCCTCGGTGCCCTGGCCCTCCAGGTGCTCGAAGGGAACCAAGGCTCCCGCGGCGCCGAAGGCGGTCACCGCTTCGACCTCGCCGGCGCCCTCACCGGCACCTGCGGCCTCGGGCTCGTCGCCTACGCGCTCGTCGGCGCCGCCGAGACCGGCTGGCTGTCCGCGCCGACCCTCGGCGCGGGCGCCGGGGGACTCGCCCTCCTCGGCGCCTTCGCCCTCGTCGAGACACGGTCCGCCCGGCCCCTGGTGCCCCCCGCCGTCCTCGCCCGCTCCGCCCTCCGGCGCGCCAACCTCCTCGGCGCCCTCGCCCAGATGACGCTGTTCCCGATGTTCTTCCTGGTCAGCGTCTATCTGCAGAGCGTCCTCGGGTACGCACCCCTCGGCGGCGGCCTCGGCCTGCTGCCCCTCTCCCTCGTGGTCGTCGCCGTCGCCCCGCAGACCGGCCGGCTGATCTTCCGGCTCGGAGTGACCCGGACCATGACCCTCGGCTTCGCGCTGCTGGGCGCCGGAACCCTCTGGCTGGCCCTCGCGCTCACTCCCGACGGCGGCTTCCTCACCACCGTCCTCGCCCCCAGCCTTCTCCTGGGCGCCGCCCTGCCGCTCGTCATGGTCACCACCAACGTGGCGGCGACGGCCGAGGCGGCCCCCGAGGAGACAGGACTCGCCTCCGGACTGGTCAACACCAGCCAGCAGTTCGGCGCGGTCCTCGGCCTCGCCGTCCTCGTGGCCGTCGCCGCCACCCGTACCGAATCAGCCACCGCGGCCGCCCAGACCGACGGCTTCCGGGCCGCTCTGCTCGTAGGGGCGGCCTTCGCCGCCGCCGCCACGATGATCTCCGTACGCTTGCGCCTGCCCACGCCCACCACGGCGCCGCCACGCCGTGGACGGGTGGCTGAACCACGGTGAACACGCTGACCACGTAGACCTGGCGAGTGAGCCGAAGGGCGCCGCGGGTGTCGAAAGGGAGGTCGTGCTCAGCCCCCGAGGAACGTAGGGGGACCCCGGACGAAGTCCGGGGGAGGACCGAGCACGACAGACCGTCGACACACTCCCCCTGCCTCCGGCGGGGGGACCCCAGCGGTGCCCGGAGGCGAACGAGCCCCAAATAGAGGGGGCATTCCGTTGGCCCTGTACGACCTAGTCGCGCCCCGGCTCGAGGAACGCGGAGATCCGCGCTACTGCATGGCCGAGATACGCGCCGCCGACCCGCTCGGCGCCGACGCCCTGCTCGCCGCGGTGCCCGCGATGAACGCCGACGCCGATACGCCCGCGCTCACGGTCGCCCTGCGCACGCTCGTCCCCGACCCGGAGCGGGCCGCCGAGTGGAGCGTGGTCGACGCGCTTGCCGCGATGCGCGACCTCGGCATCCTGCTCGGCTCGCTGAAACGTCACGGCATCCAGCCCGTGGCCGCCGTTCCCGAAGTCCTCCCGGTCCTCGAACTCCTGGGCCGCCGCACCGACATGGTGCCCCGCGACACCGTGCACCACTACACCACCTGGAACCCGCCCGGCCCGCGCCGGCGCACGTACACCGGCCATCCCATGGAGGCCCATCTCCAGGAAGCCGTCCGGATGGCGTTCCCCGGTCTCGTCGCCGCCCTCGACACCTGCTCCCGGCTCGCCCGGCTCGAACCGTACGACCCCGGCTTCGCGGTCGCCCTCGACCGCACCGCCCAGCACGTCCAGTCGATGGTCGACTCCATCGACCACACGGTCGCCCATGTCAGCCCGGAGTTCTTCGCGCTCACCCTGCGCCCCTACTTCGAGGAGATCGACGTCGCCGGGCGCACCTACCTCGGCCCCGCGGCCGCCCAGGTCCCGCTCTGGCTGGTCGATCTGACGCTCTGGCAGTGCGACCGCTCGAACCCCGCCTACGACGGGTTCCTGGCCGACTCCCTCCCGTACAGCCTGCCGTCCTGGCGGGACTTCCACGACCGGCACGCCGGCGGCGTCTCCGCCGTCAGCAAGCTGTCCGCGGCCGTCAGCTGGGAGACGATCGAACGGCTGCCTCCGCAACTGGCCGCCTCCGCCCTCGCGCTCGGCCGGGTGCTGAAGATCCTCAAGACCTTCCGCGCCCGCCACATCGGCATCGCCCGCAAGGCCTACGCCGACGACCTGCGCCTGTACGACGAGGGGAGCGGCGGCGCCCCGATCGCCCTGCTGCGCTCGATCCTCGACCTGACCCGGGACAACGAGACCATGGTGCGCCACGCGACCGGCGCCCGTTCGGCGAGCGGGGCGGGGAGCAGCGCGGGGAAGGGGGCGGGGACCGGGACCGGGTCGGGGGCCGACCGCGGTCCGGCGGCCGGCACCGGGTCGGGGGCCGGCACCGGCGCCTCGGCGGGCTGAGGGGGTTCCGACATGAGCCTCCACACCGCCCACGGACGCCCGTACGAGCCCTACCTGCCGGACGGCGGGCGCGATCTGCCCGGCAGCGGGCTCCTCCACGTCGTCGTCGCCGGCGGCGGCATCGCCGGCCTCACCACCGCGCTCTCCCTGCACGCCGCCGGATTCGACCGCGTCACCGTCGTCGAGTCCGCCCGCGAGAACAGCCCCGTCGGCGCCGGCCTCAACCTCCTGCCCCCCGCGGTCCGCGAACTCGACGCGCTCGGGCTCCTGCAACGCCTCGAAGCCGGTGCCCTGCGCACCCGCGAGCTGCGCTACTACCACCGGTCCGGCGGCATGATCTCCCGCGAGCCGCGCGGGATCGGCGCCGGCTACCGCTGGCCGCAGCTGTCGATCCACCGCGCCCACCTCCAACACGTCCTCGCCGAGGCGGTACGGGAACGGCTCGGCGCGGGCGCCCTGGTCACCGGCGTCCGGGTCACCCGGGTGGAGCCGCTGCCCGACGGCCGTCCCCGCGTCCAGCTGGAGCACCGCGACGGCGCCCGGCGCGGCCGGGCCTCCCTGGAGCCCGATGTGCTCGTCGGCGCGGACGGCATCCGCTCGGCGGTCAGGGCCGCGCTCAACCCGGCCGAGGGCAGCCCGCCCTGGAACGGGATGCTGGTGTGGCGCGGCGTCTCGCGGGTGCCGGCCCGTGCCGTCGGTTCCTTCATGCTCATCGCGGGCGACGACCGGCAGAAGGCCGTGGTCTACCCGATGGGGCGGAGCGGGAACGAGGTGCTGGTGAACTGGGCGCTCGCCCGACCCACCGACGGTGCCGCGGACGAGGAGTACCGGGGCGACTGGAACCGTCCCGTCCCTGTCGAAACGTTCCTGCACCATTACGAGGGATGGGAGTTCGACGGCGTCAGCGTTCCCGACGTGCTGAAAGCCGCCGACACCGCCCACGAGTACCCGATGGTGGACCGCGAGCCCCTCGACCGGTGGAGCCACGGCCGCACCACCCTGATCGGCGACGCGGCCCACGCGATGTACCCGATCGGCTCCAACGGAGCCACCCAGTCCGTGGTCGACGCCCGCGCCCTCGCCCACGCCCTGGCCCTCCACCGTGACCCGGCGGAGGCCCTCACCGCGTACGAGCGCGACCGCAGACCCGCCACCACCGAACTCCAGCTCGCCAACCGGCGGCTCGGCCCCGAGGTCGTCATCAACCTGGCGCACGAGCGTGCCCCGCACGGGTTCACCGACATCCACCAGGTGATCCCCGCAGCCGAGCTGGCCGACATCGCCGCACGCTACGTGGCCTCCGGCGCCGCCGATCCGGCCGCCGTCAACCAGGGATCGCCCTACACCGTGCCGCTGGGCGCGCTCCCCTGACGCTCCGCCACCCCGCATGCCACGGCGCGCGACCCCCGCGCGCCGTGGCCCGGGCGGGCGAGGTGGCCTACCGTCAGGGGGATGCACAGTCGGCTGCACAGCGTGGTGCGTCCGCTCCGCTCCGTACTCCCCTGCGAAGGTGGAACGCGTGAAGGCAATCCGTCGATTCACCGTGCGTCCCGTCCTCCCCGACACCCTTCGACCTCTCACCGACCTGGCGCGGAACCTGCGCTGGTCGTGGCACGAGCCGACCCGTGAACTCTTCGACTCCCTCGACCCCGACCCCGACCCCGACCCCGACCCCGACTCCGACTCCGACCCGGCCGCGGACCTCGCGGGCCGGCGGCCGCCGGCCCGCTGCGGCGAGGACGTCGACCCGGTCCGGCTGCTCGGCTCCGTCTCCGCCGCCCGCCTCGCCGCACTCGCCGCCGACCAGGAGTTCCTGGCCCGGCTGCGCGCCGCGGCCGAGGACCTCGACCACTATCTGCACGCCCCCCGCTGGTACCAGGAGCAGAACGGGCAGCTGCCCGCCTCCATCGCCTACTTCTCGCCCGAGTTCGGGGTCACCGCGGCGCTGCCGCAGTACTCCGGCGGCCTCGGCATCCTGGCCGGCGACCATCTCAAGGCCGCCAGCGACCTCGGCGTCCCCCTCGTCGGCGTCGGCCTGCTCTACCGGCACGGCTACTTCCGGCAGTCCCTCTCCCGTGAGGGCTGGCAGCAGGAGCACTACCCCGTCCTCGACCCCGACGAGCTGCCGGTCACGCTGCTCCGCGAGACCGACGGCACCCCCGCCCGGGTCACCCTCGCCCTGCCCGGCGGCCGCAGTCTGCACGCCCACATCTGGACCGCGCAGGTCGGCCGGGTGCCCCTGCTGATGCTCGACTCCGACGTCGAGGAGAACGCGCCCGCCGAACGCGAGGTGACCGACCGGCTGTACGGCGGCGGCAGTGAGCACCGGCTGCTCCAGGAGATGCTGCTGGGCATCGGCGGCGTCCGCGCCGTCCGCACGTACTGCCGGCTCACCGGCACCCCCGCACCCGAGGTCTTCCACACCAACGAGGGCCACGCCGGCTTCCTCGGCCTCGAACGCATCCGGGAACTGGCGGGCGAAGGGCCGCACGGGCAAGCGCTCGACTTCGACGCGGCCCTGGAGACCGTCCGCGCGGGGACGGTCTTCACCACCCACACGCCCGTCCCCGCCGGGATCGACCGCTTCGAGCGGAGCCTGGTCGCCCGCCACCTCGGCGAGGACGGCGAGCTCCCCGGCGTCGACGTGGGCCGCATCCTCGCCCTCGGCGACGAGACCCCGCTCGGTGGCGAGCACGGGCTCTTCAACATGGCCGCCATGGGCCTGCGCCTGGCGCAGCGCGCCAACGGCGTCTCCACCCTCCACGGGGCCGTCAGCCGCGAGATGTTCGCCGGTCTGTGGCCCGGCTTCGACCCGGAGGAGGTGCCGATCGGCTCCATCACCAACGGGGTCCACGCACCGACGTGGACCGCGCCCGAGGTCGGCCGCTGTTCCGAACGGGCCGACGACCGGGAGCTGTGGGAGCTGCGCAGGACCCTGCGCGGACAGCTGGTGACCGAGGTACGGGACCGGCTGCGGGCCTCCTGGCGGCAGCGGGGCGCCGCGGCCGCCGAGCTCGGCTGGACGGACTCCGTCCTCGACCCCGACGTGCTCACGATCGGGTTCGCCCGCCGGGTCCCCTCGTACAAACGGCTCACGCTGATGCTGCGCGACCCCGACCGGCTGCGGGCGCTGCTCCTGCACCCCGAGCGGCCGGTGCAGCTCGTCGTCGCGGGCAAGGCGCACCCCGCCGACCACGGCGGGAAGCGGCTCGTGCAGGAGCTGGTGCGGTTCGCCGACGACCCGCGGGTGCGGCACCGGATCGTCTTCCTGCCCGACTACGGCATGGCCATGGCGCGCAAGCTGTACCCGGGCTGCGACGTCTGGCTCAACAACCCGCTGCGCCCGCTCGAGGCCTGCGGGACCAGCGGGATGAAGGCCGCCCTGAACGGCTGTCTCAACCTCTCGGTCCTGGACGGCTGGTGGGACGAGTGGTTCGAGCCCGACTTCGGCTGGGCGATCCCGACGGCCGACGGGGCGGCGGCGACGGACGAGGAGCGCCGCGACGACCTGGAGGCGGCCGCGCTCTACGAGCTGATCGAGCGCCGCGTCGCCCCGCGCTTCTACGACCGGGGCGCGGACGGGGTGCCGGCCCGCTGGACCGAGATGGTCCGCCGGACGCTGGGCGACCTCGGCCCGCGGGTGCTCGCCGACCGCATGGTGCGCGAGTACGTCGAGCGGCTGTACGCCCCGGCGGCCCTGGCCCACCGGGCCCTCGCCCCGGACGTCGCGCGGGACCTGGCCGACTGGAAGGGGCGGGTGCGGGGCGCCTGGCCCAAGGTGGCCATCGACCACATCGAGATCGGCGAGGTCGGCGAGGACCTGGCCGACGCGGAGCTCGGCGCGACGACGGCGGTACGGGTCCGGGTGGCGCTCGGCGAACTGCGCCCGGACGACGTGGAGGTCCAGGCGGTCACCGGCCGGGTCACGCCCGACGACGCGCTGGTCGACACGCGGGTGTGTGCGCTGAAGCCCGCGGGCGGCCAGGACCTGGAGGGCCGCGTGCCCTACGAGGGCTCGCTCGTCCTGGACCGTACCGGCCCCTTCGGTTGCACGGTCCGGGTGCTGCCCTCCCACCCGCTGCTCGCCTCGGCGGCGGAGCTGGGCCTGGTGGCCCTGCCGACGGAGACGACGGGGGAGGGGGCGGGCGTACTGCTGAGGTGAGTTGGTCCGGACCAGGGTCTTGACGTGTCCATGGGGTGCCTCTAGGTTCCACGCTCGACGCGGAGTTCATTCATCCGCTCGATGTTCACATACAGGAACGAAAGGCACCCCCCACATGCGCCTCAGAGCCCTGGTCCCCGCCCTCGCGACCGCCCTCGCCGCGGCGGTCGCGGTCACGCTCGCCCCGACGGCCGCCGCCGGACCCGAACAGCCGGCGGCGGCACCCGTCCAGGCCGCCGCCCCCGCCACCTTCACCCACCCGGGCGTGGTCGTGTCCCGGCCCCAACTCGACTTCGTACGGTCGAAGGTGCAGGGGGGCGCGCAGCCCTGGAAGGGCGCGTACGACCAGATGATGGCGAGCGGCTACGCCTCGCTGACCCGGACCCCCAAGCCGCGCGAGATCGTCGAGTGCGGATCCTCGTCCAACCCCAACTACGGCTGCACGGACGAGCGGCAGGACGCGGTCGCCGCGTACACCCAGGCGCTCGCCTGGTACATCACCCGTGACGAGCGGCACGCCCGCAAGGCGATCGAGATCATGGACGCCTGGTCGGCCGTGATCAAGGACCACACCAACTCCAACGCCCCGCTGCAGACCGGCTGGGCGGGCTCCTCATGGCCTCGGGCGGCCGAGATCATCAAGCACACCTACACCGGCGGCTGGGCCAACTCCGGCCGCTTCGCGACCATGCTGCGCACGGTCTATCTCCCCGAGGTCATCAACGGCGCCGCCACCAAGAACGGCAACTGGGAACTCATCATGACCGAGGCGGCGATCGGCATCGCCGTCCACCTGGAGGACCGCGCCGCCTACGACAAGGCCGTCAGGACCTACCTCGGCCGGGTCCCCGCGTACATCTACCTGACCTCCGACGGTGCCACCCCGAAGCCGCCGCCGAACAGCAGCATCGACACCCGCGACGAGATCGTGACGTACTGGCAGGGCCAGTCCACCTTCGCCGACGGCCTCTCCCAGGAGACCTGCCGGGACTTCGGCCACACCGGCTGGGGCCTCGCCGCCGCGGTCCACACCGCCGAGACCAGCCGCATCCAGGGCGCGGACCTCTACCCCCAGGTCTCCGAACGACTGCGGCACGCGTTCGGTTTCCACACGAAGTACGAGAACGGCACGGCGGTCCCGTCCTGGCTCTGCGGCGGCACGGTGAAGCCCGGCCTGGGACGGGTGACGGAGGTCGGCTACAACGCCCTCCACGGGCGCATGGGGATCTCCATGACCAACACGGAGATCTACACCGAGGGCCACCGGCCTTCCGGCGCGGACAACTACTTCGTGTCCTGGGAGACCCTCACCCACGCGCAGAACTCGAACTGACGCCGTCTCACCCCACGAGTGCCTTGTCGGCGAGCCGGCCGTCGGCGAGGCACAGGCGGTAGACGGGGACGGCGGCGAGGAGCGTCGAACGGTAGTAGAGGCACCGGTCCATGCCGGGCGGCTCGGCCGGGGCGGCGGCCGGCGGGCCGTCCAGCGGGTGCGGCGGCAGCCGTTCGGCGTCTGCGGTGAGCGGATCGCCGACGCGCAGCGCGACGTAGTCGTCCCGGTCCAGGAACGAACGGGACTGCGTCCAGAGCCCGAAACCGAGCATCACCAGACCGAGCGCGGTCACCAGCGCGAGCGGGATCCAGATCGCCCGCGCGAGCCCCCGCCGCACCTCACGCCGTGCCCGGTCCCGCTCCTGTACGGACGTGGGTGCGGCGGCCGGCGCGGAGGGGGCCGCCGTCGGCGCGCCCGGCTCCAGGGGCAGCACCGCCCGTACGGCGAACCCGCCCGCCCCGTCCGGACCGTGGCTCAACCGCCCCCCGGCGAGCCGCACGCGCTCGTCGAGCCCGACGAGCCCGGTGCCGCCGGACGTGACGGCGGACGGACCGTCACCGGGTCCACGCAACGAGAGGCCCGCGGGTCCGGTACCGGTGCCACCGGAGGCGCCACCTGCCCGCGCCGCATGCGTACGGCCCGACCCGACGCCGTTGGACACCGACACCGTCACGGTGGCGTCCGCCCGCTCCAGCCCGACCCGCACCGGGGCCCCCGGCGCGTGCTTGGCCGCGTTCGTGAGGGCCTCCACGACCAGCCGGTGGACCGCCCGGTCGACCATCGGAGGCAGCTCACCGCTCGGCCCGGTCACCGCCAGCTCCACCCGCAGCCCGGACGCGCCGGCCCGCTCGACCACCTCCTCGACGGTCTCCCCGACCGGGGTCGTCGGAGCGCCCGGCTCCTCCTCCTCCTCGCCCGTGCGCAGCACGCCGATGATGTCCCGCAGTCGGGCGGTCGCGTCGGCGGCCGCGAGCCGCAGCTCCCCGGCCGCCTCCTGCTGCCGCGGGCCGAGCGCCGGATCGACCTCGAGAGCCGCCGCGCGCAGCGCGATCAGGGCCAGCTCGTGACCGAGCGAGTCGTGCATGTCGCCCGCGATCCGGGAGCGTTCGCGCAGCCGCTCCCGTTCGGCGACCGCCGCCTGCTCGCGCTCCATGCGCTCGGCCAGCTCCCAGCCGGTCCGCACCAGCCGGGCGTACTGGCGCACGTACCGGCCCGCGAGCCAGGGCGCGACGATCGCCAGCGCGAGGGCGAGGACCAGGGTGAACCACTGCGCGATCGACACCCCCGACCACAGGACGAGACCGAGACCGGCCGCCGCGACCGCCCCGAACAGCGCGAGCGCGGCCCGGGTGTGCTCCTGACGGCGTCCGGTGAGGTAGCCGAAGACGACCAGCGCCAGGCTGTACGCCGGGGTGTACAGCTCCACGGTCGACGCGAGGCTCACCGCGACGGCGACGCCGAGCGAGACCAGCGGCAGGACCCGGCAGAACACCACGCACACCCCGAGCACGGCGACACCGACGGCGACCTGCCCCCAGGAGCCGCCGTCGTTCGGGTCGAGCCGCAGCAGCACGGGGACGGAGAGGAGACCCCACAGCCCCAGGTCGAGCAGGAGGTCCCGGAGACGTTCACGACGCATCCGACCAGCTTGCCGGACGACGACGACCGGGCGCCCCCGACGAAAGTCACCCCCGCGCGGCGCCCCGGCCGACCGCGCCGTCACTCCTCCACGAGCCCCGCCTCGTACGCCAGGATCGCCAGCTGTACCCGGTTCTTCAGGCCGAGCCGGGACAGGACCGCGCTCACGTGGGCCTTCACGGTGCCCTCCACCACGTACAGCCGCGCCGCGATCTCCCCGTTGGACAGGCCGGCGCCGACCAGTGCCACGACCTCGCGCTCCCGCGCGGTCAGCGGCTCGAGCCGCTCGCGGGCCTCCGCCGCGCGGGAGAGCCGGCCGGTCGGGAGATGTGCGATGACCCGGCGGGTGACCTCGGGGGAGAGGAACGCGGCCCCGCCGGCCACGGCCCGTACCCCCGCGAGGAGTTCCCTCGGGTCGCCGGACTTCAGCAGGAAACCGGCCGCGCCCGAGCCGAGGGCCTGGGCGATGTACTCGTCCTCGGAGAACGTCGTCAGCATCACGACCGCCGCGTCCGGCACCGCGCGCCGCAGCTCCTCCGCCGCCCCGAGGCCGTCCAGCCGCGGCATCCTGATGTCGAGGAGGACGACGTCGGGCAGATGGCGGCGGGCCAGCTCGACGGCCTCGCGCCCGTCGCCCGCCTCCGCGACCACCTCGATCCCCGGATCGGCGGCGAGGATCGCCTTCACCCCGGCCCGGATCATCGTCTCGTCGTCCGCGAGCAGCACCCTGATCATCCGGCCACCCTAAGCACAACGTGCGGCGGCCCGGACGGAACGAGTCCGTCCGGGCCGCCGTCGCCTCCTGGCTTACGGTTGTGCGGTCTTACGCGGTCCTACGGGAACGTCAGCTTGACGCTGTTGATGTAGCCGGTGTCCTGCGCGGCCTTGTCCTGGACCCGGAGCTTCCAGGCGCCGTTGGCGACCTCGCTGGAGGCGTTGACCGTGTAGGTGGCCTTCACGTTGTCGGCCGAGTCGGAGGACGAGAACGGCTTCAGGTTGTAGACGGAGCCGTCCGGGGCGAGCAGGTCGACGACCAGGTCACCGCGCCAGGTGTGGACGATGTCCACGTCCACCTTGAGGGTGGAGGGCGCGTTGCCGGTGATGCCGGTGACGTTGACCGTGGAGGTCACCGCGGCGCCGTTGTCCGGGATGGACACGTCGGCCGCGTTCTCGAAGACCTTGCCGGTGCCGGGGTCGCCGCCGCCGGGGCGGGAGCCCACGTTGATGCCGGCCCAGGCGTGCTCGACGGCCTTCACCTCGGCGCTGCCGGCGCCGTACAGCTCGGTGGCCACCGCGACCGTACCGGTGCGGGCACCGGCGTAGTTGGTGTTCGAGCCGAACTTGGTGGTGAGCGCCTTGAACCAGATCAGCGCGGCCTTGTCACGGCCGATGCCGGTGACGGGCAGGCCGTCGGAGGTCGGCGAGTCGTAGTTGACGCCGTTGATGGTCTTGGCGCCGCTGCCCTCGGAGAGCAGGTAGAACCAGTGGTTCGCCGGGCCCGAGGAGTAGTGGACGTCGATGCCGCCGATGCCCGAGTACCACGCGTCCTTGGACGAGCCGTCCTTGCTCGGCTTGTCCATGTAGCGCAGCGGGGTGCCGTTGCCGCGGATGTCGATCTTCTCGCCGACGAGGTAGTCGCCCTGGTCCTGGGCGTTGTTGGCGTAGAACTCGACGGCCGCCGCGAAGATGTCGGAGGTGGCCTCGTTCAGACCGCCGGACTCGCCGCTGTAGACCAGGCCGGCGGTGTTGGAGGTGACGCCGTGCGTCATCTCGTGCGCGGCCACGTCGATCGAGGTGAGCGGCTTGGTGTTGCCCGAGCCGTCGCCGTACGTCATGCAGAAGCAGGAGTCCTGCCAGAAGGCGTTGACGTACGCGTTGCCGTAGTGGACCCGGGAGTACGCGCCGACGCCGTCACCGCGGATGCCGGAGCGGCCGTGCACGTTCTTGTAGTAGTCCCAGGTGACCCCGGCGCCGAAGTGCGCGTCCGCGCCCGCGGTCTCCAGGTTCTGCGGGGTGCCGTCGCCCCAGACGTCGTCGGAGCCGGAGAAGAGCGTTCCGGTGCCGGACGTACCGCGGTTGAGGTTGTACGTCTTGTGGTTGCCGCGGCCGGTGTCGGTCAGCGTGTACGAGGGCGCGGTGCCGAGCGTCACCTGGCCGCTGTACTGCGTGTTGCCGGTGCCGGTGTGGACGGCCTGCCACTCGTACAGGTTCTTGCCGGTCGTCGCGTCGGTGACGACGTGCAGCTCGTTCGGGGTCCCGTCGTGCTGGAGGCCGCCGACGACGGTCTCGTACGCGAGGACGGGCGAACCCTGCGCCATCCAGACGACCTTGCGCGGGGCGCGGTCGGCGGCGGTCTCCTTGGAGCCCTCCGCCTTGGCCTCCGCCACGGCCTGCTTCTCGGCCGCGGCCGGAGCGACGTCGGCCGTCATGTCGACGTTCTTCAGCTCCGCGCGGGACGCCTTGGTGACGCCCTGGGTCACGCCGGCCTTGGTCTCGGCGACGACCATGTCACCGCCGAGGACGGGGAGTCCGGCGTAGGTGCGCTCGTAGCGCGTGTGGGTCGTGCCGTCGCGGTCCTGGACGACGTCGCGGACGACGAGCTTCTCCTGCGCGCCCAGGCCGAGGGCCTTGGCGGTCGCCGCCTTGTCGGCGTCGGCCGCCTGTATCAGCGCGGTGCGCTCGGCGGGGGAGAGATCGGCGGGGAGCTTGCCGGGGTTGGCCGCGGTGCCGGCCTGGGCCTTCGGGGCGATGGTCCAGGGATCGTCCGCCGCGGTGGCGGAACCCGACTGGACACTGACCGCCAGCATGGCGGCGGCAGCGATCAGAGCGCCGGTCGCGGTGGCGCGACGGCTGGGCGTGGATCTCACGCAGACTCCTTTTGCGAGGGGGGTACCGGACGACTGGGTAGGGCCCTCCGGGCAGAGCAAACAGAGCTGTGGAGCGCGAACTCTCATACGAGTCGGGGAGAGAGTGGCAGTTGTGAGCAGCGTCTGTCAGGAGCGCGTCAACAAGTTGGCCGGAATTCGTCCGGTGCCCGAAAGGCCGTGTTCGTTAACCGGACGTTTCGTCGATCATGGCCGCGACGCCGTCCAGTGTTCTCCGGAGCCCGAATTCGAAGAGGGACTCCAGGTCCACCTCGAAGTCCGCGCCCTCGGAGAGGGAGTCCAGCAGGGGGTACGAGCCCCCGGCCGAAATCGCGTCGAATCGTGGCTCGTTCTGGTCCATCCACTCGCCGTCCGACATCCCGGTGTCCTGGCGCGCCTGCACCTCCAGGTCGTCGGCCATCGCCAGCCCCTGGATGTAGGCGAAGATCGTCAGGTGGGTGTGGAGCTTCTCGAACGGTGTCAGCGGCGTGCCGCGCAGCGTCCCCAGGATCCACTCCAGGTACGCCATCGCGTTCGGTGAGGCGATCGGCCGGGTGAAGGAGGCCATCGCCTGCGCCATCCACCGGTGCCGGATGTACACCCCGCGCAGCCAGCGGGCCCCGTGCTCCAGGCCCGTACGCCAGTCCGCCGGCACCGGCCCCAGCGGCACCTCCCCGCAGGCGGCGTCCGTCATCAGCCGCACCAGCTCGCCCTTCCCCGGGACATGGCGGTACAGCGCCATGGTCGACGTGCCGAGCCGCGTGGCGATCCGGCGCATGGAGAGCGCCGAAAGCCCCTCGGCGTCGGCCAGTTCGAGCGCGGCACGGACGATCCGCTCGCGCGTGAGGGTCGTCGCGGGCACGGAGGCGGCCGTCGCGGAGACGACCGTGCCGACGCCCGGCTCGGCCCTGACGAGACCCTCCTGGCGCAGCGCGGCCAGCGCCTTGGTGGCCGTCGCCATGGCCACGCCCCACTCGCGGGTGATGGCCCGGGTGGAGGGGACGCGGTCGCCGGGGGAGAGTTCGCCCGCGTGGATCCGGCGACGGATCTCGGCGGCGATGGCGAGGTAGGGCGGCGGGGTCGTCACGGCGGGCAGTGTACTAGTGCACCCGACACCCCGTACACGGTGATGACCTGGTGGTTCGTCACCCCTGAGCCGGTGCACTAGGGCGGGGATGGCACCGTACGCGGAGGACTGCTTCGCTCCCCGCATGACGCTCACGACACCGCCTGAAACGACCCTCGCCGGCCGCCGCGAATGGACCGCGCTCGGCGTGCTGATGCTGCCGCTGCTCCTCGTCTCCATGGACGTCTCGATCCTCTACTTCGCCATCCCCTCCATCAGCGCCGACCTGAACCCCGGGGCCACCGCGCAGCTGTGGATCCTCGACATGTACGGCTTCGTCCTCGCCGGACTCCTCATCACCATGGGCGCGCTCGGTGACCGCGTCGGCCGCCGCAGACTGCTCCTCGGCGGGGCGGCGCTCTTCGGTCTCGCGTCGGTCGCCGCGGCCTACTCCGACAGCCCGGGCGCGCTCATCGCCGCCCGCGCGCTGCTCGGGGTCGCCGGCGCCTGCCTCATGCCGTCCACGCTCGCCCTGATCCGCACCCTCTTCCGCGACGAGGCCCAGCGGGCCAAGGCGGTCACGCTGTGGACGACCGTGATGGCGAGCGGGATCTCCCTCGGTCCGGTCGTCAGCGGCGCCCTCGTCGAACACTTCTGGTGGGGCTCGGTGTTCCTGATCAACCTGCCGGCGATGGTCCTGCTCCTGATCCTCGGGCCGGCGCTCCTCCCCGAGTCCAAGGGGGCGGCGGCGCGCGGCCGGTTCGACTGGACCAGCGCCCTGCTCTCCCTCGCCGCGCTGCTGCCGCTGATCCACGGCATCAAGGAACTCGCCAAGGACGGCTGGCGGCCGCTGCCGGCGCTCGCGGTCACCACGGGCCTGCTGATCGCCCTGGTGTTCCTGCGCCGCCAGACCCGGCTCGCGGAGCCCATGGTCGACCTCACGCTGCTGCGCAAGCGGGCGTACGGGGGGTCGGTGCTCGTGAACCTGCTCGCCATGGTCGCCACCGTCGGCTTCGCCGTCTTCCTCACCCAGTACCTGCAGTCGGTCCTCGGCCAGAGCCCGTTGGAGGCGGCGCTGTGGAGCCTGGCGCCGTCGGTCGGCGTGATGATCGCCGCCCCCACCGCCGCCGCGCTCGCCGGGCGGGTCGACCGGGCGTACGTGATGGCCGGCGGCTTCCTGTTCTCCGCGGTCGGCTTCGCGTCGATGACCCTCATCGACGCCGACACTCCGCTCTGGGTCGTCCTCGCCGGCGCCACCGTCTACGCCGCCGGCCTGGTCTCCGCCATGACCCTCGCCAACGAGCGCGCCCTGGGCGCGGCGCCGCCCGAGCGGGCGGGCGCCGCGGCGGCCGTCCTCGAATCGGGCACGGAGCTCGGCGGCGCGCTCGGCATGGCGGTCCTCGGCTCGATCGGCGCCGCCGTCTACACCGCCGCGATGCCGGCCTCCGTGCCGGCGGCGGCCCGGGAAACGCTCGGCGGCGCGGTGGCGACGGGCGCTCCGGAGGTTCTGGCCGCGGCCCGCACCGCGTTCACGGACGGCCTGAACGGGGCGGCGGGCGGAGCGGCGGTGGTGGTGCTTCTGGCAGCGGCGCTGTCGTTGGCGCTGCTCCGGGGCCGCAGGGCCGACGCGTAACCGCCCTCAGCCCACCAGGCTGTCCCGCCACGCGCGGTGGAGGGTCGCGAAACGGCCCTCCCCGCCCACCAGCGCCGCGGGCGACCCGTCCTCCACGATCCGCCCGTGCTCCATCACCAGGACCCGGTCCGCGATCTCCACCGTCGACAGACGATGGGCGATCACCACCGCGGTCCGCCCGGCGAGCACCGTGTCCATCGCCCGCTGCACCGCCCGTTCCCCCGGCACGTCCAGCGAGCTGGTCGCCTCGTCCAGGATGAGGACCGCCGGGTCCGCGAGGAGCGCGCGGGCGAAGGCCACCAACTGCCGCTGGCCCGCCGAGATCCGCCCGCCCCGCTTCCGTACGTCCGTGTCGTACCCGTCCGGGAGCCCCGCGATGAAGTCGTGCGCGCCGATCGCCTTCGCCGCCTGCTCGATCTCCGCCCGGGTCGCGTCCGGCCGCCCGATCGCGATGTTCTCGGCGACCGTCCCGGAGAACAGGAACGCCTCCTGGGTCACCATCACCACACCCCGCCGCAGTTCGGGCGTCGCGAGGTCCCGGACGTCGACCCCGTCGAGCAGTACCCGCCCCTCGGTCGGGTCGTAGAAACGGGCCAGCAGCTTGGCGAGCGTCGACTTGCCCGCGCCCGTCGAGCCGACCACCGCGACCGTCTGCCCCGCCGGGATCGTCAGGTCGAAGCGGGGCAGCACCTCGCCACCGGTCCGGTACGCGAACCGCACGCCCTCGAAGACGATCTCCCGCCCCGGGCTCCCGTTCCGGCGTGCCGGGAGCTCCCTCGGCGAGACGGCCTCCGGCACACCGGGCTCCTGCGCCAGCAGGCCCGCGATCTTGGCGAGCGACGCGGCCGCCGACTGGTACGAGTTGAGGAACATGCCGAGCCGGTCGATCGGGTCGTACAGGCGCCGCATGTACAGCACCGCCGCCGCGAGCACACCGAGCGCCAGCGTCCCTCCCGCCACCCGGTACGCGCCCCACAGACACATTCCGGCCACCGCCGTGTTCGCCACGAGCCGCGAGCCGACGACATAGCGGGCCATCTCCAGGAGGGCGTCGCCGTTGGAGCGCTCGTGCCGGTGGTTGAGCGCGGCGAACTCGGCGTCGTTGGCCCGCTCCCTGCGGAACGCCCGCACCGGCCGGATCCCGTTCATCGTCTCCGCGAACTTCACGATCACGCCCGCGATGGCGGTGGACCGCTCGGCGAAGACGACGGCCGCGCGCCGCTGGTAGATCCGTACGAGCAGATACAGCGGTACGAACGAGGCGACGGCCACCGCGCCGATGCCCAGGTCCAGCCAGAGCAGCATCGCCGCGATGTACACGAACGCGAGGACGACGCCGATCAGCTCCTGGAGCCCCTCGGAGAGCAGCTCCCGCAGGGACTCCACGTCCGTGGTGGAGCGGGAGATGAGCCGGCCGGAGGTGTATCGCTCGTGGAAGTCCACGCTGAGCGCCTGGGCGTGGCGGAAGATCCGCCCGCGCAGATCGAGCAGCACGTCCTGGTTGACGCGGGCGGCGCCGCAGACGAAGGCGTACTGGAGGAGTCCGGCGGCCACCGAGCAGCCGAGGTACCCGACGGCGACGGCCACGACGGGCCCGTAGTCCCCACCCCGGAAGGCCGGCACACCACGGTCGATCGCGTACGCGACGAGCAACGGACCCGCCTGCACGGCGCCCTGCTGCAGCAACAGCACCAGCGCGGCGACGACCACGCGCGCCCGGTGCGCGGAGAGCAACGACCGCAACAGCGCCCCGGTGGCCCCGGGCGCGCTGGGCAGATCGTCCCGGTCGAACGGATCCCCACCTTCGGGCCGAGGGCCCACAGCGGGGGGTGTGTCCGTGCCCCCGTCCGCCTTCGGCGGCTTCGGCGGCTTCGGCGTCGGGTCCGTCATCGGGTCTCCGTCCCCTCGCCCGACATCAGCCAGGCGTACTCGGCGTTGGTTCGCAGCAGTTCGTGGTGGGTGCCCACCGCCGCGATCCGGCCCTGCGACAGGAGCGCGACCCGGTCCGCCAGCAGCACCGTGGACGGGCGGTGTGCCACCACCAGGGCGGTCGTGTCGCGCAGGACCTCGCGCAGGGCCGCTTCCACCAGCGCCTCGGTGTGCACGTCGAGCGCCGACAGCGGGTCGTCGAGGACCAGGAAGCGGGGTCGGCCGACGACCGCGCGGGCCAGCGCGAGGCGCTGGCGCTGGCCGCCCGAGAGGCTCAGCCCCTGCTCGCCCACCTGCGTGGCCGCGCCCTCGGGGAGCGCCGCCACGAAGCCGTCCGCCTGGGCCACGTCCAGCGCGCGCCGCAGTTCGGGCTCGTCGGCCCCGGCCGCCGCGCCCATGAGGACGTTCTCCCCGACGCTCGCCGAGAAGAGCGTCGGCTCCTCGAACGCCACCGACACCAGCTCGCGCAGCCGTTCGCGCTCCATCCGCGTGATGTCCTCGCCGTCGAGCAGGATGCGCCCGCCGGTCGCCTCGTGCAGCCGCGGTACGAGGGCGGTGAGCGTCGTCTTGCCGGAGCCGGTCCCGCCGACCAGGGCGAGGGTCTCGCCGGGCCGGATGTGCAGATCGACGCGGTCGAGCACGGGCGGCGCGTCGGCGGCCGCGTCCGGGTAGCGGAACGAGACGTTCTCGAACCGCACCCCGTCCCGGGACCCCGGTTGGACGGCGGGCGGTCCCGGCGTCTCCTCCGCCTCGTCCATCACCTCGAAGAACCGCTCCGTCGCGGTCGCGGCCTCCTGGCTCATGGCGAGCAGGAAGCCGATCGACTCCACAGGCCAGCGCAGCGCCAGCGCCGTCGACAGGAAGGCGACGAGCGTGCCCGCCGACAGCTCGCCGTCGGCGACCTGGACGGTGCCGAGCACGAGCGCCGCGCCGATCGCCAGCTCGGGAATGATGGTGATGAGCGCCCAGATCCCGGCGAGCAGCCGGGCCTTGACCAGCTCCGTGCCGCGCAACCGCTCGGCCAGCTCCCGGAAGGCGAGCGCCTGGCTGCGGTGACGCCCGAAGCCCTTCACGATCCGGATCCCGAGGACGCTCTCCTCCACCACGGTGGTCAGATCCCCGACCTGGTCCTGGGCGCGGCGGGCGACGACCGAGTACTTCGTCTCGAACAGCGCGCAGAGGATCACCAGCGGGACGACGGGCGTGAGCAGCACGAGCCCGAGCGTCCAGTCCTGGCCGAGCAGCAGGACGTAACCGGCCAGGATCGTCACGCCGTTGACCAACAGGAAGGTCAGCGGGAAGGCGAGGAACATCCGCAGCAGCATCAGATCGGTCGTGCCGCGCGACAGCAGCTGGCCCGAGGCCCACCGGTCGTGGAAGGCGATCGGCAGCCGCTGCAGCCGCCGGTACAGATCGGCCCGCATACCCGCCTCGACCCCGGCCAGCGGCCGGGCCACCAGCCACCGCCGGAAGCCGAAGAGCAGCGCCTCCGCGACCCCGAGCAGCAGCAGATACAGCGCACCCAGCCACACCCCGCCCGGATCGCCCGCGGCGACGGGCCCGTCCACCATCCACTTCAGGACGAGCGGAATGACGAGGCCGAGACACGACGCGACGACCGCGACCACGGCGGCCGACGCCCACCGCCCCCACACCGGCCGTAGATAGGGCCACAGGCGCAGCAGGGTCCGCACGGTCGACTTCTTGGTACCTGCATCTTTTTCGGGCATCACGAGCGAGCCTACGGTTCACCACTGACATCGCTCATGTGGTTTTCCGGCCGCGGAGACCGTCCGTCGTACCCGCAATCCACCGATCGGTTGATCGGAGGTCGAGCGTGATGGCCGATGCCGCCCGGCACCCGGCGACGACAGCCTTGAGCCATGTCAATGATCGAGGTTCAGGGCCTGCGCAAGGCCTACGGCGACAAGGTGGTCGTCGACGGCGTCTCCTTCGCGGTCGCCGAGGGGGAGATCTTCGGGATCCTCGGCCCCAACGGGGCCGGCAAGACCACCACCGTCGAGTGCGTCGAGGGGCTGCGGACGCCGGACGCCGGGACCGTACGGGTCGGTGGGCTCGACCCCGTCGCCCGGCACGCCGACGTCACCCGGATCCTCGGCGTGCAGCTCCAGGAGAGCGAACTCCAGCCCAAGCTCACCGTCCGCGAGGCCCTGGAGCTCTACGCCTCCTTCTACGAGCGGCCCGCCGACTGGCGCGGGCTCGTCGAACGGCTCGGTCTCGAAGGGCAGCTGAGGACCCGGTTCGGGAAGCTGTCCGGCGGGCAGAAGCAGCGGCTGTTCATCGCGCTCGCCCTCGTCGGCGACCCGCGCGCCGTGGTCCTCGACGAGCTCACCACCGGGCTCGACCCGCGCGCCCGGCGCGACACCTGGTCGCTCATCGAGGACGTCCGGGCCGCCGGCGTGACCGTCCTGCTCGTCACCCACTTCATGGAGGAGGCCCAGCGCCTCTGCGACCGCATCGCCGTCATCGACAAGGGCCGGATCGCCGCTCTCGACACCCCCGACGGGCTGATCGGCCGCGCCACCGCCTCCAAGGTCATCTCCTTCGCGGCCCGCACCCCGCTGGACCCGGCCGAACTGCGCGCCCTGCCGCAGGCGGCCGCCGTGGAGACCAAGGACGGGCGGACCGTGGTCGAGGGGACGGACGCGACCGTCGACGCCTTCGTCGCCCTCCTCGCCCGCCGGGGCGTCACCGCCCACCAGCTCCGGGTCACCGACGCGACCCTCGACGACGCCTTCCTCGACCTGACAGGAGCCGACCAGCCGTGAGTACGACCGCCGGCACCGCCGCCACCACCGCCGTCCTCCGCACCGAGGTCCGCCTCTTCACCCGCGAACCGGGCGCCCTGTTCTGGGTGATGGTCTCGCCGACCGTCCTCCTCGTGATCCTCGGGCTGATCCCGTCCTTCCGCGAGGCCTCCGCCGACCTCGGCGGCCGCCGCGTCATCGACCTGTACGTCCCCGTCTCCGTCCTCTTCGCCCTGATCATGGCCGGACTCCAGGCCATGCCGCCCGTCCTCGCCGGCTACCGCGAACGCGGCATCCTGCGCCGGCTGTCGACGACCCCGGTCCGCCCCGCCTCCCTCCTCACCGCCCAGATCGTCCTGCACGGGGCCGCGGCGCTCGTCTCCGCCGTCCTCGTCATCACCGTCGGCCGCCTCGCCTTCGGCGTCCGGCTGCCGCAGAACCTCGCCGGCTACGCCCTCGCCCTGCTGCTCGCCATCGCCGGCGGCCTGGCCCTCGGCGCCGCCGTCTGCGCCGTCTCCCGTACGCAGAAGATCGCCACCGCGGTCGGTTCGGTCGTGTTCTTCCCGACGATGTTCACCGCGGGCGTCTGGGTCCCGGTGCAGGCCATGCCGGATACGCTGCAACGCATCGTGGAGTTCACGCCGTTCGGCGCCGCCTCGCAGGCACTCGACACCGCGACGACCGGCGGCGGGCCCGCCTGGGCCGCGCTGGGAGTGATGGCCCTGTGGACGGTCGTCCTGACCACCACGGCGGCGCGCTGGTTCCGTTGGGAGTGACGGGCAGGAGTGAGGGACACGGAGGGGGAGAGGTCGCGGTGACGGCGACGACGGTCGAGGAGCGGTGGCGCCAGTTCTTCAGCTGGGGGCCGTACGGTCTGCTGGTCCTCGCCACGGTCCTCGCGGCGACCGCGGCGGGCGTGCTGCCCATGGGCGGTGCGGAGATGGCCGTCGCGGCGGCCCTGACCGCCGCGACCCTCATCCTCCAGATCGGGTGGGACATCCACCGTCGCCTCGCGCCCGGGCTCCCGGAGCCCGAGGACGAACCGGGCGGCATCCCCCACGTGCTCGGTGCCCCGGGCCTGGCGTCCACCGTCTACTTCGTCCTCCGTACCGCCCTCGCCTTCGCGCTCACCTGGCTCAACCCCTTCTTCTCCGTCTACGCCTGCATCGGCTTCTTCGACGCCGGCCACCTCCTGCCCCGCCGGTTCGCCCGCGCCGGGCTCCTCGCCACCGCCGTCATCATGGCCGGGGCCCAGTCCGGCGGACTCCCGCCCACCTCGCTCGTCACCTGGGTCGCGTTCGGCGGACTGTTCGCGCTCAACGCCTGCCTCGCCGTCGTCTTCTCCCACCTCGGTACGAAGGAGGCCGAGAAGGCCGCCGAGCGCGCCGCCACCATCACCGAACTCGCCCGCACCAACGCCCGCCTGGAACAGGCCCTCGCCGAGAACGCCGCCCTGCAGGCCCAACTCCTCCTCCAGGCCCGCGAGGCGGGGGTCGCCGACGAACGGCGCCGGCTCGCCGCCGAGATCCACGACACCATCGCGCAGGGGCTGACCGGCATCATCGCCCAGCTCCAGGTCGTCACCGCCACCCCCGACCCCGACGTCGCCCGGGTCCACCTCCAGCGCGCCGCCGGCCTCGCCCGCCACAGCCTCGGCGAGGCCCGCCGCTCCGTGCAGAACCTGAGCCCGGTCGCGCTGGAGCACGACACGCTCCCCGAGGCGCTGAAGAAGACCGTCGCCGTCTGGTCCGAACGCACCGGCATCACCACCCGGTTCACCGTCACCGGCACCGAGGAACCTCTCCACGACGAGGTCGCCGCCACCCTGCTGCGGATCGCCCAGGAGGCACTCGCCAACGCCGAACGGCACTCCGGGGCCTCCCGGGCCGGCGTCACCCTCTCGTACATGGGCGACGAGATCACCCTCGACGTACGGGACGACGGACGCGGCTTCGACCCCCTCAGCGTTCCCGCCCGCACCACCGCCGCCTCGGGAGGCGGCGGGTTCGGCCTCGACGGCATGCGGGCCAGGGCCGAACGCCTCGCCGGCTGCGTCACCGTGGAGACGGCGCCCGGCGAGGGGACGGCGATCTGTGCCCGCGTACCGTTGGTGCACCATGACTGAGCGCCCGCCCATCACCCTGCTGATCGTCGACGACCATCCCGTCGTACGAGACGGCCTGCGCGGCATGTTCACCGCCGCACCCCCGGGAGCGGGCGGTCCCGGCTTCGAGGTCCTCGGCGAGGCGTCCGGCGGCGTCGAGGCCGTCGAACTCACCCTGCGTCTCGACCCGGACGTCGTCCTCATGGACCTGCGGATGCCCGGCGGCAACGGCGTCGACGCCATCGCCGAACTGACCCGGCGCGGCGCCCGCTCCCGGATCCTCGTCCTCACCACGTACGACACCGACACGGACACCCTCCCCGCGATCGAGGCGGGCGCCACCGGCTACCTCCTCAAGGACGTGCCCCGCGACGAGCTGTTCGCCGCGGTCCTGGCCGCCGCCGAGGGCCGCACGGTCCTGTCGCCCGCCGTCGCGTCCCGCCTGATCACCCGGGTCCGCACCCCCGCCGCGCCCGCGGACGAGACGCTCTCCGCCCGCGAACGCGAAGTCCTCGAACTCGTCGCCAAGGGCACCTCCAACCGCGCCATCGCCGCCGAGCTCTTCATCAGCGAGGCGACCGTGAAGACCCATCTGACGCACATCTATGGCAAGTTGGGCGTCAAGGACCGGGCCGCCGCGGTCGCGTCCGCCTACGACCGGGGCATCCTGGGCCGCAACTGACCGACGTGCGACGCGACTCGGGGGAGTCATGGACGTCCACCACTTCACGACCGACGCACTGGACCGGGCCGACCGTTTCGGCTGGTGGCACGACATGACAGCCACCGCGCTCATCCCGACCGTCATGCACAGCGCGTACGCGGACGACTTCCACGCCGAGGCGCACGCCCTCGACCTCGGCGCCGTCCAGGTCACCGCGATGCGCTACCCGCCGCTGACGACCGCGCGCACCCCCCGGCTGATCAGCCGCGCCGATCCCGGCTACTACCAGCTCTCGCTCACCCTCAGCGGCGACATGTGGATCTCCCAGGCAGGCCGGGACACCGCGGTCGGCGCGGGCGACCTGATGGTCTACGACTCCTCGCTGCCCTTCCTCGGCGGTACGCGGAGCGAGGACGGCCGACTCGGGCACATCGTCGCCCAGTTCCCCAAGGCCCTCCTCCCGCTGCCCTCCCGCGAGGCCGAACGGCTCGTCGCCCTCCGCATGGCCTCGGACTCCGGATTCGGCGCGATGCTCGCCCAGTTCCTCGTCCGGCTCGCCACCGACGGAGCCTCCTTCGACGAGACCGACGCGCCCCGTCTCACCCGGATGCTGCTCGACCTCCTCGCCGGCACGGCCGGCCGGCACCTCGACGCCGAGAGCGCGCCGGAGCCGGAGAGCCGCCGGCGCGCCCTCTTCCTGCGGATCCAGGACTTCGTCCGCCGGGAGCTCGCCGACCCCGGACTCTCCCCGGCCACCATCGCCGCCGCCCACCACATCTCCGTGCGCTATCTCCACCGCCTCTGCCAGGAGCACGGCGTCACCGTCTCCGGCTGGATCCGCGACGCCCGCCTGGACCGGGCGCGGCACGACCTCGCCGACCCGGCGCAGCGGACGACCCCCGTCCACGACATCGCGGCCCGCTGGGGCTTCCGCCACCACGCCGCCTTCAGCCGGGCGTTCCGCACGGCCTACGGCTGCACGCCCAGCGAGTACCGCGCGTACGGGGAGTGCGCGCAGCGTCAATGAGCTGTGCGCTCCAGGCCAAAGACAGCACCGAACGGACGCACGGAGACTGGACGGGCACGCGGAGCCGCCACGGGGGATGTCGGGGACGGCCCGCGCGCCGGTGCCCCAGGCGTGTGTGCCGCCCGCGGCACACAGGGGGAAGCACCACCCGTTCCCCGGACCGGCCACCGCCGTCGCGCCGCGGTGGCCGGTGCGGGGTCACGTTCGATGCCGCCCCTCACCCCCCGACCCGCAGCAGCAGCACCGACCGCGCCCCCACCGTCACCGTCCCCCCGCCCCGGTGCACCGTCCCGGGGGAGTGGGACTGGTCCTCCAGGGTGGTGTCCAGGACCAGTTCGTACGACTCCGCCCACGGCGGGCCCGGCAGCCGGTACTCGACGGGGCGGGGGCCCGCGTGCAGGATCGCCAGGAAGCTGTCGTCGGTGACCTGGGCGCCGCGGGCGTCGCGGCCCGGTATGTCGCGGCCCGAGAGGTAGAGACCGAGCGTGGCCGCGGGCGCGTACCAGTCGCCTTCCGTCATCTCCGTGCCGTCCGCCGTGAACCAGGCGAGGTCCCGCAGCCCGTCCGCGCCCTGCGGGCGACCGGAGAAGAACGCGCGGCGGCGCAACACCGGGTGGGCGTGACGCAGCGCGAGCAGCCGTCGGGTCAGGGCGAGCAGCTCCCGCCGCCCCGGGTCCTCGGGCAGCGACCAGTCCAGCCAGCTCGTCTCGTTGTCCTGGCAGTAGGCGTTGTTGTTGCCGCCCTGCGTGCGGCCCATCTCGTCGCCCGCGACCAGCATCGGCACCCCGGTCGACAGCAGCAGCGTCGTCAGCAGGTTCCGCAGCTGGCGCAGGCGCAGCGCGCCGATCTCCGGGTCGTCGGTCTCGCCCTCCGTCCCGCAGTTCCAGGCGCGGTTGTCGTTCGTCCCGTCCCGGTTGCCCTCTCCGTTGCCCTCGTTGCGCTTCCGCTCGTACGTGACGAGGTCCCGGAGCGTGAAGCCGTCGTGCGCGGTGACGAAGTTGACCGAGGCGTACGGCCGCCGGCCGCCCCACGCGTACAGGTCGCTCGAACCGGAGAGCCGGTAGCCGAGGTCCCGTACGTCGGGCAGCGCGCCGCGCCAGAAGTCCCGTACCGCGTCGCGGTAGCGGTCGTTCCACTCCGTCCACAGCGGCGGGAACGCCCCCACCTGGTAGCCGCCGTTGCCGACGTCCCACGGCTCGGCGATCAGCTTGACCCGGCGCAGCACCGGATCCTGGGCGATGACGGCGAGAAAGGGCGAGAGCATGTCGACGTCGTGCATCGAGCGCGCGAGCGCGGCGGCCAGGTCGAAGCGGAAGCCGTCGACGCCCATCTCCGTCACCCAGTACCGCAGCGAGTCCGTGATCAGCCGCAGCACCTGCGGCTGGACCACGTGCAGGGTGTTGCCGCAGCCGGTGTAGTCGGCGTACCGGCGGGCGTCGGACTGCAGCCGGTAGTAGCCGCGGTTGTCGATGCCCTTCAGGGAGAGCGTGGGTCCCAGCTCGCCCGCTTCGGCCGTGTGGTTGTAGACCACGTCGAGGATGACCTCGATCCCGGCCGCGTGCAGCGCCCGCACCATCCGCTTGAACTCGCCGACCTGCTGCCCCGCCGTCCCCGACGAGGAGTAGCCGGCGTGCGGGGCGAAGTAGCCGATGGAGTTGTACCCCCAGTAGTTGTGCAGGTCCCGCCGCAGCAGATGGTCCTCGTGCGCGAACTGATGCACCGGAAGCAGCTCGACCGCCGTCACCCCGAGCCGTACGAGATGCTCGATCGCCGCCGGGTGCGCGAGCCCGGCGTAGGTGCCCCGCAGCTCCTCGGGGATGCCCGGGTGGAGCTTGGTGAAGCCCTTCACATGCAGCTCGTAGATGACGGAGTCCGGCCAGGGCGTCTTCGGCCGGCGGTCGTCCGACCAGTCGTCGTCGTCCTGGACGACGACCCCCTTCGGGACGTACGGCGCCGAGTCCCGGTCGTCCCGGACGGTGTCGGCCACGTGCTGCTGCGGCCAGTCCCGGACGTGCCCGTACACCTCCGGCGGCAGCGCGAAGGAGCCGTCCACGGCCCGCGCGTACGGGTCCAGGAGCAGCTTGGCCGGATTCCAGCGGGCGCCCGTCCACGGGTCCCAGCGGCCGTGCACCCGGTGGCCGTACCGCTGCCCGGCCGCCACCCCCGGCACGAAGCCGTGCCAGATCTCATGGGTGAGCTCGGTCAGCGGCAGCCGTCTCTCCGTCCCGTCGGCGTCGAAGAGGCACAGCTCGACCGCCTCCGCCCCGCCCGCCCACAGCGCGAAGTTGGTGCCGGACACCCCGTCGGGCCCCACCCGGCACCGCGCGCCCAACGGTGTGGGCGCACCCGGCCACACCGCGGGCGGCCGGAACCGCTCCGGGGCAGGGGAGGGCCCCACTCCGTCCCGTACCGCCTCCTGCTCGGCTGCGCTCGACACCTGTCGGCCTCCCGCGGCTCGTCGGGCCTCGCACGGCTCGGACCCGCGGCGTCCCGGCCGCGACTCCCCGCACGTGGTCCTCCCACCTGTTCTGCCCGTACCGCCGTACTCCCAACATGACCCGCACGCACGTTTCCCCTGGAGGGTGGTCGTCGTTGGGCCGGTCGTGAAACACGTATGGAAGCGGGCGGGGTACGCCCTCGCGGTGGCGGGACTGATGGTGGGCCTGGCGGGCTGCACCGACAAGGGTGACGGCGGCGGCGGTATCGACATCTCGCTGCCCGGGAAGGCGCGGGCGCCCGGCGACGTCATCCGGATCAGCCCGGAGGACGGCAGCCGGGCCGTTTCGGCCGAGGGGCCGATCGAGGTGTCGGTGGACAGCGGTCGCCTCGAACGGGTCACCGTCGTCCAGGTCGAGGACGCCCAGCGCACCGCGGTCCCGGGCGCGATCAGCGAGGACGGGCTGCGCTGGCGGCCGGCGGCGGACGAACGGCTCGCGCTCGCCGCCAAGTACAGCGTGGACGCCGTCGCGCTCGACGCGCACGGCCGGCGCTCCGCCCGGCACACCACCTTCACCACCGTCGTGCCCGAGCGCCGCTTCATCGGCTACTTCAAGCCGGAGAACCGTTCCACGGTCGGCACCGGCATGATCGTGTCCTTCGGTTTCAACCGGGCCATCGAGAACCGCGAGGCGGTCGAACGGGCCATCAGGATCACCTCCGATCCGCCGGTGGAGGTCGTGGGCCACTGGTTCGGCAAGGAGCGGCTCGACTTCCGCCCCGCGGAGTACTGGCAGCCCGGCACCAAGGTGACCGTCGAACTCGCGCTGCGCGACGTCGAGGGAGCGCCGGGTGTGTACGGCATCCAGCGCAAGAAGGTCGGCTTCACCGTCGGACGCTCCCAGGTCTCCCTGGTCGACGCGGCCGCGCACACCATGGAGGTGCGCAAGGACGGCGAGCTGCTGGCGACCGTGCCCATCACGGCCGGGGCGCCGATGACCACCACGTACAACGGGAAGATGGTGGTCACGGAGTTGTACGACGTGACCCGGATGGACGGCCGGACGGTCGGTTTCGGCGGCGAGTACGACATCAAGGACGTACCGCACGCGATGCGGCTGACCGACTCGGGGACCTTCCTGCACGGCAACTACTGGGCCGCGGAATCCACCTTCGGCTCGGCCAACGTCAGCCACGGCTGTGTCGGTCTGCGGGACGAGAAGGGCGGCAGCGCGGACTCCCCGGCGGGCTGGTTCTTCGACCGGACGCTCATCGGCGACGTGGTGGAAGTGGTCAACTCCCGTGACCGAAAGGTCGCTCCCGACAACGGGCTCGGAGGCTGGAACATGGACTGGATGCAATGGAAGGCAGGTTCCGCCCTGCGGTGAGCCCCCGTCGTCCCCTCGCTGACCTGCGTCCCGTGCACGGTTCCTGGATCAACTGGGACTGAACGGTGACATTCGCGTGGAACTTTCGTGTCCTGCGGTGTGATTATCTAGCGCCGTGTGCGCGGAGGATGCGTGCGGGGGTGCGGGCCGTGGCGAGACCAGGCCGTGCGAGGGGAGACGACCATTTTGAACGGGCAGCCGATATCGGCCGGGGTGACGCGTGGACGGCGGCGCGGGGGCGCGCGTCTGCAGGCCCTGGCTGTGGGGGCGTTGCTCCTGGTGCTGACGGCCTGCGGGGGCGGGGACCCGGCCGGTGGCGGCAAGGGCGGACAGGACCCGGCGCAGAGCGGCGGAGGCAAGCAGGAGAACGCGGCGTCGCAGGCGGTCGTCACCATCGCCCCGAAGGACGGCGCCGACTCGGTCGCCACCAGCGGTGCGCTGAAGGTGACGGCCGAGCAGGGCAAGCTGACGACGGTCACCGTCGCCGACTCCAAGGGCGCCGAGGTCGAGGGCAAGATCGCCGCGGACGGTGCCAGCTGGCAGCCGGTCGGTCACCTTGCCGCGGGTACGCAGTACAAGGTCCACGCCATCGCGAAGGACACCGAGGGCCGTGAGTCGGCGAAGGACACCACCTTCACCACGCTGACCCCGAAGAACACCTTCATCGGCCACTACACGCCCGAGGACGGTTCGACCGTCGGCGTCGGCATGCCGGTCTCCATCAACTTCACCCGGGGCATCACCGACCCGGCGGCCGTCGAGAACGCCATCAAGGTGACCGCCGAGCCCGCGGTGGAGATCGAGGGCCACTGGTTCGGCAACGACCGCCTGGACTTCCGTCCCAAGGAGTACTGGGCCGCGGGCACCAAGGTGAAGGTCGAGCTCAACCTGGACGGCGTCGAGGGCCGCCCGGGCGTCTACGGCAAGCAGAAGAAGACGATCTCCTTCACCATCGGCCGCCGGCAGGTCTCCACGGTCGACGCGAGCGCCAAGACGATGAAGGTCGAGCGCGACGGCAAGATCATCAAGACGATCCCGATCACCGCGGGCGCCCCGTCCACGACCACGTACAACGGCCAGATGGTCATCAGCGAGAAGTACAAGGTGACCCGGATGAACGGCGCCACGGTCGGCTTCGGCGGTGAGTACGACATCAAGGACGTGCCGCACGCGATGCGTCTGTCGACCTCGGGCACCTTCGTCCACGGCAACTACTGGGCCTCGGCCGGGACCTTCGGCTCGGCCAACGTCAGCCACGGCTGCGTCGGTCTGCGGGACGCCCGCGGCGCCGGCAACAGCTCGATGCCGGCCGCCTGGTTCTACGACCGCTCGCTCATCGGCGACGTGGTGATCGTGAAGAACTCGAAGGACAAGCAGATCGCCCCGGACAACGGCCTCAACGGCTGGAACATGAGCTGGTCGGAGTGGACCAAGTAGGGCCCTGAGCCACTCCGTACGGCGGACCCGGTGCTGTGAGCAACAGCACCGGGTCCGTTGCCGTTAACGGCGGCTAACCTGCCGGGTATGACTGTGAACCTCGAAGTCGCCGAAGGCGTCGGCGTCATCCGCCTCGACCGCCCCCCGATGAACGCCCTCGACATCGCCACCCAGGACCGGCTGCGCGAGCTGGCCCAGGAGGCGACCGACCGCGACGACGTGCGGGCCGTGATCCTGTACGGCGGCGAGAAGGTGTTCGCGGCCGGCGCGGACATCAAGGAGATGCAGGTCATGGACCACGCGGCCATGGTCAAGCGGTCGCGCGCGCTCCAGGACTCCTTCACCGCGATCGCCCGCATCCCCAAGCCGGTCGTCGCCGCGATCACCGGTTACGCCCTCGGCGGTGGCTGCGAACTGGCCCTGTGCGCCGACTACCGGATCGCCGCCGACAACGCCAAGCTCGGTCAGCCCGAGATCCTGCTCGGCCTGATCCCCGGCGCCGGCGGCACCCAGCGGCTGTCCCGCCTGGTCGGCCCGTCGAAGGCCAAGGACCTCATCTTCACCGGCCGGATGGTGAAGGCCGACGAGGCGCTGACGCTCGGCCTGGTCGACCGGGTCGTCCCGGCGGCCGAGGTGTACGAGCAGGCGCACGCCTGGGCCGCGAAGCTCGCCCAGGGGCCGGCCATCGCGCTGCGGGCCGCCAAGGAGGCGATCGACCAGGGTCTCGAGGCCGACATCGACACCGGTCTCGCGATCGAACGCACCTGGTTCGCCGGTCTGTTCGCGACCGAGGACCGCGAGCGCGGGATGCGCAGCTTCGTCGAGGAGGGCCCGGGGAAGGCGAAGTTCGTCTGACTCTGGCATATGCCAGGTGAATCCCCCGGAATTATCGATTCCGGGGGATCGATTCCGCCGGAACGGCCCCGCGGCCCGGTCCGTCCGGCCATGATGGGGGCATGGCGGGCCTGGAAGGTGTGGAACAGCCGCGGCAGCACGGCGGTGCGACCGCCGCGCGGTGGGTGCCGGCAGCCGAGGACGAACAGGCTCTCAAGGCGCTGGAGTTGTACGGGAATCCGGCCGAGGAGGACGTCCGGCTGCCGTCCCGTCCCGAGTCCGCCGCCATCGCCCGCCGGCTCACCCAGTGCGTCGTCCTGCGCCACTGGGCGCTCTCCCCGCAGATCGCCGAGCACGCCGTCCTGCTCGTCTCCGAACTCGTCGGCAACGCCGTCCGGCACACCGGTGCCCGGGTCTTCGGACTGCGCATGCTGCGCCGCCGCGGCTGGATCCGGATCGAGGTCCGGGACCCCTCGCGCGGACTGCCGTGTCTCATGCCCGTGCAGGAGCTGGACATCAGCGGTCGCGGGCTCTTCCTCGTCGACAAGCTCTCCGACCGCTGGGGCGTGGATCTGCAGCCGCGCGGCAAGACGACGTGGTTCGAGATGCGGGTCGCCGACCGCTGATACGCAAAAGCCCCCGTGCGGGGGCTTCTGTGTAGGGAGCGCCGCGGATCGGGGGGGTGTGTATCCACGGTGCTCGGACGACCTGGCCCGGGTCAATGGGGGTCGTGTTCCCGACTATGGCAGACAGGGGGCCTTGTCGCCAAAAGTCCCTACTGGGGCAAATTCGGACAAAGATGGACTGTTCAGCAATGAATCATTGGTGACATAGAGCACGGACCTTGTAAATGGTGAATAAGTATGGGGTTCACCGCTTGTTTCCTCGCCGTGTCCGCATGGTGGACGCGGAAGGGAGGCCCGCAAACGTCCTGAATTGGCCTAATCATTACTTTTCGGGCATAACGGCTGTCCAATGGTCGCGTGACCCCGACCGACCGCCGTGGCGCCCTGCGGGCGGGTGCCGCCGCCGCCCTCACGGGAGCGCTCACGGCCGCGTGCGGCACGGAGACCCCTCCCGCACCCCGCGGCCCCGCGCCCGCGCCCGCCGCTCCGGCCCCCCGCCGCTTCCCCGGTCACCCCGTGGAGATCGCGAGCGGCCCCCGCGACCGCCCCCGGGTCGCCCTCACCTTCCACGGCCAGGGCGACCCCGCCCTCGCCCGCGCCGTGCTCGCGGAGGCGGAGAAGGGCGGCGCCCGGGTCACCGTCCTCGCCGTCGGCGACTGGCTCGACGCCCACCCCGAGCTCGCCCGCCGGATCCTCGACGGCGGCCACGACCTCGGCAACCACACGCAGCGCCACCTCGATGTCAACGCGCTGGGCGAAGACGCCGCGCACGCGGAGATCAGCGCCTGCGCCACCCGGCTGCGCCGGCTCACCGGCTCCATCGGCAGCTGGTTCCGGCCCTCCAGGAGCCAGCACGCGACCCCGACCGTCCAGCGGGCCGCCCGCCGGGCCGGCTACCCGCACGTCCTCTCGTACGACGTCGACTCCCTCGACTTCACCTCGCCCGGCGCGGCGGCCGTCGTCCGCAACGTCACCGGGTCGATCCGCAACGGATCGGTGGTGAGCCTGCACTTCGGCTACGCGGACACGGTCGCCGCGCTGCCGCCCCTCCTCGCCGACCTCGACCGCCGCGGCCTGCGCGCGGTGACGACCACGGAGCTGCTGACCTGATGCTGCCTCTCACCACGCGTACGAAGAGCCTCCTCGCCGCCGCGCTGCTCGCCGCGCTCGCCGGGTGCGGCACCGCGGACGACGGGGCCGAGCCCCGCGGCGGCGCCAGGAAGGAGGCCGCCGTGCCCCCGGCCGTAGCGAAGAAGGCCGTCCCGGACGGCCTGCCCGGCATGCCGCCCGTCCTCGACCCCAAGGACGTCTACGCCGCCGACCGGCCGAACAAGCTCTCGCCCGTGGTCAAGGACTTCCCCTCCCGGGTCTACGTGCCCAACACCAACTCCAACACCGTCTCGGTCATCGACCCGGCCACGTACCGGGTGATCGAGACCATCCCGGTCGGCATCCAGCCGCAGCACGTCGTCCCGTCGTGGGACCTGAAGACGCTCTGGGTCAACAACAACCGCGGCCACACCCTCACCCCGATCGACCCGGCCACCGGGGTCGCGGGCAAGCCCGTCGAGGTCCACGACCCGTACAACCTCTACTTCACGCCGGACGGCAAGTACGCCGTCGTCATGGCCTCCCTCGACCGTGAACTGGTCTTCCGCGACCCGCACACCATGGACCGGAAGAAGACCGTCCCGGTCTCCTGTTACGGCGTCAACCACGCGGACTTCTCCGCGGACGGCCGGTACTTCGTCGTCTCCTGCGAGTTCTCCGGCGAACTGCTGAAGGTCGACACGGAGAAGATGGAGGTCATCGGCCAGCAGAAACTGCCCTTCGAGGGCGCGATGCCGCAGGACGTGAAGATCTCGCCGGACGGCAGGACCTTCTACATCGCCGACATGATGGCCCACGGCATGTGGGTCCTCGACGGCGAGAAGTTCACCACCCCGACGCTCATGCCGACCGGCAAGGGCGCCCACGGCCTCTACATCTCCCGGGACTCCAAGGAGATGTACGTCCCCAACCGCGGCGAGGGCTCCATCTCGGTCTTCGACTTCGCCAAGAACTCACTGACGAAGAAGTGGTGGCTCCCGGACGGCGGCTCCCCGGACATGGGCGGCGTCTCGGCCGACGGCAAGGTGCTGTGGCTGTCAGGCCGTTACGACTCCGAGGTCTACGCGATCGACACGACCACCGGCAAGCAGCTGGCCCGCATCCCGGTCGGCGGCGGCCCCCACGGCCTCGCGGTCTACCCCCAGCCCGGCCGCTACTCGCTCGGTCACACCGGCGTCTTCCGCTGATTCGGGCGGCGGGTCAGCCCGCGATGAGCAGGGCCTCGGAGGCCACCGGGCGGTAGCCCGCCGCCTGGAAGGTGCGGACGCTACGGGCGTTGCCGGGGGACTGCTGGGCCCAGACGACGTCGTCCGGCGTCAGATGCCGGGCGGCGAGGGCCAGCGCCCGGCCGAGCCCGCGGTGCCTGGCGTCCTCCTCGACCTCGATCGCCGCCTCCCAGCGCCCGGCCACGCCCCGGCCCAGGATCAGCACCCCGCCGTCGGTCGCCCACACCCGTACGTCCTCGCGGAACTTCATCGCCCGCGCCACCCGGGGGTGGTCGGGGTCCTCGATCTCGCGCAACGGCAGCCCCGGGGCGCCGGGCAGCGTCGTGGCGACCGTCAGCAGGTCGATCGTGTTCATGTGCCGGCCCGTGCGCCGCATGAAGGCGGCGAGGAACCCCGGGTTCATCGAGGCGGCCAGCGGGTCGCTCGCGGCGGCCGCGAGCTCCGCCCGCACCCACGACGGATCCTCGTCCGTGAAGACCACCGAATGCGCGGTGAAGGCGAGGACGCCGACGTCCCTGGCGTTCGGCTGCGGGACCACCGTCGTCGAGCCGTCCGGCGGCGGGAACTGCCCGCGCGCCGCCGCCGCCAGGATCCGTGCCACGTCGTCGCTCATACCCCCATCATCGGTCACCCGTCGGACCGATAACCTGACCCCCGTCATCGAAGCAACAAGAAGGGGCGGAAGCTGTGGCGGACATCGAGTCGGCGCGCAAGGCATTCGATCGGTTCGACGTGGACGGGGACGGTTTCATCACCGCGGCCGAGTACAAGAGCGTCATGGCGCAGCTGGGTGACTTCAACGTCACCGAGACGGTCGCGGAGGCCCTGATCGGCCAGCGTGACGGCAACGCCGACGGCAAGCTGTCCTGGGACGAGTTCTGGGCCGACCTCAACAAGGCCTGACCCACCGGGCAGGGACGGGCGGCGCCACACCCGGCACGGCCACCACGTGCACACGTATGTGAACCGCCGCCCGTGCGGCCGGCCGGGCGGACGGATGGAACCATCGGAATGACGGCTGGGCGCCGGTCGTGGAGTGCCCCGCACGCCTCCGGCTCCCCGGCGGGAATCGGCCTTACCGTGCAGGCAACCCGTCCGGATACCGGACGGGTTCCCGCCACTCCGGCGTTCCCCTGGAGGTCAAGATGCCCAGTCCACCCCAGCCGTTCGGCACCGTCGTCAGCGCCATCGGCGTCAACCTGCGGAAGTATCCGAGCACGGACTCCTCCGTCATCGGCAACCTGAGTCACGGCGCCGAGGTCGGCCTGCACAGCAAAGTGCACGCCCAGACCATCGACGGCAACAGCATCTGGTACCTGCTGCGCGACAAGGCCGCGTGGGTCGCCGCCCGGCACGTCGACAACACCGGACAGGTGCCACTGTCCAAGGACGTCGAACCGGCCGCCCCGCAGGGCTGAGCGAGGGGCAGCCGGCCTGCAAGGAAGGCCCTGACCGCGCTGAAGGACATGAACGCGCTGGTCAGGGCCCGCACCGGCTGGTGCCCTGACGGCACGGCCACGACGCGCGCGGCGTCGCACGGGGGAGGAAAATGGGGGGTGAACCCCCACCCCCTCACCTCATGTCCACTGCCGCGCGGCTGGTGCGTCGATTGCTGATGGCGGTGCTTCTGAGCACAGCGATCAGCGTGGGGCCGGTCGCTTTCGCACCCCTGGCGGCCTTCCTGACGCCGGCGGCGGCTCAGGCCTCCCTCACACTGGACCCGGCCTCCGGGCCACCCGACACGTACGTGACGGTCACCGGCTCCGGTTTCGACCCGTGCGGCTACGCGGCGGTCTCCTTCGACGGCGGTACCCCCATCGGGGTGGTGCTGGACCAGACCGATCACACGGTCACCGGGTCCATCACGGTCCCGATGAACGCCACGACAGGCCCGCACACGATCAAGGTGGCCTGTGACCCCGAGGTCGACACCGGCCACGTCACGTCCGCGTCGGCCACCTTCACCGTGACCGGGGGCGGCGGCACCACGCCCGACGGGTCACGGACGCTCACGCTCGACCCGGACCACGGATCGATCGGGGACACGATCGACGTCCGGGGCTCGGGGTTCGACGGGTGCTCCGCCGGAACCGTCGACCTCTACGTCGTCGACGAGGCGGATCTCGGGTCCGGCATCCCCGTGGGGGAGAACGGCGACTTCTCGCGCACGGAGACCGTCCCGGAGGGCACCTCACTGGGCACGCACACATTCCGGGCCGCCTGTACCGGACAGCCGGACTACTACGCGGACGCCGACTACGTCGTCGAGAGCCCTGGGGACCCGCAGCTCACCCTCGCTGGGGAGGAGGGCGCGAAGGGGAGCACCGTACAGGCGGAAGGCACGGGCTTCAGGTGCTCGAACGTCGACCTCCTCTGGGACGGCGACGAGCCGGCCTTGACCACTGCGCCGGTCACCGAGCAGGCCACCTTCGCCACCGAGATCACCGTCCCGGCCGACGCGCCGGAGGGCACGCACACGGTGCGGGCGGTGTGCCAGGACTATCCGGAGCAGTACGACGAGGCGCCGTACCGGGTCACGGACGAGCCGGGCCCGACGGGCCCCAAGGACCCCGATCCGTCGGATCCGAACCCTACGGATCCGAACGACCCGAACCCTACGGACCCGAACGACCCGAACCCCACGGATCCGAATCCGACGGATCCGAATCCGAACGACCCGAACCCTGCGGACCCGAACGACCCGAACCCTGCGGATCCGAACGCGCAGCCCCCGTCCGGTAGCGGCGGGACCACCCCCGTCGGGTGGGTCGTCGGCTCCACGACCGGTACCGCGCTCGCCCTCGCCGCCGCCGCGGCCGTCTACTTCGGCCGACTGCACCGCGGCCCCCGCTGGGTCCGCAACCACGTCCGGGCGACCCTGCGGCCCGCGACCGGCACCACCGAGGTGACCGAGTACCGGCCGCCCGGCGAGCCGCCCACCCGTACGACCCGGCTCGACCCGCACCCGGACCCCGGCCGGCAGACCCTCGACGAGGAGGACCGATGACCATGCCCGCGCCCGTGGCGCCTCCCACGACCCCGACGACCGTCCGCGCGTTCCTGCTCGGCGAGGGGGAGGAGCTCGACGCCCCGCTGCGCGCCCATGACACGGCCGGGCCAGTGCTCGCCCCCGTACGCGGCAGGACCCCCGCCGCCGACCGGGCGGTCGAGCACGAGCTGGCCACCGTCGTGGAGGACTTCCTCGCCCTCGACGTGCTCGACCTCGCGGCCGCCGGCTGGCGCGGCCACTCCGCGCTGCAGTCAGCCGCGCGCCGCACCCGTGACCTGCCGGGCAGCGAGGAGGTCGTCGCGCTCGCCACCCATCGGGTCACTTCCACCCACCGGCCGTACGTCGACGTCTACGTGGACGGCGCGAAGATCGGCACGCTGGACGTGGAGCTGACCGCGGTCTTCTGGATCTCCGGGCTCGTCTGCGTGGTCCGTGACGCCTGTCTGACCGGCGTACGGTCCGGGAACTGCGCGGTCGACGCGAGCCTGGGGGTGCAGGGGTCGGTGATCGCCCAGCGCCGGGGCGGCCGGCTGGACCTCCCCGGAGCTTTCGCGCTGCGCGGCCCGGTGCCGCTGCTGCGGAACGAGCCGAGGCCCCAGGAGGCCCCGACCGCCCCGGGGATCAGCGCGCGGTGATCAGCACTCGATGATGTTCACCGCGAGGCCGCCGCGGGCGGTCTCCTTGTACTTGACCGACATGTCCGCGCCGGTCTCCTTCATGGTCTTGATGACCTTGTCGAGGGAGACCAGGTGGCTGCCGTCGCCGCGCATCGCCATCTTCGCCGCCGTGACCGCCTTGACCGCCGCCATGCCGTTGCGCTCGATGCACGGGATCTGGACCAGGCCGCCGACCGGGTCGCAGGTCAGGCCCAGGTTGTGCTCCATGCCGATCTCGGCCGCGTTCTCGACCTGCTCCGGGGTGCCGCCGAGGACCTCCGCGAGGGCGCCGGCCGCCATCGAGCAGGCCGAGCCGACCTCGCCCTGGCAGCCGACCTCGGCGCCGGAGATCGAGGCGTTCTCCTTGAAGAGCATGCCGACCGCGCCGGCCGCCAGCATGAAGCGGACCACGCCGTCCTCGTCCGCGCCGGGCACGAAGTTCATGTAGTAGTGCAGGACCGCCGGGATGATGCCGGCCGCGCCGTTCGTCGGGGCGGTGACCACGCGGCCGCCCGCCGCGTTCTCCTCGTTCACGGCCATCGCGTAGAGGGTGATCCACTCCATCGCCAGCGCCGCCGGGTCGCCCTCGGAGCGCAGCTTGCGAGCCGTGTTCGCGGCGCGGCGGCGGACCTTCAGACCGCCCGGCAGGATGCCCTCGCGGGACATGCCGCGCGAGACGCAGGCCTGCATGACCCGCCAGATCTCCAGCAGGCCCTCGCGGATCTCGTCCTCGGTGCGCCAGGCCTTCTCGTTCTCCATCATCATCGCGGAGATCGACAGGCCGGTCTCCTTCGCGAGGCGGAGGAGTTCGTCGCCCGTGCGGAAGGGGTACTTCAGGACCGTGTCGTCCGGGATGATCGGGTCCGATCCCTCGACCGCGTCCTCGTCCACGACGAAGCCGCCGCCCACCGAGTAGTACGTCTTCTCCAGGACGAGCGCGCCCTCCGCGTCGTACGCGAAGATCGTCATGCCGTTGGCGTGGTACGGCAGCGCCTTGCGGCGGTGCAGGATCAGGTCCTCGTCGAAGTCGAAGGGGATCTCGTGCGCGCCGACCAGATTGATCCGGCCGCTCGACTTGATCCGCTCGAACTCCTCGTCCGCCGTCTCGACGTCGACCGTCCGCGGGGAGTTCCCCTCCAGGCCCAGCAGGACGGCCTTCGGCGTGCCGTGGCCGTGGCCGGTCGCGCCCAGCGAGCCGTACAGCTCCGCCCGTATCGAGGCGGTGTGGGCGAGGAGCCCCTCGTTCTTCAGCCGGCGGGCGAACATCCGGGCGGCGCGCATCGGGCCCACCGTGTGGGAGCTGGACGGGCCGATGCCGATCGAGAACAGGTCGAAGACCGAGATGGCCACGGGGAACTCCTTGTGGGGGGCTAGACGCCGTTGTCTGCCGGGGTGGTGCAGAACGGAGCAGGAAGAGCGGAAAAAGGGGGTGGGGCACCGCGCTCACTGTCCAGTGTGCGCGGTGCCCCGGAGCTTCGTACGAACAAAAGGGTACGAAATTACTTCAGGCCGGGGTACAGCGGGTGCTTCTCGGCGAGAGCGATCACCCGGGCCTTGAGGGACTCGGCGTCGAAGCCGGGCTTCAGGGTCTCCGCGATGATGTCGGCGACCTCGGCGAAGTCCTCGTCGCCGAAGCCGCGGGTCGCGAGCGCCGGCGTACCGATGCGCAGACCCGAGGTGACCATCGGCGGACGCGGGTCGTTCGGGATCGCGTTCCGGTTGACCGTGATGCCGACCTCGTGGAGGCGGTCCTCGGCCTGCTGACCGTCCAGCTCGGAGTTGCGCAGGTCGACCAGGACCAGGTGCACGTCCGTGCCGCCGGACAGGACCGAGACACCGTGCGCGGTGACGTCGTCCTGGACCAGGCGCTCGGCCAGGATCCGGGCGCCGTCCAGGGTGCGCTGCTGGCGCTCCTTGAACTCCTCCGAGGCCGCGATCTTGAACGAGACGGCCTTGGCCGCGATCACGTGCTCGAGCGGGCCGCCCTGGAAACCGGGGAAGACCGAGGAGTTCAGCTTCTTCGCGAACTCCTTCTTCGCGAGGATGATGCCGCCGCGCGGGCCGCCGAGGGTCTTGTGCGTGGTGGAGGTCACCACGTCCGCGTACTCGACCGGGTTCGGGTGCAGGCCGGCCGCGACCAGACCCGCGAAGTGGGCCATGTCGACCCACAGGTACGCCTCGACCTCGTCGGCGATCCGGCGGAACTCGGCGAAGTCCAGCTGACGCGGGTAGGCGGACCAGCCCGCGATGATCACCTTGGGGCGGTGCTCCTTGGCCAGGCGCTCGACCTCGGCCATGTCGACCAGACCGGCCTCGTCCACGTGGTACGCGACCACGTTGAACTGCTTGCCCGAGAAGTTCAGGCGCATGCCGTGGGTCAGGTGACCGCCGTGGGCCAGGTCCAGGCCCAGGATCGTGTCGCCGGGCTGGGCGATCGCGAACAGCGCGGCCTGGTTCGCGGAGGCGCCGGAGTGCGGCTGGACGTTGGCGTACTCGGCGCCGAACAGGTCCTTGATCCGGTCGATGGCGATCTGCTCGGCCACGTCGACGTGCTCGCAGCCGCCGTAGTAGCGGCGGCCCGGGTAGCCCTCGGCGTACTTGTTGGTGAGGACCGAGCCCTGGGCCTCCATGACCGCGACCGGAGCGAAGTTCTCCGAGGCGATCATCTCGAGGGTGGACTGCTGGCGGTGGAGCTCGGCGTCGACGGCGGCGGCGACGTCCGGGTCCAGCTCGTGGAGAGGGGTGTTCAGAAGCGACATGAATCGATCCCTAGGGGGTCTCGGTTAGCCGGCGGTGAAGGCGGTGTACTCGTCGGCGGTGAGCAGGTCCTCCGGCTCGCCGGCGAGGCGGACCTTGAACAGCCAGCCGCCCTCGAACGGGGCGGTGTTCACCAGGGAGGGGTCGTCCACGACGTCCTGGTTGGCCTCGACGACCTCACCGGTCACCGGCGCGTACAGGTCGCTGACGGACTTGGTGGACTCCAGCTCGCCACAGGACTCGCCCGCGGTCACCGTGTCACCGACCTCCGGGAGCTGCACGAAGACGACGTCGCCGAGGGCGTTCGCCGCGTGCTCCGTGATGCCGACGGTCGCGACGCCGTCAACGACGTCCGACAGCCACTCGTGCTCCTTGCTGTAGCGAAGCTGCTGGGGGTTGCTCATGTCGTGATTCTCCTGGATCGGGGGAGTGCTGATGTACGCGGGTCTTACGGGATGAGACGAGGAGTGAGACGTTCAGGCGTGTGAAACGTCACTTCTGGCGCTTGTAGAAAGGCAGCGCCACGACCTCGTACGGCTCGTGGGTGCCGCGGATGTCCACACCTACACCCTGCGTGCCGGGCTCGGCGTGCGCCGCGTCCACGTACGCCATGGCGATCGGCTTTCCGAGCGTCGGGGACGGGGCGCCGGAGGTGACCTCGCCGATGACCTCGCCGTTCGCGACGACCGCCATGCCGGCGCGCGGGACGCGGCGGCCCTCGGCGATCAGGCCGACGAGCTTGCGCGGCGGGTTGGTGGCGGCGCGCTCGGCGGCGGCCTCCAGGGCCTTGCGGCCGACGAAGTCGCCCTCGTTGGTCGTCTTCTCGAACTTCACGACCCGGCCGAGGCCCGCGTCGAACGGGGTGAGCGAGGTGGTCAGCTCGTGCCCGTACAGCGGCATGCCCGCCTCCAGGCGGAGCGTGTCACGGCAGGACAGGCCGCAGGGGATGAGCCCGACCGGGGCGCCGGCCTCGGTCAGCGCCTTCCAGACGCCCTCGGCGTGCTCGGGCTTCAGGAACAGCTCGAAGCCGTCCTCGCCGGTGTAGCCGGTACGGGCGATCAGCGCGGGGACCCCGGCGACCGTGCCCGGGAGGCCGGCGTAGTACTTCAGACCGTCCAGGTCGGCGTCGGTGAGCGACTTCAGGATGCCGGGGGACTCCGGGCCCTGGACGGCGATCAGGGCGTACGCGTCACGGTCGTCCCGTACCTCGGCGTCGAAGCCGGCCGCGCGCTCGGTCAGCGCGTCGAGGACGATCTGCGCGTTGGAGGCGTTGGCGACGACCATGTACTCCTGGTCCTGGAGCCGGTACACGATCAGGTCGTCGAGGATGCCGCCGTCCTCCTGGCAGATCATCGTGTAGCGGGCCCGGCCGAGGCCCACGGTGGAGATGTTGCCGACCAGGGCGTGGTCGAGGAGCTCGACGGCCTGCGGACCGGTCACCGTGATCTCGCCCATGTGGGAGAGGTCGAAGAGGCCGGCCTTGGTGCGGACGGCGTTGTGCTCGTCGCGCTCGCTGGCGTAGCGCAGCGGCATGTCCCAGCCGGCGAAGTCGGTCATGGTCGCGCCCAGCGAACGATGCAGCGCATCGAGGGCGGTCAGGCGGGGTGCAGTGCTCATGGGGTGGCTCCCGGGTCCCAAGGGCGGAAAACATGACGGGCGAGGACGTCCTCCCCATCTGTCATGGAACCTGAGAGGTTCACCGAGAGCATCTCGTCACCGAGAGGTCGGCTTGCACCTTGGGTGGGAACGCCACACGACGTCCCGCTTTTCAGATCTGCCTCATCCACGCGGTACGGGGCCTGAGAGATTCAAGGGAGGGTCTTGCTCCTTCGGCGCCCGGGGCCCACCGTGGTGGTTCCGGGACTCTCCCGCGCGGATTCGAGCGGCCGGTATGAGGTTGTGTGCGCTTGGCGCGCACATCATTGCACGCGGGGTCTGATCGGCAAATCGCTTGTGCCTCATTACCGCTTCTTTACACTTCGTGGGCAGGGGGGTCCTCGGACCCGACAGGGGGAGAAACGATGACGATCCAGCACACCGGCGCCTACGCCACGGGCGCGGGTCTCACGGCCCAGCGGGCCCGGGCCAGGACCCGAAGGCGCGGCTCCGCCACGTCCCTGCTGCGCGATCTGCGCGAGCGCGGCGGTCGCGGCCCGCGCGTGCTCTCCTTCGCCGCCGGTGACCTCGTCGTCGTCTCCGGGCTGCCCGGCAGCGGCAAGTCGACGCTCATGCGGCGCGCGGCCGAGGGCCTGGGCATCGATTCGCAGGACGCCCGCGAGCGCTGGGAAGCACGACTGCCACGCTTCCTGCCGTACGCGGTCTACCGCCCGCTGGCCCGGATCGCCCACTACGCCGGACTGCGCCGGGCGCTGCGCTCCGGGCGGAGCGTGGTCGTCCACGACTGCGGCACCCAGTCCTGGGTGCGGAACTGGCTCGCCCGCGAGGCCCGCCGCCGGGGCGGCGCGCTGCACCTGGTCCTGCTCGACGTCACACCGGCCGCCGCCCGGGAGGGGCAGCGCGAGCGCGGCCGAGGGGTGTCGGGATACGCCTTCGCCCGGCACCGCCGGGCCGTCGGCCGGCTGCTGCACTCCGTCGAGTCCGGCCGTCTGCCGCGGGGCTGCGCCTCGGCGACCCTCCTCGACAGGGACGCGGCGGGTGCCCTCCGGAGGATCACGTTCCGCGAGCACTGACGGCTGCCGGGCGATCCGGACCGGGGTGCTCCGGGGATGCGGACCGGGTGCGCGGGGGCCCGGACCGGGGTGCTCCGGCGATCCGGACCGGGGTACTCCGTGCGCTTTTGGCCACGGCGGCGCCAGGGCGGCGTTAGGGTTCTGCCCCGAGGGCCCGTGACCAGGGCGCGTGAGAAGGGGATACGGGAACCGTGGATGTGACGTGGCCGGGCAACGAGCTCGAAGAGGTCCTCGCGGCCTCGCTCGGCAACCCCGCCGCCGGAGGCCGGCTCGTCGAGGTGCTCGGACGGAGCCCCGTCTGGGTTCCCCTGCCCAACGGCGGCAGCCCCGAGAGCCGGGACCTCGATCTGCCCACGATGGAGATCGACGGACTCCCCTACGTCCCCGTGTTCAGCTCCGAGCAGCAGTTCCTGGCCTGTGTCGGCGCCCACATGTCCTTCACCGTCGCCCCCGCCCGCGATTTCGCCCGCGGTCTGCCCCCGCAGCTCGGCATCGCCGTGAACCCCGGCGGCACCGTCGGCGCCCCGCTGCCCCCGCCCGCCGTCGCCGAGCTCTGCCGGGTCGGCCGCACCCCGCTGGACGGCCCCGCGAGCGGCGGCCGGGTCCGGCTCTTCGAGCCCGACTGGCAGGACGACCCCGTCGACTTCCTCGCCGCCGCGTCCGCCGAGTTCGAGGCCACCGGAGTCGTCGTCACCGCGCGCCGCGCCCTCGCCAGCGTCGAGGGCACCGAACCCGCCCTCTTCGTCGGCGTCCAGCTCGCCGCCTGGGACGGAGTCGACCGGAACGCGCCGCTCGACGCGCTCGGCCGCGCGCTCGGCCGGGTCGAGGTGGCCTGGCCGGTCAATCTCATCCTGCTGGACGTTGCGCAGGACCCGGTCGGCGACTGGATGCTGGAGCAGGTGCGCCCCTTCTATCAGCGGGCCTCCGTGTAATTAAGCTGGTTCGGTGGACGGAAGAGGGGCGGGACCCAGGGTGAGCGCGTCAGGCACGGCCGCGGCCGGAAAGGTCGAGCACATGCTGCGCCAGGTGGCACCCGGACGCTACGACGCGTACGAGCAACTGCTGCACGCCCTCGCCGACGGCGACGTCTGGATGCTGCTCTGGCAGGGCGCACCCGGCTCGCCCGACGCCCAGTACGGGAACATGGAGGTCGACGGCTTCGGGTACGCCCCGTGCGTCACCTCCGCCCAGGAGCTCGCCGCCTCCGGCTGGAGCCGCGCCCACGAGGTGGTCACAGGCCGCGAGATCGCCCGCGCCCTCTACCCCGACCGCTGGGGCATCTGGCTCAACCCGCACGACGCCAACGGCGGCGTCGGCATCCCCTGGGCCGACCTCCGCCGAATCGCCACCGGTCTCGACCGGATGCCCGCCGGACCGCTGCGGCTCTCCGAACCCGCGCTGGAAATCCCCCAGTTCTATGCCCTTCTGACCCAGAACGCCCATCGCACCCCGTCCGTACGGGCGCTGCGCCGGGCCTGGGTGCAGCCCGCGCTGGGATCCCCGTACCTCGCCATCGGACTCGACCTGTACGACACCTCCGCCGCCTCGGTCGAGGCGGTGCGGGCGATGATGCGCCAGACGATCTCCGCCGTCCCCGACGGTCTGCCCGTCTCGACGGTCGCGATGTCCGACGAGTACGACCCGGTGGCGATGTGGCTGCGGGCCAACGCGCGCCCGTTCTACGACCGTGACGCGCACGCCGCGCCCGCGCCGCACGCCCCCGGTTACGGCTACCCTCCGGCCGTGCCCCGCACGTACTGATACGTCCGTTCCGTCACCCCAATTCACTCCTGTCGCAGAGGGGTTGGGGTACATGTCCGTTCTGGCCGAATAGCGGGCGAGATGGTCCGCTGAGACGATCACAGAGTCCGGATAACGGAAGGCAACGAACCGCATCACGGTTGAGCAAACATTCACCGTGAGGTCTGGCGGGTGATCGCGAACACATTGAAGACTCCCCGGAACACCGGGCGTTCGGCCTTCCTGGCCGGTGCCCCGCAGTTGTTCCACCAAGCCGCTACCCGCGGCGGGCAAGGGCCGGCTACCGGCGGCCGAGAGGGGTCCTCACCACGATGACGGCACCACTGCACGAGACGAGTGCGGCCGAGTCGACCGCCGCCGTCGATGCCGTGCCTCCGGCGCCGCCGGGCAAGGCGATCGAGGGACGTTCCCCCTGGCAGATCGCCTGGACCCGGCTCAAGCGCGACAAACTCGCGCTGGCCGGCGGCACGATCGTGATCTTCCTGGTCCTCGTCGCGATCTTCGCGCCGGTCATCGTGGGCCTGCTCGGCCACCCGCCGGACGAGTTCCACGAGGACCAGATCGACCCGCTCTTCGGCACCCCGATCGGCTCCTACGGCGGCATCAGCGGCGACTTCCTCCTCGGTGTCGAGCCGGTCAACGGCCGCGACGTCTTCAGCCGCATCGTCTACGGCGCCCGCATCTCGCTGCTCGTCGCCTTCCTCGCCGCGATCTTCGCGGTCGTCCTCGGCACGATCCTCGGCATCGTCGCCGGCTACTTCGGCGGCTGGGTCGACGCGGCGCTGAGCCGCGTCATGGACGTCATGCTCGCCTTCCCGCAGCTGCTGTTCACCATCGCGCTGGTCTCCGTGCTCCCCAACGAGCTGCTCGGCTTCTCCGGTTCGGGGGTCCGCATCGGCGCGCTGGTGATCGTGATCGGCTTCTTCGGCTGGCCGTACGTCGGCCGGATCGTCCGCGGCCAGACCCTGTCGCTGCGCGAGCGCGAGTACGTCGAGGCCGCCCGCAGCCTGGGCGCCGGCCGCCTCTACATCCTGCGCCGGGAGCTGCTGCCCAACCTGATCGCCCCGATCATGGTCTACGCGACCCTCATGATCCCCACCAACATCCTCACCGAAGCGGCCCTCAGCTTCCTCGGCGCGGGTGTGAAGCCGCCCACCGCTTCCTGGGGCCAGATGCTGTCGACGGCCATCTCCACCTATGAATCGGACCCCCTGTTCATGGTGATCCCCGGCCTCGCGATCTTCATCACCGTTCTGGCGTTCAACCTCTTCGGCGACGGCGTGCGCGACGCGCTCGACCCGAAGGCCGCTCGCTGACCCCCGTCAGCCACGTCCCCTGACCGCCCGCACGCCCGTACAGACCCGCCCCTGCCGCTGGTGACAGGAGGCAATCAACACCGGCGGACCGTCACAACGGCCGCCACTATTCCGGAGGTTGCGAGACCATGACTCTGAACAGCTCTCAGCGGCGCAGAATGGCCGCGGGCGCGCTGCTCGCGGCGGCCACGATGGTCGTCACCACCGCCTGCGGTGGCGGCAGCGGCGACGGCGGCAGCAAGGGCTCCGGCGCGGCCGGCTTCAACGCCGCCGTGAACAAGGTCGCCAACGCCTCCGACAAGAAGGGCGGCGAACTGAAGTTCATCGGCTCGCAGGAGGCCGACTCGTGGGACCCGCAGCGCGGCTACTACGGCTTCGTGTGGGACTACATGCGCTTCTACACGCGCCAGCTGGTCACCTTCAAGGCCGAGCCGGGCGCCGCCTCCACCGAGCTGGTCTCCGACCTCGCCACCGACACCGGCAAGGTCTCGGAGGACGGTCTCACCTACACCTTCACCCTGAAGGACGGAGTGGCCTGGGAGGACGGCAAGCCGATCACCTCCAAGGACATCAAGTACGGCATCGAGCGCATCTGGGCGCAGGACGTCATCTCCGGCGGCCCGATCTACCTCCAGCAGGTCCTCGACCCCAAGGGCGAGTACAAGGGTCCCTACAAGGACACCACGCCGGACAAGCTCGGCCTGAAGGCGATCGAGACGCCGGACGACAAGACCATCGTCTTCAAGCTGCCGGTCGCCAACGGTGACTTCCTGCAGATGCTGGCCATGCCCGCCGCCTCGCCGGTCCGCCAGGACAAGGACACCCAGGCCAAGTACGGCCTGAAGCCCTTCTCCTCCGGCCCGTACAAGTGGCAGGAGTACACCCCGAACAAGTCGATGCTGCTCGTCCGCAACGACAAGTGGGACGCCAAGACGGACACCGTCCGCAAGGCGCTGCCGGACAAGATCAGCGTCAAGTTCACCACCAACGCCGACGACATGGACAACCGGCTGATCGAGGGCGAGTACGACCTCGACATCAACGCCACCGGTGTCGGCGCCGCGGCCCGCGCCAAGGTGCTCCAGCAGCACAAGGAGAACGCGGACAACCCGCAGACCGGCTTCATCCGCTACGCGGTCTTCCCGCAGACGGTCATCGACAACATCGAGTGCCGCAAGGCGATCATCTACGCGGCCGACTCCAAGTCCCTCCAGACCGCCCGTGGCGGCCCGCAGGCCGGTGGCGACATCGCCACCAACATGCTGCCGCCGGCGATCAAGGGTGCCGACCCGAAGGCCGACCCGTACGGCAAGCTGGCCGGCAAGCCGGACCTCGCCAAGGCCAAGGAGGCCCTGGCCAAGTGCGGTAAGCCGAACGGCTTCAAGACCACCATCGCGGTCCGCAACAACAAGAAGATCGAGATCGCGACCGCCGAGTCCCTCCAGCAGTCGCTGAAGGCCGTCGGCATCGACGCCCAGATCGACCAGTTCGACGGCGCCCAGACCTCCGGCATCATCGGTTCGCCGAAGGTGGTCAAGGACAAGGGCTACGGCATCATCATCATGGGCTGGGGCGCCGACTTCCCGTCCGGCCAGGGCTTCCTGCAGCCGCTGGTCGACGGCCGCTTCATCCTGCAGAGCGGTAACAACAACTTCTCGCAGCTGAACGACCCGGCCGTCAACAAGCTCTTCGACGACGCGCTCAAGGAGACCGACCCGGCCAAGGCCGGCGACCTCTACAAGCAGATCAACACGAAGGTCTCGGAGGCCGCGGTCTACCTGCCCTTCACCCACGAGAAGAACATCATCTGGCGCTCCTCGCGACTGACCAACGTCTACACGGCCGACGCCTACAACGGCCGCTACGACTACGCGTCGCTCGGCGTCATGAAGTAAGTCCAGAGTCAATCCACCCGCTCCAACGGCGCACCACCCGCCGCTAGGTCCGAAGGGCAGGTGATGGCCGCTCACGGCGGTGGGGGGGGCGGGGGGGGGGGGACGGCGGCCGCGCGGGGGGGCCCCGGAGGTGGTATAGAATTAGCGGGGTGGTGG